>NZ_CP194010.1:3154166-3469583 GCF_042055075.2 Roseobacter phycocola | reverse complement strand
TCGGCGCACCGCCTCTGTTGTTGCTGGACGAGGTGGCGGCCCATCTGGATCCGGAGCGGCGCGCCGCCCTTTATGATGAGATTGCAGCCCTGGGAGCCCAGGCCTGGATGACCGGGACCGAACGCAGCCTGTTCGATGCGATGGGCGACCGGGCGCAGTATTTTGAAGTCACCGAAGCCAGTGGCACATCGGAGATTGCGCCGCAGTGACAATCTCCATTTCAGATCTGTTCCTCTATGCGGGTGCGCTGGTGATCCTCTTTCTGACGCCCGGGCCGGTCTGGCTGGCCCTGATGGCACGGGCACTTTCGGGCGGCTTCAGCGCCGCGTGGCCGCTTGCGCTGGGTGTGGCCGTCGGAGACATCCTCTGGCCCCTTCTGGCGGTTCTGGGCATCTCGTGGATCCTGTCCGTCTTTGACACCTTTATGGTCGTCCTGCGCTGGATCGCCTGTGGCGTTTTCATCACGATGGGTATCCTGCTGATCAGACATGCGGGCCAGGCCATCAGTACAGACAGCCGCCTGACGCGCCCAGGCCTTTGGGCGGGCTTTATGGCGGGCATCATCGCCATCCTGGGCAATCCCAAAGCCGTGCTGTTCTATATGGGCGTGCTGCCGGGCTTTTTTGATCTGCGTGGTATTTCCTGGCTGGATGTCACCGCGATTATCGGAATGTCAGTTGCGGTCCCTTTGATCGGGAACATCATTCTGGCCGCCTGCGTGGGCAAAATCCGCAGCGGTATCACACGCCCGGAAACACTGCGCCGGATCAATATCTGGTCAGGCGCTGCACTGATCCTCGTTGGCCTGGTGATCCCGCTCACCTGAGCCAGGCGCGCAGGTAGTTGGTCAGCCTGTCCTGCGCCTGCGACGACGCGTGCAGAGCGCAGAACTGCAGCGACATCGCCTGGATCAGAAAAGCCTGAATGCCCTCGGCCTGCAGTTCAGCAGGCATAGCCTCACGCGGTTCGACCCATGTGACGAACAGTCGGAACTGCTGTTCGAAGCTGCGGGCAATAGGGCCGATGTCGCTGATACCGGCGGCACCGCTGTAGCGTAGGATCACATCAAATACATAGCGTTCCGAGGTCATGAAATGCACAAGCGGCGCGAGCGCTTCTGCCATCTCATCAGGCGTGCGGGGAATGGGGCCCGCCTCAATCCCGGAGAGAATACGCGCCATTTCCGCGCCCAGAAGCTGATCCATCAGCGCGTCCTTGTCGCGGAAGTGCGCAAAGAACGTTCCTTTGGCCACCCCTGCGCGCTGCACCACTTCTTCGACGCGCAGACCCTCGTAGCCTGAACGCGCGACAACGGCGCGTGCGGCTTCGGTGAGTTTCGCACGGGTTTTCAGGGTACGGGCCTGAACAGGTTTGTTCATACGCCCGTTCTGGCAGAGAAACTGACCGGGGTCAAATTTATATTGACCGTGGTCAGTTTTTTACCCAGAAAAATGACCACGGTCACTTTAATCCTCAGGAGTCTCTCATGACACCCAAACGCATCACTGTTCTCAACGGTCATCCGGGCGCTTCGTCCCTCTCGCATCTGTTCACGGAAACCTACGCTGCTGCCGCCAGACAGGCGGGACATGACGTGCGGCTGATCCATCTGGCAACGCTCGACTTCGACATGGATTTCGGAGAGGGCGGATTTCAGAGCTGGAAACCGCTGGAACCGCAGATCGAAGCCGTACTTGAAGACCTCGAGTGGGCCGATCACGTCGTCATGTCGGCGCCAATCTGGTGGGGCGGGCTGCCCGCCAAGCTCAAAGGGCTGCTGGACCGCATTCTGCTGCCAGGACGGACGTACGATACACGCAAATCGAACTGGCTGGGTGTACCAGCACCGCTGCTGACCGGTAAAACTGGACGGATCATCCTGACCT
Organism: Roseobacter phycocola; assembly: GCF_042055075.2. Classification (GTDB taxonomy): domain Bacteria; phylum Pseudomonadota; class Alphaproteobacteria; order Rhodobacterales; family Rhodobacteraceae; genus Roseobacter. The sequence goes on along the minus strand of NZ_CP194010.1, from coordinate 3,467,697 downwards.
CAGACAGCCCGCGCTGGTTCATGCGGCTCGCCTATGGCAGCGCAATCCTGCGGCAGCTGACCGGTCAGATTTTCGGCTTTGTCGGCATCAGGCCCACCCGTTTTACCTACTTTGCCGGCGCCAGCGACCCCAAAGACGGACTAATCGACCGCTGGACCCGGGAGGTTCAGAAAATCGGTGCCCGGGGCGCCTGACCACGCCCGCGCGGCGGACGGGTTAACTCCTTTCGCCGCGTCGGAAATTCTTGTGTGGACTGCGTGACATTCCTGGCAAAAAATCGTATAAAATCAAAAAAATACAAAGGTGTGACCCGATGTCGGATACCGAGCAGACGCCACAGGAATACGGCGCCGATTCTATCAAAGTTCTCAAAGGCTTGGAAGCCGTCCGCAAACGGCCCGGTATGTATATCGGCGACACCGACGATGGCTCTGGTCTGCACCACATGGTGTACGAGGTCGTGGACAACGGCATCGACGAGGCGCTGGCGGGTCACGCGGACGCTGTGACGGTGACAATTCACGCGGATTCGTCCGTTTCCGTAAGCGATAACGGACGCGGCATTCCGGTGGGTATCCACGAGGAGGAAGGCGTTTCTGCAGCCGAGGTGATCATGACCCAGCTGCACGCCGGCGGCAAGTTCGACAGCAATTCCTATAAGGTGTCCGGCGGTCTGCACGGCGTGGGCGTGTCCGTTGTGAACGCGCTTTCAGACTGGCTGGAACTGCGTATCTGGCGCGAGGGCAAGGAACACATTGCGCGATTTGAGGGCGGCTTTACGACAAAGCACCTTGAGGTCGTGGGCGAAACCGACCGGACGGGCACCGAAGTCCGGTTTATGGCCTCAACCGATACGTTCTCAAATCTGGACTACTCGTTCGACACGCTCGAAAAGCGTCTGCGCGAACTGGCCTTCCTGAATTCCGGAGTCCGCATCATCCTGATCGACGAACGACCCGCTGAGCCTCTGAAGGCGGATCTCTATTACGAAGGCGGCGTGAAGGAATTCGTCAAATTCCTCGACCGGTCCAAATCGGCGGTGATGCCGGAACCGATCTTTATCTCGGGCGAGCGCGACGACATCGGCATTGAGGTCGCGATGTGGTGGAACGACAGCTATCACGAGAACGTCCTGCCCTTTACCAACAACATTCCTCAGCGGGACGGTGGCACGCATATGGCGGGGTTCCGTGGCGCGCTGACCCGCACGATCAACAATTATGCTCAATCCTCCGGCATTGCCCGCAAGGAAAAGGTCAGCTTCACCGGCGACGACGCGCGCGAGGGTCTGACCTGTGTGCTGTCCGTCAAAGTGCCCGATCCGAAGTTCAGCTCCCAGACCAAAGACAAACTCGTCAGCTCCGAGGTACGCCCCGCAGTTGAGGGTCTGATGAACGAAAAACTGGCGGAATGGTTCGAGGAGAACCCCAACGAGGCCAAAATCGTTGTCAGCAAGATCATTGAAGCCGCCCATGCCCGTGAGGCCGCCCGCAAAGCGCGCGATCTGACCCGGCGCAAAACCGCGATGGATGTCAACTTCCTCGCGGGCAAGCTCAAGGACTGCTCTGAAAAAGACCCTGCCAAAACGGAAGTATTCCTCGTCGAGGGGGACAGCGCCGGTGGTTCTGCTCAGACCGGGCGCGACCGTCAGACCCAGGCGATCCTGCCGCTCAAAGGTAAGATCCTGAACGTCGAACGGGCGCGTTTTGACCGGATGCTGGGCAGTCAGGAGATCGGCAACCTGGTCATGGCGCTCGGCACCGGCATCGGCCGGGACGAATTCAACATCGAAAAACTGCGCTACCACAAGATCGTCATCATGACGGACGCCGATGTGGACGGTGCGCACATCCGCACGCTGCTGCTGACGTTCTTTTACCGGCAGATGCCGGAGCTTATTGAACAGGGGCATCTCTATATCGCCCAGCCGCCGCTCTATAAGGTGTCGCGTGGCAAGTCCGAGGTGTACCTCAAGGACGAAACCGCGATGGAGGAATACCTGATCCAGCAGGGCATCGACGGGGCCATTCTGCGACAGGGCAACGGCGAGGAAATCACCGGCGCCGATCTGGCCCGCGTGGTAGAGCTCGCGCGTCAGATGCGGCGCGTGCTGGATGCCTTCCCGACACATTACCCCCGCCACATTCTGGAACAGGCCGCCATCGCAGGGGCATTTGCACCTGGTGTGGTGGACGCTGATCTTCAGGGCACCGCCGACAAGGTCGCGGCGCGTCTGAACCTCATTGCCGAGGAATATGAGCGCGGATGGCAGGGCCGTATCACCCAGGATCATGGCATCCGCCTGGCGCGCATCCTGCGCGGCGTCGAAGAAGTGCGCACGCTGGACGGGCGCATCCTGCGCGGCGGCGAGGCGCGCAAGACCGGCAGCTTCACGCAGAGCCTGCAGGACGTCTACAATCTGCCTGCCACGCTGGTGCGCAAAGACAGAATGCAGATGATTTTCGGGCCGCTGGACCTGCTGAACGCGATTCTGGAAGAGGGCGAAAAAGGGCTGTCTCTTCAACGCTACAAGGGTCTGGGCGAAATGAACCCGGATCAGCTGTGGGAAACGACGCTGGACCCGGATGCCCGCACGCTGCTGCAGGTGCGTGTCGAGGATATGGCCGAGGCCGATGATCTCTTCACCAAGCTGATGGGAGACGTTGTGGAGCCGCGGCGCGAATTCATCCAGCAGAATGCGCTGAGCGTGGAAAACCTCGACTTCTGATCCGGGGTCCATCCCTGACGGTATCGTAAACGCATCGTTAATCCGCGGTGCGCGCGCCTAAATCATGCGAAAGGCTTTTGGATCAGGTTGTGCGGGTCATTCAATACGCACGGGATCCCACATGGCCGATACTTCCAGCAGTCTCTCGCTCCCTTTCATCATGCCCAATCAGGCGCAGAAACACGTCACGCATAATGAAGCGCTGCGTATTCTCGATGTTGTCACGCAACTGGGCGTCATTTCGGACGATCTGACCACACCACCCGCAGGGGCCGCAGCAGGGGCCCGCTATATCGTCGGTGACGCTGCGACCGGCGATTGGACAGGTCGCGACGGCGAGGTCGCATTGTTCGAAGATGGTGCCTGGCGGTTCTTTGTGCCCCGCGCGGGCTGGCGCGCCTGGGTCACAGCGCGCGAAACCCTGCTGGTGCATGATGGCTCCGAATGGATCGATCTCGACAGCGCAGAACTGCAGGACATCGAGGCCTTTGGCCTTGGCATGACCACCCTGCCCGGCACCCCGTTTTCCGCGAAAATCAACGCGGCGGTCTGGACGGCGCTTTATGCCGCTGATGCGGGCAATGGCAGCTTTGTTTCGACCCTGAATAAGGAGAATACCGCCGATGATCTTGGATTTATCTTCCAGCAGGACTTCCAGACACGGGGGCTTTTTGGCCTTTTTGGCAGCGACAATCTTCGCCTGTCCACCACGCCTGATGGCACGACTTTTTTTGACGGGCTGAGCGTTGACGTCGGCACCGGTGTTGTCGACCAGCCGAATCTGCCCAGGTTCAAGGGCACGACCAATTTTGACAATTATTGCGCTGCGGACACCTGGATCACGGTGGCCATCAACGACACTGAATATAACGATCAGAATGTCTTTGACGCGGGCACCAGCAGTTTCACCGCACCGGTTGCCGGCACCTATGTGTTTGGCGCCGGCCTGACGTTCCGCGAGAACACAAGCGCGCTCGTCAGTATTGGTGGCCGGCTGCTGCGCAACGGAACTGACGAAATCTCCGGCTCGCGCGGAGAGATCACAGGGCCCCACGTGACGGAACGAACATCGCTCAACATTCACGCCATGGCTTCGCTGGCGGCAGGCGACACTGTCGAGCTTCAGGGGCGTGTACGGGCACTGGATGGGTATTTCCTGGCCGATCGTACAGCGTTCTGGGGCTACAAAGTCGGCTGACATCCCGTGACAGTCCGCTCTGGTCCTGTAGAAGGGCTTTATGAAGACGGACACACTGATCATCGGGGCCGGGCTTGCCGGTCTGCACCTTGCGCATACCCAAGAACAGCGCGGCCGCGATGTCCTGCTGTGCGAAGCAGCAGACGGCGTTGGCGGCCGCGTCAGGACACAACAGATCGGCGGTATTCCCGTCGATCTGGGGCCTGCCTGGATCTGGCCGGATCAACCGCGTATCGCTGCACTGGCCGACGCGCTTGGGCTGACTGTTTTCGATCAGTTCAGCACTGGCGCAGGCCTTTGGCAGACCGGTAATGGTGACGTACACCGCAGCCCCGGCGCGGGATCTATGCGGGGGTCCTGGCGTATTGCCGGAGGGCTGGGCGGGATCACCAGACGCTTGGCTGATCGGCTGTCATCGGCGCGTTTGCTCCTCAACACCCCTGTACAGAGACTGATACAAACGGATGATGGAATTACGGCCACTACGCCGGACGGGGCCATAGAGGCACAGCACGTTGTGCTCGCCCTGCCCCCGCGCATTGCTCATGGCGGGATATCGTTTGAACCGGAACTTCCCCAGGCCGTCGCCGCAGAGATGCAGAACGTACCGACCTGGATGGCGGGCCACGCGAAATTCGTCGCCGTCTATGACCGGCCCTGGTGGCGCGAGGCGGGATTGTCAGGTGATGCCATCAGCCAGCGTGGTCCTCTGGCCGAAATCCATGATGCGTCTCCCCATGACGAAAGCGGATTTGCCCTGTTCGGCTTTGTCGGCACGCCGCCTGCAACGCGGGCCACGCATCGCGACGCGGTTATCTGTGAGGCCGTCAACCAGCTGGTCACGTTGTTCGGCCCCGAACTGGCGCAGCCAAAAGCGGTTCACATGGAAGACTGGGCCACAGATCCGCTGATCGCGACCATGGCTGATCATGATGGCCCGACCCACCATCCCGCTTATGGCACACCGGATGCGCTGCGCGACCTGTGGGGCGGCAGGCTGATATTCGCCTCATCCGAAATGGGGGATGAATATGGCGGTTTCCTTGAAGGTGCCCTCGTCGCAGCCGAACAGGCGGCCGCGCGCCTCGGCTGATCTCAGTCGTCCTGCCACTCCGGCATCGGCTCCTTGGCAATAAACGCGTCGATCCCCGCACGGGTGTCCCGCGCCATCATATTGTCCGCCATGGTCCTGCCCGCATAGGCATAGGCCTGCTCCAGCGGCATATCCGCCTGTTCATAAAATGCCCGTTTGCCGGTGCGCACCGCCACCGGTGCCTTGCTGACGATCTGCTGCGCCATCGCCATAGCCGCCGCATCCAGATCATCTGCCGGCACCACCCGGTTGATCAGGCCGATTTCTGCGGCCTTTTCCGCCGGCATAAAATCACCCAGCAGCAGCATTTCCATTGCCTGTTTGCGTGGCACGTTCCGTGACAGCGCGACCATCGGCGTCGAACAGAAGAGGCCGATATTGACACCCGACGTGGCAAACCGCGCATCCTCTGCCGCTACTGCCAGATCACAGGTCGCAACCAGCTGACATCCGGCGGCAGTCGCAATCCCCTGGACCTGCACGATCACGGGCTGGGGCAGGTTCACGATCGACAGCATCATCTTCGAACAACGGGCAAAGAGATCGTTGAAATAGGCTTCCCCACCATCCTCATCGCCCCGGCGCAGGGTCATTTCCTTTAGGTTATGTCCCGCACAGAAATGATTGCCGGCCGCCCGCAGGATCACTGCTTTGACCTCCCGGTTCACGGCCAGCCCGTCCCACGTCTCCTGCAGGGCGGCCAGGACATCCTCGGAAAGCGCATTCATGGCTTTTGGGTTGTTGATGGTGACCACGGCTATCCCGCGATCAATGGACAAAAGAACCGGTGCTTCCTGGTCGGACATAAATCGCCTCGTAAACCTTTGTGTTTCGCCAGAGACCATGGCACCGGTGTGGGCCGGACACAAACGCAATTGATCCCGGGCCTGATCAGGCAGCGGAATTTTCGCGGGTTGCGGGCTGCCGGGGCGCTACATCCTCTGTATCCCAAAGACTGTGCGGGACCGGATCCTTGGCGCGCAGCAGAAACAGCCGCGCGATCTGCCAGTAAGAGGCATAGGCGTACCCGCCGTTGCGCTGCAGGAAGGCAGACCGCCGCGCGTGGTAAAACCGGTCCAGCCGGTACCAGGCCAGCGCCGGGCAGGCATGGTGGACGGCGTGCAGGTTGTTTTTCAGAAACAGAACCGACAGCAGCCCCCGGTCTTCGATGATCACGCTGCGACAGCGTGCCTTTTCATGGGCCCTATGCTCCAGAAATGTGCGTATCTTGAGCACTGACAGGCTGGCATATGCCGCGGTCAGATAAGCGGTCACGGACATATCCGCCACCAGCACCCACCACAGGATCACCGGCACCAGTGCCGCTGCGTGAAATACCCATGCCGACAGAATACGGCGGTCTCCCGCAGCTATGGCCCGGGCATCCCCCAGCCAGAATGTGCCCGTACTGATCAGCGGACCAATCACCATCCGGCCCAGCAAGGTGTTGTTGAACGCATAAATGGCGCGGCGGGGTGTCGACCAGCGCGCCCAGACGGCGGGATCAACGAAATTGGTTTCCGGATCATCATAGGGGTCGGTCAGCGACGGATCATGGTGGTGCGCCAGATGCGTATCGCGAAACCTCGGATACGGAATGAAAAGCCCAAGCGCCGGAAAGACCAGCGCTGTATTCAGCGCCTTTGTCCGGAACGGATGCCCGTGCAGAACTTCGTGGTTCAGTGACGAATAAAGCGTCAGGATCAGCGCCAGCACAAGGATCGCGGGCACCATTCCAAGGGTTCCGGAAAAGGCTGTGGTCAGAATAAATCCGGCATAGCAGATGGCAGCGACGGCCAGAGTGGGCCATTCTGTGCTGTGTTTTTCGGGACAGTCGGGGATCGTCAATTGGTGCCTTTCGCATAACGCTGTTACGGGTCCGGCATGAATTTTCGGGGTCTGAGCGCCTGTTCACAAGCGCGTGAGTTTGCGATGCAAAGATTACTTCTGCATCGTTTTGTCCTGTTTGTTGTATTTTCGCTGCATATTTGTGTAAATGCATCATGGATAAACGTGATCTCGCGGTTCAGTTCCGCAGAAGGCTACGGACCGTTCTGGAGTCCCATGCAGAGGGAAAGTCTCACTTCATGGCTCAGACGGGCCTGGACCGTTCCGCGCTCAGTCAGTTTCTGAGCCCCGCGTCAGACCGTCTGCCCCGCGCGGAAACCCTGCGGCGGATCGCGGAAATCAGCGGCGTCTCGGCGGACTGGCTGCTTTGTCTGGAAAACGCACCCGAGGGCCGGCAGGAAGTGGCCGGCAGTGTCCAGATTGAGCAGGAAATTCAGGCCGACGGTTCCACACCGCTCGATCAATGGCGCAGCGAAGCCGCCGGTTTCAAACTGCGCTACGTACCCTCAACACTGCCCGACATGTTCAGTCTGGCCCCCCAGGCGCTGGACGACACGCCCGAGGATGCCCGGGGTGGTGGTGTTGAAAATGTTCTGGGGCATATCTCGCTCGACGATATGGATGTTGAGATCGCGATGCCCATTCAGACCCTGCAGGATCTCGCGGCGCGCACGGGCCTTTGGCGGAACACCCCCGCCCGGCAATGCAGGCGCCAGCTGGAACATATGGCGCGGATCTGCGCACGAACCTATCCCGCGCTGCGCCTGCACCTTTATGACGGCAGCAAAACCTATTCCGCGCCGTTCACCGTCTTCGGCCGTCAGCGTGTCGCGCTGTATATCGGCGACGCCTATCTGGTGGTCAGCAGCCCGGAACAGGTTCGGGGCTTTTCCCGCCAGTTTGACCGGCTGGTGCGTTCGGCGGTGATCGGGTCCGACCAGGTGAACCTCACGCTGGAACGACTGGCGCAATCGGTGAAAAACTACTGATCGGCCGCGGCAAGCGTGGCACGCGCGATGATCACTTTCTGCACGTCTGACGCTCCTTCATAAATGCGCAACGCCCGGATCTCGCGGTACAGACGCTCCGGTACAGAGCCGCTTTGCACACCTTCCCCGCCAAACAGCTGCACCGTTTTGTCAATCACTTGTTGGGCCTGATCGGTGGCAAAGAGTTTGGCCATGGCCGCCTCGCGGGTCACCCTGGCGGCTCCTGTGTCCCGCGCCCAGGCCGCCCGGTACACCAGCAACGCCGCAGCGTCCACATCCAGCGCCATGTCCGCGATATGCCCCTGCACCATCTGCAGATCAGCCAGCGGCGCGCCAAAAAGCTCCCGTTTGCGCACACGCTCCAGCGCCGCATCCAGCGCACAGCGGGCAAAGCCCAGCGCGGCGGCCGCCACGGTGGCGCGAAATACATCCAGCACGGACATCGCGATCCGGAACCCCTGCCCTGACCCACCGATCATCGCATCAGCAGGCAGGTGCACGTTCTCAAAGGACAGCCGTGCCAGCGGATGCGGCGCCATGACCTCAAGCCGTTCCGCGATCTCCAGACCAGGCGTATCCGCGGGCACCACAAAAGCGGACAGGCCACCGGCCCCCGGCGCCTCTCCGGTGCGGGCGAACACGGTATAAAGATCGGCAATACCGCCGTTCGAAATCCAGGTCTTCTCGCCATTCAGCACAAATCCGGCACCCTCCCGGTCTGCCCGAAGCGTGATATTCGCCACATCAGAGCCTGATGCCGGCTCTGTCAGCGCAAAAGCGGATAGCGCCTCGCCCGCCCGCGTGCGCTCCAGCCAGCGTTGCTGTTCCAGTGTGCCGAACAGCGACAGCGCCCCGGTGCCGAGGCCCTGCATCGCAAAGGCGAAATCCGCCAGACCATCATAACGCGCCAGCGTTTCGCGGATCAGGCACAGGCTGCGCACATCCAGCGTGCCGGGATTTGCCGGATCAATTGCCGCGTGGCGCAGCCAGCCGCCCTGCCCCAGCAACCGCACAAGGCCGATACAGGCCGCATCCACATCCGCATGATCAATCCCGTTCAGGTTTTCTGCGCACCAGGTCTCCAGCGCATCGGCCAGTTCGCGGTGATGCGCCTCGAAAAACGGCCAGCTGAGAAAACTGCGGTCACTCATCGGCAACGTCCTGTCTTTATGGTCTCAGTCACCCTGAAACACCGGTTTTTCTTTGGCGACAAAGGCCTCATAGGCCCGGCGGAAATCCTCCGTTTGCATACAGATGGCCTGAGCCTGCGCCTCCGCCTCAATTGCCTGATCCAGCGTCATGGACCATTCCTGGTTCAGCATCGTCTTGGTCATCATATGCGCAAAATTCGGGCCTTCGGCGATCTTCTGCGCCAGAGCCGTCGCCTCAGGCAGCAGGTCATTTGCAGCAACAAGGCGGTTGAAAAAGCCCCAGGCTTCCCCTTCCGCCGCAGACATGCTGCGTCCGCTGTACAGCAGTTCCGCAGCCCGTCCCTGCCCGATGATCCGGGGCAGCATGGCACAGGCCCCCATATCGCATCCCGCCAGCCCGACGCGGGTGAACAGAAACGCGGTACGGGCCTCAGGTGTCGCAAGACGCAGATCGGACGCCATCGCGATGATAGCACCGGCCCCTACGCAGATGCCGTCCACCGCAGCGATCACGGGTTTGCCACATGCCAGCATCGCTTTGACCAGATCACCGGTCATGCGCGTAAACTTCAGCAGGTCTTTCATGTCCATGCCAACAAGCGGCCCGATGATGTCATGCACATCACCACCCGAGCTGAAATTGCCCCCGTTAGAGCCGAAAACCACAGCTTTGATCGCATCTTCATCGCGCAGGGCGCGGAACCAGTCGCGCAGCTCCGCATAGCTGTCAAAGGTCAGCGGGTTCTTCCGCTCCGGCCGGTCCAGCGTGACGATCGCCACATCACCCGTCCGGGTCAGTCTGAAATGATCCGGCATCAGCTGTCCTCCTCCGTCTGCTCTGCGATGCGGCCCAGCCGCGAATACACCGTGGCCAGCCCCTGGGCACCAATGGACGACAGCAGTTCGTCCACCCAGGCCTCGTGCACAGCGGCCATTTCGTCAAACAGCGTCCGCCCTTTGGGTGTAAGCACCACACGCATGGCACGCCTGTCCCCTTCCACCGTGCGCCGCTCGACCAGCCCGTCCGCAACCAGTCGGTCCACAATGCCGGTGACATTACCATTCGAAACCCGCAGCACACCGCTGAGATCGCTCATCTTCATGCCTTCGCCGTTGCGGTGCAGTGCGGACATCACGTCAAAGCGCGGCAGCGTGGTATCCCACTCCTGGCGCAGTCGCTCGCGCAGTTCGGCCTCAATCATCCGCGTGACCTTGAGCATGCGCAGCCAGACGCGCAGCCGGTCCTTACTCAGATCGCTCGGGGTGTCCGGGTGCTGGTTCACATGACTTCTCCGCCTGAAACTGACAGGGCCTGGCCCGTGACCGCCCCGGCACCAGGACCGCAGAGCCACTGCACGGTGTCGGCCACTTCGCCGGGCTGTACAAAGCGCCCCTGCGGGTTGGTCGCCGTCAGTGCCGCTTCCGCCTCGTCCGCACTGCGCCCGGTCTGGCGCATGATATTGCTGACGCTCTCCTGCAGCATCGGCGTGTCGGTGAACCCGGGGCAGACAGCGTTCACCGTAATCCCGGTCCGTGCCAGTTCCAGCGCCAGCGACCGGGTCAGCCCGACCACCGCGTGTTTTGCTGCCACATAGGCACTGACATAGGCGTATCCTTTCAGCCCGGCGGTTGAGGCCACGGCGATCAGCCGCCCCTGCCCCGCGTCGCGCAGTGCCGGCAGGGCCGCTGACCAGATGTTGAAGACGCCAAACAGGTTTACGTCGATCATCGCGCGCAGATCATCCGCCGACATGCGGTGAAACGGTTTTGACACCGCAGCGCCGGCGTTGGCCACGATGATCCCCGGCCGCCCGGCCGTTTCAATCATGCGCGCACAGTCATCCGGACGGGTGACATCACCGGTTACGACGTGAATGCGGTCATGCGAGACGGCCGTTTCCTCCAGCACTTCGGTGCGACGTCCGCTGATCCACACATCGGCCCCGTCATTGGCAAGGGTCCGTGCAATCGCGGCTCCAACACCGGTGCCGCCACCGGTGACGAGCGCCCGCTGGCCGGCAAGGCGGGTCATACCCGCGCCCCCTCAGCAGCCGCATCTTTGTCGGCAAGCCGCCAGGCCTGATCGCGTCCGGCCAGGTAGGGGTCTGGCCAGGCTTCGTCTCGGTCCCCAAGTGCCGACGCTGCGTGCAGGGTCCAGTAGGGATCGGCCAGATGCGGGCGCGCGAGGCAAACAAGGTCCGCGCGTCCCGCCATCAGGATTGAATTGACGTGATCGGGCTCAAAAATATTGCCCACCGCCATTGTTGGCAGACCTGTCTCGTTGCGGATCCGGTCCGAAAACGGTGTCTGAAACATCCGGCCATAAACCGGGTCCGCGTCGGTCGAGGTCTGGCCGGCAGATACATCGCATATATCGACGCCATGCGCCTGGAACGCGCGGGCAACCGCTACGGCATCATCGGGCGTGATACCTGCATCGCCAACCCAGTCATGCGCCGAAATCCGGACCGACATCGGACGTTCCTCTGGCCAGACGGCGCGCATCGCGTCGAAGACCTCCAGCGGGTAGCGCAGGCGGTTTTCCAGCGACCCGCCGTATTCATCCGTGCGCCGGTTCTGCAGCGGCGTGATAAAACCCGACAGCAGATATCCATGGGCCGCATGCAGTTCGATCATGTCAAAACCGGCCCGCGCGGCGCGGCGCGCGGCGTCAGCGAACCCGGCGGTCACATGGTCCATATCCTCCCGGGTCATGGCGCGCGGTATGGCGTTCCGGTCAGACCAGGGCACGTCAGAGGCCGCGATCAGCGGCCAGTTTCCCTCTGACAGCGGCGCGTCCATCTCTTCCCAGCCAACCTGCGTGGACCCCTTGGCCCCGGCGTGTCCGATCTGCAGACAGACCTTTGCGTCGCTTTCCGTGTGGATGAAACCAACGATGCGTTTCCACGCGGCTTCCTCTTCGTCCGTGCTGATGCAGGGACAGCCCGGAGTGATCCTTGAGTCGTCACTGATACAGGTCATTTCGGTGTATATCAGACCCGCGCCGCCTTTGGCACGCGCGCCGTAGTGCACCAGATGCCAGTCGGTCGGCACGCCGTCCACTGCCTTGTACTGTGCCATTGGTGAGACCACGACGCGGTTCTTTAGCGTCATGTCCCGCAGCCGGTAGGGCGCAAACATCGGATGCCGTACAGCTGCGTTTTCGCTGACGCCTGCGGTCGTCTGAAACCACTTCTCGGCGGAGGCCAGCCAATCCGGATCACGCTCCCGGAGGTTCTCGTGGCTGATCCGCTGGGACCGCGTCAGCAGTGAATAACTGAACTGCACCGGGTCCAGATCCAGATAGCGCTCCACATCCTCGAACCACTCCAGCGAATTGCGCGCCGCCGACTGAAGTTTCAGAACCTCAACCCGGCGGTCCTCCTCGTAGCGTGCAAAGGCGGCCTGCATGTCGTCCTCATCCGTCAGGTAGTCCGCCAGGGCGATGGCCGATTCCAACGCCAGTTTGGTACCCGACCCGATGGAAAAATGCGCTGTGGCCGCGGCATCGCCCATCAGGACGATATTCTCGTGGTGCCACCGGTCACAGAGCACCCGCGGAAACCGGATCCAGGCCGATCCGCGCACATGGTTGGCATTCGACATCAGGGCGTGACCCCCGAGGCTGTCTTTGAAAATCCGCTCGCAGGTGGCAATGCTTTCCTCTTTGGACATGCTGCCGAAACCCCAGGCCTCCCAGGTCTCCTGACTGCATTCCACAATAAAAGTCGCCGTATCAGGGTCGAACTGATAGGCATGCGCCCAGACCCAGCCGTGCTCCGTCTCCTCGAAAATGAACGTAAAGGCATCGTCGAATTTCTGCCGGGTGCCCAGCCAGGTGAACTGACATTTGCGGACATCTGTCTGTGGGCCAAAGGCATCGCTGAGTTCCGTGCGGGTGCGAGAGTTCAGGCCGTCTGTGGCCACCACCAGATCATAGTCACGCGCCAGCGCTGCGGCACTGTCGACCTCGCTTTCGAACTGCAGGTCAACGCCCAGCGCCCGCGCCCGGTCCTGCAACAGGATCAGCAGTTTTTTGCGCCCGATCCCGCAGAACCCGTGCCCCGACGACACCGTGCGGGTCCCGCGCAGCACCACGGCAATGTCATCCCACCAGGCGAAATGGTCCCGGATCAGCGCCGCACTTTCCGGATCATTGGCGGACAGGTTGCCAAGCGTCTCATCCGACAGCACCACACCCCACCCAAAGGTGTCATCCGGGCGGTTCCGCTCAAACACCGTGATCTCATGACCCGGATCGCGCAGCTTCATTGAAATGGCAAAATAGAGACCGGCAGGACCGCCACCCAGACAGGCAATTCTCATGAGGCACCCGTGATTGATTCATCCCAAAGCCTACTGCAGGCTCAGAATGTTTCAAGTATAAAATTTTTAGGTGTAAAGCTATTCAGCAACCAGATACTGCTGCATCTTTGCGCGCATGGCATCGGGCCAGGGCACCGGACGGCCGGTGCTCATATCGACCGACACCAGCACCGGTGTCGCAGTCATGCGCAGCTGCTCGGCACAATGCGCCTGGACAAAGAGATGCGCCGAAGTGCGCCCGAGTTTTGTCACCCAAAGCTGCCAGGTCAGCATATCACCCATCCGGCTGGGCGCCGAGAATTCCGCCCCGATAGAGACTGTTGGCACCCCGTGACCGCGCTCCAGATGCATGTCCGAAAAGGAATGCCCCAGGCCCGTTTCGTGCCATTCCTCGACCGTCTGGTTCACCATTTCAAAGTACCGCGGGTAAAAGACGATCCCCGCCGGGTCGCAATGCTGAAACAGAACTTTGATGTTATGCTGAAAAATCTCGCTCATGGGGGTCATGTGATGCCCGAAGGTCCTGTTTCAAGACTGCCCGTCCGCCGCAAGGTCTGCAAGAATGGGACAATCGGGCCGGTCATTGCCGGCGCAGGCGTCGATCAGATGCGCCAGCGTATCGCGCATCTGGGTCAGCTCGTCGCGTTTCCGCTCTATCTCCTCCAGATGCGTGCGGGCAATCTGTTTCACGTCGGCGCTTGCGCGGTCCCGGTCGTTATAGAGATGCAGCAGGCTGCGGCAGGCGTCGATTGAGAAGCCCAGAGACCGCGCCCGGCCCAGAAACGCCAGCTTGTGACGATCCGCATCACTGAAAAAGCGATAGCCGTTTGCTGTACGGTCCGGCGTGATCAGGCCGATCTCTTCGTAGTACCGGATGGTTTTCACCGGCAGGCCTGTGGCCTCTGAAACCTCGCTGATGTTCATCACAAGGCTCCCGTCATGCCACGGAGCCGCAGCGCGTTGGACAGGACAAAGACGCTCGACAGCGCCATCGCACCGGCCGCCAGCATGGGCGACAGCATCCAGCCTGTCAGGCTGAAAAACACACCCGCCGCAACGGGGATCAGCGCCACATTGTACCCGAAGGCCCAGAACAGGTTCTGCCGGATATTGCGCATCGCGTGGCCTGACACTGCGATGGCCTTTGCCACACCGGCCGGGTCCCCGGACATCAGGACCACGTCTGCCGCTTCGATCGCCACGTCAGTGCCCGTGCCGATAGCGATGCCCACATCTGCGGCGGCCAGCGCCGGTGCATCATTGATGCCGTCGCCCACAAAGGAAAGTGTACCGCCCTCTGCGCGCATGCGTTCCACCGCCTGCGATTTCTCGCCCGGCAGGACGCGCGCAATGACCTCGCTGATGCCGATTTCATCTGCAATGACGCGGGCTGCGGCTTCGGTATCGCCGGTGATCATCGCCACGCGGACCCCCCGCGCAGTTAACCCGCGGATCAGCGCGGCAGCCCCCGGCCTGACCTTGTCCGCCACGGCCAGCATCGCCAGTGGCTGTTCGCCAACCGCTGCAAAGAAGACGGATTGCCCCTGTTCTTCAACGGACGCGCGTGCGGCGTCAAAATGGCTGATATCAACGCCCGTCGCAGCCATGAAACGGTCCGATCCAATGCGCACCGTAATTCCGTCCACCACGCCGGTGATCCCCATCCCGTCCTCGGCGCGGACATCCTGCGCCTCAGGCCATGCCAGATTTTCTTCGCGGGCGGCTTCAGTCACAGCCTGTGCCAGCGGATGTTCCGACCGCGCCTCAATCGCTGCCGCAAGCTTCAGCGCCTTTTCCCGGGTGAAGCCGGATGCCGGTTCAAATGTCATCAGGGCCGGGCGCCCTTCCGTCAGGGTGCCCGTCTTGTCGAACACAACGGTATCCACGGCCGACAGCCGCTGCAGCGCGTCGCCCTTGCGAAAGAGCACGCCCAGCTCGGCGGCGCGCCCGACGGCCACCATGATCGACGTGGGTGTCGCGAGCCCCATCGCGCAGGGGCAGGCAATGATCAGAACGGATACACCCGCAACCAGCGCATAGGACACAACAGGCGCCGGCCCCATGATCAGCCAAGCCAGAATGGTCACCGCCGCCACCATCAGAACCGCCGGCACGAACCACAGGGTGATGCGGTCTACCAGAGCCTGCACAGGCAGTTTCGCGCCCTGTGCGGCCTGTACCATGCGGATGATTCCGGCCAGCACCGTGTCTTCACCCACGCCCCGGGTCTCCAAAACGATACTGCCGGATCCGTTGACCGTCCCGGCTGTCATGTCATCACCTGTGTGTTTCGCTACCGGCAGCGGCTCGCCGGTAATCATCGCTTCGTCCACAAAGGTTGATCCTTCGAGCACCACGCCATCCACCGGGACTTTTTCGCCGGGCCGCAGCAAAACACGGTCGCCCTGCACGATCTCTGCCAGCGCCACATCGCGGGCCACACCATCGCGCTCGACGCGTGCCGATGCAGGGCGCAGCCCGATCAACGCCCGGATCGCAGCACCAGTACGGCCGCGCGCGCGTGCCTCCAGCCAGCGCCCTGTGAGGATCAGCGTCACGATCACCGCTGCCGCCTCAAAATACACGCCATGCGCACCGGGCGGAAAGAGACCGGGGGCCAGCATCAGCAGCGCTGAATACCCCCACGCCGCAGCCGTTCCGATGGCGACCAGAGTGTTCATATCCGGCGCGCCTTTGAGCAGCGCTGTCAGACCATCAGTGTAGAAATGACGCCCGGGCCCGGCCAGAACCAGTGTCGTCAACAGAGCCTGTATAAGTTTATTTGTATCATGCCCGATCATGTGAACGAGGCCCGGGAACACATGACTGCCCATCGCCAGAACGAAAACCGGGGCGGTCAGAAAAGCGGCAATCAGCATCTTCTCATGCAGCCGCCTGGCTTCTTCGTCTCGCCTCGTATCGCGGTCGGTCGTGTCGGATCCTGACTGCGCGGCCGGATAGCCCGCATCACCCGACGCGCGGATCAGCGCCGCAGCCGTCATATCCCCGATGACCGTGGCGGTATCCGTCGCCAGGTTCACCGACACACCCCGCACGCCATTCACCGCGGACAGCGCCCGGTCGACGCGCCCGACACAGGAGGCGCAGTTCATTTTTTCAATGGTCAGCGTGACGGTGCGCGACATAGCAGCGGCCTCAGCAGGGAGATTTGCTCCCTACATAAGGGTTCCAGTTACTGGAGGGTCAAGAGCGTACGCCCGAAAATCAGACCTTTGCTGCTGTGTCCTCTGTCACGTCGGTCGCATCGGTCAGCAGTTCGGCGTCTTCGATCTCTGCATCCGCCTCATCTGCCTTGTCCTCAAGCGCTCCGACAATCAGCGGCAGCATCTGAACACCACCCGGCATCGCCATCTCGGCTTCCGGCGGTCGCTTCCATTCCAGCGTGTCAAAGCTCTCGCAGTTTTCACAGACCGGCGCCCATTCCGCATGGATATGCTGGCAGTTGTCACAGATCCACTGCGGGCCGCGCGACACAGTCACCGCCCGGGCCAGCCAGCCACGCACAATAGAATCGTCCGCGCCCTCGCCCCGCTCAATGGCCGCCATCAGCGTCACAGACCGCGCGGTCGGATCGCTCTCGGCCAGATCGCCCAGCGCCCGGCGCGCCTCCGGGAAATCCTCATTTGCAATGTGCAGCTCGGCCATGAGCATTTTGGTTTCCGGATCCCCCAGTGTGGACCGCGTCAGTGCGGTAAACCTGCGGATACGCTGCAAGGCCGTTTCATCCGGTTCGATCTCCGCATAAGCCGCCGCCAGATCGGGGTGCGGCTGCGCTTCCCAGGCTTTCTTCAGCAGGCGCGTGGCCAGTTTGGGCTTTTTGGCTTCTATATAGCTGCGCGCGGCCATCACCGCCGCGGGCACCAGATCAGGCGAGAGTTTGTTGGCCTCAATCGCCTTTTCCCGCACCTCAATCGAGCTTTCGTCCGACAGAATGGACTTCGCCTGTGACAGCGCCAGAACGGCATCACGCCGGCGGTGCACGTCACGGGGCAGGCTGCCATGTTTCAGCTTGGCGTTCAGCGTCTCGCGCGCACCCGCCCAGTTTTCGTTCTGGGCCTGCAGTTTCAGCAGAACGTCCTGCACCTCTTCATGCTTCGGTTTGATCGCAAAAGCCTTTTCCGCCAGCGCCAGTGCGGTGTCCGTATCACCGTCCTCCAGTTTCTGGCGCATGATCCCGCGCACGCCCACAAAACGCGTGGCACTGTTGGCCACCAGCTTTTTATAGGTTTCCTCGGCCTTGCGCCGGTCACCGGCCATCTCAGCCGCCTGCGCGGTCAGCAGGTTGGTCAGCTCAGGCTTGTTCAGGTAACGGTCAGCTTTCGCGGCCTTGGCCATCGCCACACGGCCCTCACCGCTGGCCAGCGCCATCAGACCCTCTGACAGGGCATCAAACCCTTTGCGCTCGCGGTTACGGTCGAAATACCGCGACAGCGCGGTTTCGTCTCCGTTCAGGAACCGCCATGTGGCCACCAGCAGCGACAGCACCTTGAGCAAAATCCACACGGCAACCACAAAGCCAACGACCGCGATCACGGACTGCAGCGGGCCAAAGGTGTATTCGCTGCCCATCACAGTGACCTGCACGCCGCCCTCGCTTTCGAGCAGGTAACCCGCCCCCAGCGCCAGAGCAGCCACTGCAGCGACGAACAGGATTATCTTAATCAGAGACCACAACATATTCGTCTTCCTCAGTTACTTTGCAGGCTGTCAGACAGCGTGTTCGCAGCGTCCTGTGCCGCCCGGCGGGCTTCGGCCGATGACAGCCAGCCCTGCATGGCCGCCCGCGCAGGTTCCGGCAGGCCTTCCATCTCTGACAGTGCAGCCGCCAGATCGCCCTGACCCAGGGCAGCTTCGGCGCGGGACAATACCGCATCCGGGTCCGATCCTTCGCGTGGCGTCACGGACCGCGCGCTCAGCTGACGGCGCAGAAATCCACCAATGCCCTGAACTTCGCTCTCGGGCACTTCGGCGCGCGCTGCGGCCAGCGCACTGCGGGCAGCTTCCGGGAAGCTTTCGCGCAGGGAGGCCATGGTCGGCACACCCTCGGCGGCGGCTGATTTCAGCGCTGCGGGCACCTCAACAGGCGTGACCTCTTCCAGATCATCGATGGCCGGCGCAAAGGTTTCGCCGGTTTCGACCGCCGTGACGACACGTGTCAGCGCCGCACGGGCCAGAATACGTGCCGCCTCGCTTCGCGCAGCGGCTTCGGCCTCTTCTGCAATCGCATTCAGCGCCTGAATTTCGGCGCGTTGCGCTTCCAGCGCGGATTGCAGGGCGGCAACATCCGCGGCACTCGCACCGTCCGGTGCAGGTTCGGCGGGCCGCGCCTCCAGCGCATCAAGACGCCCGGCGAGGGCTTCAAGCTCAGCCGAGACCAGTGCTACATTTTCCGTCAGGCTTTCTGTCGCCGCGGCCAGTTCGGGGGGAATCTCGGGGGCCGGCGCCGGTGCAGGCTCCGGGGCGGGCTGCGATTCCAGCGCGGAAAGCCGCTCCGCCTGTGCCTCAGTTGCTGCCGCAAGTTCCGCGGTCTGCGTCTCGATCGCCGTCAGATCAACGGCGCTGCGCTGCATCGAAGCGGGCAGCCACTGATCCAGCGTATCGCCCCGTCCGGCGATAAACCCGATCATCGCAGCGATCACACCGCCGAAAACAGCCGGCCACATGCTGCTGCGCTCCACCACCACTTCGGGCGCGGGGCGGGGCTCCGCTGCCTGTTCCTCCGGCTCCTCTTCAACAGGTTCCTGATCTTCCTCAGTCAGGTCCGTTTCTTCCGGATCGACTTCGGATTCAGTCTCTGTTTCTGCTGTATCAGTCTCTATTTCGTCCGCTTCGCTGACCGGTTCGTCTTCGTCGGCATCAACCGTTTCACCGGTCTCCGGCTCCTCTTCGGACACATCATCCGACGAGGTTTCATCGGCAGTATCCGGCGTGGGCCCGGTGGTATCCTCAACGGTTTCAGGGGCAGGATCGGCGTGCTCACTCCCGTCCTGCACGGGGGTATCCGTATCGTCCGTCTGCTGTTCGGTGACCGCTTCAGAAACTGCGTCGGTCTTTGCCGCGTCCTCTTCGGGTCCGGCGTCCGAATTGCGTGATTTTGCCAAAGTCTCCACCCCTAATTCGATTCTCCGCTGGCAGGCGGTATCCTGAAAGCATACTCCGCAGCCTGATCACCCTCAACCCGGACGGGCGCTGACTGTCAGGTTTTCTATACAGTTGACGACAGATCGGGCATCCGGCCACGCCGATATAACCTGTTGTGCAAACCGCGCTTGTCCAGTGGCGCGCGCCACAGCCGCACTCAGAAACACGGCGATCACATTTCCCGGCTCCGGGCATTGCTCAACGAACCACGCTGCGGTCCGGGGGGAAAAGAGCGGAACAATCACCGGATCGTCACCCGCCAGCACCGCACGGGCCGCCTCTGACAGCGCCAGCAACGGCTGGTCATAAACCGTGACCCGGCGCACAGACAAACCATCCTGTACCAGCTTCTCCGCAACTTTCCCGCGGGTGTGCACACCGCTGAAATGCACCAGCGTCACCTCGGGCCGCTCCCGGCGCAGTGTTTCAATCAGGCCGGCAGAATCAGGCCCGGCAGTCACAGCGTCCCAGCCCGCGTCCCGCGCGGCCTGTGTCGTTGATCTGCCCACACACCAGGCTTTCCGCCCCCGCGCCTCCGGCGCAAAACGGACACCGTTGGCAGATGTGAAAATGGCAGCACCGGCATCATCAGATCCGGGGTCCGGGACCACTGCCTCTATGGAAAGCAGAGGGCTTTCAATGATATTCAGACGCTGCCGCAGGTCCGCCGGCATGTTCCGGACGAACGCCTGACCGCCCGCTTCGGGCCGCGTCATGATCATCGGTATCGGCGCCTGCTGCATGTCCCGTGCCATTGTTTAACCCCGCTGCCGGTGTTACCTGCAGCCCACCGATCTTGCAACGGGACGCCCACCTTGACCACGGCCTGCACTGTTCTTGCCATCGAAAGCAGCTGCGATGACACGGCGGCGGCGATCCTGCGCCGTGACGCCACTGGACAAACCCGCGTCTTGTCTTCTGTGGTACGTGGCCAGGCCAGCCTGCACGCAGCATACGGGGGCGTTGTGCCGGAAATTGCGGCGCGTGCGCATGCTGAAACGCTCGATCTCTGTGCTGACGAGGCGCTGCACGAAGCTGGCCTGAAAATCAGCGACATCGATGCTTTTGCCGTCACATCCGGCCCCGGTCTGATCGGCGGCGTGGTGTCGGGTGTTATGTGCGCCAAGGGCCTCGCCATGGCCACCGGCAAACCGCTCTACGGCGTCAATCATCTGGCGGGGCACGCGCTGACCCCCCGGCTCACGGATGGGGTCGCGTACCCTTACCTGATGTTGCTTGTCTCGGGCGGTCATTGCCAGTTCCTGCTGGTGCGCGGCGCGGACACCTTCGAACGGCTGGGCGGCACCATTGATGATGCCCCGGGCGAGGCGTTCGACAAGGTCGCGCGACTGCTTGGGCTGGACCAACCCGGCGGCCCCGCGGTGGAACAAGCCGCCGCCACGGGCGACGCCTGCAGGTTCCGCCTGCCGCGGCCGCTGCTCGACCGGGAAGGCTGCGATCTGTCCTTCTCAGGGCTGAAAACGGCCGTACTGCGGGCGCGCGATGGCGTGGTCGCCGAAAAAGGGGGGCTGACGCGCCAGGACGTGGCCGATCTGTGCGCCGGATTTCAGGCAGCCGTCACCGATGTCCTGGTGGAAAAAACCAGACGGGCACTGCGTCTTTGTGCAACGCAGGGCGACAGACCAACAGCGCTGTGCGTGGCAGGAGGCGTTGCCGCCAATCAGGCGATACGGGCCGGATTAGAGACTGTTTCATTCGAGTTAGAGACTGAATTCATTGCACCGCCGCTTGTGCTCTGCACGGATAACGCGGCCATGATCGGCTATGCAGCGCTCGAACAGATGGCCCTGTCTGAACCGGCTGGCATGACCCTCGCGGCACGACCCCGCTGGCCGCTGGACCAGACCCGGCCCGCGATGCTGGGCAGCGGCAAGAAGGGCGCCAAGGCATGAGCATTGCGGTCCTGGGATCCGGTGCCTTCGGCACGGCCCTGGCGCTGTCTCTGGCCACAAAATCCAGCGTCACGCTCTGGGCCCGTAACGCCGACCACAGCCGCGAGATGCAGCACCAGCGCTGCAACAGGCGCAGGCTGGGCGACTTCGTGTTCCCCGAAACCCTGACCGTCACCGACGATCTGCAGACCGCGCTGAAGGCCGATATTCTGCTGCTGGCTGTGCCGCTCCAGCAGCTGCGCGGCTTTCTCACCAGCTGCGGCGACGCGCTGGGTGGCAAAACGCTGGTCGCCTGCTGCAAGGGGATCGAACGCGGCACGGGCATGTGCCCCCATGACATCATCAGCGCCGCAGCCCCCACCGCCACGCCCGCCATTCTGACCGGCCCCGGGTTCGCGCGGGACATCGCCGCGGGTCTGCCCACCGCGATGACGCTTGCCGCCGGAGACGACGATACCGCCAGCGCGCTGCAATCAGCCCTGTCGACGGCAACCCTGCGGCTTTACCGGTCAACGGATATGACCGGCGCGGCCCTGGGCGGCGCGCTGAAAAACGTGGTGGCGATTGCCTGCGGGGCGGCCATGGGCGCAGGCCTCGGCGAAAGCGCCAGAGCCGCTGTGATGACCCGCGGCAATGCGGAAATGGCCCGGCTGGCCGCCCTGCGTGGTGCAGACCCTGCTACCCTCAGCGGGCTGTCCGGCTTTGGCGATCTGGTGCTCACCTGCACCTCGGCGCAATCCCGGAATTACCGTTTTGGCGTGTCTCTTGGGGAAAGCACCGGCTTTGATCCCGAAACCACGGTCGAAGGGGCCGCAACAGCGCTGGCCATGCATGCCACGGCCCGTGAACAGGGTCTTGATATGCCGATCACATCTGCAGTGGCGGGCCTTGTGGAAAATCGGATTGATGTGGCACAAGCAATATCCGGCCTCCTGTCACGCAGCCTCAAGGAAGAAATATGCTGATTGCTCTTATTGCCCGCGATAAACCCGGCGCCCTGTCTGTGCGCCAGGAAAACCGGCCGCGCCACGTCGAATACCTTAAATCCGGACCGGCTGTGCAGCAGGCGGGGCCTCTGCTGGATAACAGCGGGCAGATGTGCGGCTCGCTGATCGTACTGGATGTGGCGGATATGAGCGAGGCGCAGGCCTGGGCCGCAAACGATCCCTATGCGCAGGCGGGTCTCTTTGAAAAAGTCGAGCTGATCCCCTGGAACAGGGTGATCGGCTGATGGCATACTGGCTCTTCAAATCCGAACCCTCAACCTGGAGCTGGGACGATCAGGTTGCCAAAGGCGATGTGGGCGAGGAATGGGACGGCGTCCGGAATTACCAGGCCCGCAACTTTATGCGCGATATGAAAATCGGCGACCGTGGCCTGTTTTACCATTCCCAAAAAGAAAAATCCGTGGTCGGCATTGTCGAGGTCATCGCAGAAGCACATCCCGACAGCACCACCGACGATGAACGCTGGGAATGCGTTGATATCAAAGCCATTTCGCCGGTGAAGACGCCAGTCACGCTGGAGCGTATCAAACAGGAACCCGAACTGGCCGACATGGTGCTGGTCAGGAACTCACGTCTGTCGGTTCAGCCAGTCACAGAGGCGGAATGGGACGTGGTCTGCCGGCTGGCGGGCATTTCAGACTAGGCCGATACCACTTTTCCGGGCACCATACGGACACTGAAGACAACAGGGAGTGGACCCATGGGGTTTCTGAGTGTTCTCGCTGCCGGTGTTGCCGGCTTTGCTTTTGGCGCTGTCTGGTACACCGTGCTGGCCGAAAAATGGATGGCCGCATCGGGTGTGCCGCTGGATGAAAACGGTGTTCCGGCCAACCGGTCTGATCCGGTTCCCTATATCACCAGCCTGCTGGGCGCCGTTCTGGTTGCCGGGATGATGCGGCATACCTTCCAGCTCAGCGGGATTGATACCGCGGCCAAGGGTCTGGTGTCCGGGCTGGGCATCGGGTTGTTTCTTGTCAGCCCCTGGATCGCAACCTTCTACAGCTTTGGCGCGCGCCCGAAATCGCTTATCCTGATTGACGGCGGCTACGCCACCTTCGGATGCGCGGTGATCGGGCTGGTTCTGACGCTGCTCTGAATAAGAAAGGGGTTCTGACGCAGATCGCCAGAACCCCTCTTCACCCCACGCGATTCCCATCCCACGCGTGTATCTGAAACTGGTTCTGGCCGTACTGGCCGAATGACCCCTGTGTACCGAAACAGGGAAAAACCGTCAAACAATCAATAGATTAAATACGATACAAATAGGAAACGCCCCGCAGACTGCAGGGCGCTCCGAACGGAATTTCCGCAGGTATCAGCCGTAAACGGCTTCTTTGCCGAAGTGCTTGGTCAGCATGTAGTAGACAACGGCGCGGTATTTATTGCGCTCGGATTTGCCGTAGGTTTCGATCACGCTGTTGATCGCTTCCATCAGCTCCGGTCCGTCCGCGAGCCCGAGTTTCTTGATCAGAAAATTGTTTTTGACGGTTTCCAGCTCGGATGCCTGGCTGCCCGCAACGGTCGATGCGTCGGCGTCATAGATCGCCGGGCCGCAGCCGATTGTCACTTTGGTCAGCAGATCCATGTCCGCATCCATGCCACATTTATTTTTCAGATCGTCCGCATACTGCGCGATAAGATCGTCCCGTTTACCCATAATAGGTCTCCCACCTTAAATTGATGACCGCTCCCCGCGATCCCGGTGAAGACTAGAGGTATATCATCTTTCGAAAAAGGGGGTTTTTGCGACAGATATTCCCCTGTGCGGGTAACCGCTGGCAAGATTATTCCGGAGGGTTGCGGAAACGCCGGGAAAAACGCTTTAAAACAGGCGTCTGTGCGCGGGCTGTGTTACGCACCGGGCGGCGCGATCAGCAGCCAGACCCAGACGCCTACCAGGGCCAGTGGCACGCCCACACCCCCGATCAGGCCCATACGCGGGATCATGGGGCTGTGTGGCAGCACAATATCGAACGCGCCGGTATTGTCGCGCCCGGCATATGCGCCCTGTTCCCCCTTGGCCCGCCACTGGCGGCTGCGCCAGACCGCAGCGATCACCGAAATCAGCACCAACGCGCAGATGATCACGCCCAGCACAGGAATAACCGGGTAATAAACGGAAGCACCGATGCCACCCTGCCGGGCGCCAAGGGTCAGAGGCACAAAAAGAAAGGCCTGGCTGGTGACCAGCCAGTTGACGCGCGCGTTGATCAGCGACAGCTCGAACTGAATCTCGCTGCGGATGTACCGGTAGACCGCATCGTTTTCCGCCGAGCGTTCCACGCGCGCGCCCTGCATATCAGTACCGGTAATGTTCCGGCTTGAACGGACCTTCAGGTTTCACACCGATATAAGCGGCCTGATCCTTGTCGAGCTCGGTCAGTTTCACACCGATACGTGCCAGGTGCAGACGGGCAACCTTTTCATCCAGATGCTTGGGCAGGATGTAAACGTCGTTCTTGTATTCGTCGCCTTTGGTCCACAGCTCGATCTGCGCCAGCACCTGGTTGGTGAAGGACGCGGACATCACAAAGGACGGGTGGCCCGTTGCGTTACCGAGGTTCAGCAGACGCCCCTCGGACAGCAGGATCAGACGGTTGCCGTTGGGCATTTCGATCATGTCGACCTGCTCTTTGATGCTGGTCCACTTGTGGTTCTTCAGCGCAGCGACCTGGATTTCATTGTCGAAGTGGCCGATGTTGCCGACAATCGCCATGTCCTTCATCTCGCGCATATGCTCGATGCGGATGACGTCCTTGTTGCCGGTGGTAGTGATGAAGATATCCGCGTCGCCGACAACGTCTTCCAGCAGTACAACCTCAAAGCCGTCCATCGCCGCCTGCAGGGCACAGATCGGGTCAACTTCAGTGACCTTCACCCGGGCACCGGCACCGCGCAGAGAAGCCGCGGACCCTTTGCCCACGTCGCCGTAGCCCATCACAACCGCAACTTTACCGGCCATCATGGTGTCAGTGGCGCGGCGGATGCCGTCAACCAGCGATTCCTTACAGCCGTATTTGTTGTCGAACTTCGACTTGGTCACAGAGTCGTTCACGTTGATCGCGGGGAAGGGCAGCTGACCTTCACGCACCAGTTCATAAAGACGGTGCACGCCGGTTGTTGTCTCTTCGGAGACACCAACAATCTGGTCGCGCATCTTCGTGAACCAGCCGGGGCTCGCTTCCATGCGCTTTTTGATCTGCGCCTTGATCGCAACTTCTTCCTCGGATCCGGGAACGGGGATGATTTCCTCGCCCGCTTCGGCGCGCGCGCCCAGCAGGATATACAGCGTGGCGTCACCACCATCATCCAGGATCAGGTTCGGGCCTTCCTCAAACAGGAAGGACCGGTCGAGGTAATCCCAGTGCTCTTCCAGGCTCTGGCCTTTGATCGCGAACACCGGCGTGCCGCCCGCGGCAATCGCAGCGGCGGCGTGGTCCTGCGTGGAAAAGATGTTGCACGAGGCCCAGCGCACATCCGCGCCCAGCGCCACCAGTGTCTCGATCAGAACAGCGGTCTGGATCGTCATGTGCAGCGAGCCAACGATGCGCGCACCGGTCAGCGGCTTGCTCTCGCCGTATTCCTCGCGCAGCGCCATCAGGCCCGGCATTTCTGTCTCGGCGATGTTCAGTTCCTTGCGCCCGTAGTCGGCCAGCGCGATGTCTTTTACAATGTAATCATTGGCCATTTTTGTACGATCCTGTGACTCTCTGGTTTGCGGCGCAGATAACACCACAGCGTGTACAACACAATGCGGGTGCACTGACGCAGGTGAACAGTTTCTTAGCGTCTTGCGGGCATCCCCGGCGGTGTCCTTTCGCGGCGTTCGTTTTTCGGACACCAGCCGGTTTGATTTCCTTGCAGTGACAGGTACAACCGCCTCCTGAAAGGTGGGGCTTATGGCGGCAAAAACTCGGGCATGGCAGCGGATGTTGTCGGGGCGCAGGTTGGACCTGCTGGACCCGACGCCGGTCGATATCGAAATTGAGGATATCGCCCATGGTCTGGCTTTTGTCGCGCGCTGGAATGGTCAGACGCTGGGCGATTATGCCTATTCGGTTGCCGAGCATTCCCTTTTAACAGAGACGATTTTTGGCCGTATCGCGCCGAAGGCACCTCCAAAATGGCGTCTGGCGGCCTTACTGCATGACGCGCCGGAATACGTCATCGGAGACATGATCTCTCCGGTTAAGGCCGCCGTGGGTCCGGGCTATGGCGCGCTCGACGACCGGTTGATGGCTGCCGTGCATCTGCGATTTGGCCTGCCTGCCAGCCTGCCGGTCGCTGTGAAAAAGCAGATCAAGAAGGCGGACAAGATCAGCGCCTGGATGGAAGCCACACAGATCGCCGGTTTTTCCGCATCTGAGGCCACAAAGTTCTTTGGCGAGCCCGACCGGAACCTGATGCAGGATCTCAGCATCGTGCTGCGCCCGCCGGTTGAAACCCGCGGTGCCTTTACCGCAAGGCATGCAGAACTGCTGGAGGAAATGGGATGATCAACGTCCGTCCGGCCATGGCACTCGACACCGGCTCCATGGCGCGTCTGCTCAACGGCATCATCGAAAAGGGCGGCACCACCGCTCTGACCCGTCCGGTGACCGGCACCGATATTGCCGAATGGATGGCCGTGGATGCGGAAAAATCGGCCTGGCATGTGGCGCTTGATGACGACGAACAGGTTGTGGGGTTCCAGTGGATCGCGCCGCATGACCAGCTGCCACCCGAAGCCGTCGATGTCGCCACGTTTGTGCAGATTGGCCGCACTGGTCTGGGCATCGGGTCAGCGCTGTTTTCCGCGACCGCCGCCGCCGCAAAACGTCTCGGCTATGTCTGGATCAACGCCACCATCCGCGCCGACAACGAAGGCGGTCTCACCTACTACCAGAGCCGGGGTTTCCGCGACTGGGCCTTTGACGAGGATGTCCGGCTGGAAAATGGGCTGATCGTCAGCAAAATCAGCAAACGCTACGATGTCTGACGCGGGCAAATTGTGTTAACAGCCGGTTTTGCCACCGGGCGCTGCGCACCGACGTAATACCGACGTTAAACCGACATGATACTGACGCCGCACCGACGGTGTCTGTCAGCGCGGTGACCGCTTGGCCAGGATACGCTGCAGGGTGCGCCGGTGCATGTTCAGACGACGCGCCGTTTCGCTCACATTCCGGTCACACAACTCGAACACCCGCTGGATATGTTCCCACCGGACACGGTCCGCGCTCATCGGATTTTCCGGGGGCGGTGGCAGGTCATCCCCGCGCGCCAGCAGCGCGTTCACAATGTCCGCGGCATCCGCTGGTTTCGAAAGGTAATCCACCGCGCCGATTTTGACCGCCGCAACCGCCGTCGCAATCGCGCCGTACCCGGTCAGAACTACCACCCGCGCATCAGGGCGTTTCTCCTGGAGCACCTCTACAACATCGAGCCCGTTGCCATCCTCAAGCCTCAGGTCCACGACCGCAAAGGCCGGCGGGCGGGCTGTGGCAATTGCGCGGCCTGCCGCGACCGAACCGGCTGTCTCGACCTCGAAACCGCGCTTCTCCATAGCCTTGGCAAGGCGTCGCAGAAACGGTTCATCATCATCCAGCAGCAGGATACTCCGGTCGGCGCCGGGCTCGAGATCAATCATATCTGGCATGGGTGCGGCTCTTCCCTGAGTGTTATTATTGCACGATTATATGAAGCGCGATCCGCACCAGGTCAAACGCGACGTTTCAATTGTGCAAAAAAATCAGGCGTTTTCGACAAAACACGCGACGGTGTCTGCCATCTGCTCCGGCGTGGTTTCGCGCCGGAAGAACTCCACAAACCCCTGTTCCGGCATCACGAGATAGCTGAAGGTAGAATGATCGACGAGATAGAAATCATCGTCGCCCTCATGGGCTTTGTAGTAGGTCCGGTAGGCCTCGCTCGCCGCCTTGATCTGTGCTTCCGATCCGGTCAGCCCGATCATCCGCTCATGCAGGTTAAAGGCGAAATCACCCACGACCTCTGGCGTGTCACGCTTTGGGTCCACCGTGATAAAAACAGGGGTCGCACTGATCCCGCGCTCAGCCAGCACATCAACGGCTTCGGCATTGCGCGCCGTGTCGAGCGGGCAGACATCCGGGCAGAACGTATAGCCGAAATAGAGGATCGAGGGCTCAGTAATCACGTCCTTGTCGGTCACCGTTTCGCCCGCCGCATTCACCAGTTCAAATGGTCCGCCAATGGATCCCGCACCACCGGCAATCTGGCTCGCACGGCACTGGGCGAACTGATCACCGTTCGGATCGGGCTGGGACACAAACCAGAATACACCGGCAAAAACAGCAATGCCCAGAACAGCAAGCGGGGCAATGAGACGCGCGTTCATAACAGACTCCCTGAGGCAGCAGACGGGTTGATCCTAGCAGGGCGCAGTCCTAACGTCCTGCGACACAGTTGCAACTCAAGAAGAGGTGATTTCGATGGCCGGT
Organism: Roseobacter phycocola; assembly: GCF_042055075.2. Classification (GTDB taxonomy): domain Bacteria; phylum Pseudomonadota; class Alphaproteobacteria; order Rhodobacterales; family Rhodobacteraceae; genus Roseobacter. Next base: position 3,438,824 of record NZ_CP194010.1, on the reverse strand, counting down.
TCCGATGTCAGACCTCTGAGCGGTCAGTTCCGCGCAAACTGGATCAGATTGCGTACGATGATCCTGCTGCGCTGGTTCGCGATCGCGGGTCAGCTGACGGCGATCACAGTGGCGCAGAATTTTTACGGCCTGCAGCTGAACCTCGGGCTTTGCTATCTGGTGGTGGGCACATCGGTCGTGGCGAACCTGGTGGCGATGTTTGTTTTTCCGGAAAACAAACGCCTGTCCGAGACGGAAAACATGCTGATGATCATGTTCGATCTGCTGCAGCTCAGCGTCCTGCTGTTCCTGACCGGCGGGCTGCATAACCCCTTTGCACTGCTGGTTCTGGGGCCTGTGACGGTATCCGCCGCGGTGCTTGGGTTCCGCTCCACCGTTCTTATGGGGGCGACCGCGATCCTGGCGGTCTCTCTCTTGTCAGTGTTTCACTTTCCGCTGCGCACGCATCAGGGGTTCATTCTGGAAATCCCGGATGTCTTTGTTTTCGGCAACTGGACCGCGCTGATCATCGCAATTGTCTTTATCAGTGCCTATTCCATGCGGGTCACTTCCGAAATTCACTCAATGTCCGACGCGCTGTCAGCCACGCAGATGGCCCTGTCGCGCGAACAGAAACTCACCGATCTGGGTGGTGTTGTGGCAGCGGCCGCACATGAGCTGGGTACCCCGCTTGCGACGATCAAACTGGCCAGCGGTGAGCTGCAGGAGGAATTGGCGGACCGGCCCGAACTGCAGGAGGACGCCGCCCTGATCCGCGAGCAGGCAGACCGGTGCCGCGACATCCTGCGCGACATGGGGCGGGCAGGCAAAGATGACCTGCATCTGCGTCAGGCGCCGCTGATGGCTGTTCTCGAAGAAGCCGGTGAACCGCACATGGATCGCGGAAAAACAGTGCATTTTGAGATTTCCGGTGATGCGATGGAGCAACCCGCCATTTTGCGCAAACCAGAGATCATTCACGGGGTCCGCAACCTGATCCAGAACGCAGTGGATTTTGCCCATTCCGAGGTCTGGGTCGAAGCGCGCTGGTCAGATGAGCAGATTGCACTGCGGATCATCGACAACGGACCCGGGTTTCCGGCGCATCTGATCGGCCGCATCGGTGATCCGTTCATGCGCCAGCGCCGTGGCGGATCCGAACGCCGGATGCGGCCGGAATACGAAGGCATGGGCCTTGGTCTGTTCATCGCAAAAACCCTGCTGGAACGCTCCGGCGCGGAACTCAGTTTTGCCAATGGACGTGATCCGTCATCTCCGGCACCACGTTCACCGGACAGTATCGGCGCCGTCGTCGAAGTTTCGTGGGCACGCAGGCTGATCGACGCCAGAACCGGCGATACCCCCGTTCCGACCGGCCTGAACACCCGCATACCGGTTTAGGTTTCCTTAAATTCTGCCGGATGCGGCAGCTGCGTTAACGACGCGTTAACCACAATCTCGGATGCTTGGGTGGCTTAACTGCTTCCACAGGGTACGGCAGAAAATGACAGTCTGGGATATCGCGGTTGTTGCGGGTGCGGCTTGTGTCAGCGCGCTTGCAGGCCTCGCGTGGATCATATCGCCACGCGGGCCCACAGTCGTGAAACGCCGTAACATGACCCAGAAACTGTCTGATGGCATATCATTTCTGTTTGAAAACGACCGGTTGCACCATGCATCCGAGGCCGCGCTCGAAGTTTACAAACCTTTGCCGGGCCGTGATGACTGGTCGTCCTGGCGCGAAAGAATGCTGGCCCGTTTTCCCGGGCTGCCCCCGACACCGGACGATACCGACAACGTGAATCTGACCGTGCAGGCCAGGAATGCGAACGACAGAGCCACGTTGTGTGTTTCCCGCAAAGGGCGGTTCACCCAGGTGCAGATGATCGAGAACGGCATGGCCGGTGCTGCACAATCCCAGCAATTGCGTGCTCTGAACCAGGAGCTCGATCACCTGCGCCGCGCCAGTGACACGACACCGCATGCTGTCTGGCAGGTGGACAGTCAGGGTCAGGTCACCTGGTTCAACGCGGCCTACGAAGACCTGTATACCCGTTTGCACAACCGTAAACCTGCTGCAGACAAACAGGTCCTTGCTGTCGAGGAACTGGACGCGGCGACGGATGGCCCGCAACGCATTTCCACCCAATCGGCTGATGGTACAGTGACAGACTGGTATGATGTTACTACCGTGCAGGTGAGCGATACCCGTATTCATCACGCTGTGAACATCAATGCCGTTGTGCGTTCCGAGGCTGCCCAGCGCAATTTTGTTCAGACACTGGCGAAGACATTCGCGCAACTGTCCATTGGCCTCGCAATTTTTGACCGGAACGGGCAGCTGGCCCTGTTCAACCCCGCTCTGATTGACCTGACAGGTCTGCCGGCGGATTTCCTCAGCGGTCGTCCGACCCTGCTGTCCTTCTTTGACCGTATGCGCGAAAACCGCCGGATGCCCGAACCCAAGGACTATGGTACCTGGCGTCAGCAGATAGCAGAGGTCATCGCGGCTGCCACAGACGGGCGCTATCAGGAAACCTGGACCCTTGAGACCGGACAGACGTACCGCGTTCGCGGCAGGCCGCATCCGGATGGCGCCATTGCGTTTCTGATCGAGGATATCAGCGCCGAAATCTCACTCACCCGTAACTTCCGCGCTGAACTTGAACTGGGCCAGTCGTTGCTCGATACCTTTGAGGAAGGGCTGGTTGTGTTCTCATCGACCGGCGTTCTGACCTTCTGCAACACGGCCTATCGGGAAATGTGGGGGCTCGACCCGGACAACTCCTTTGCCGATGTCACAATCGCCGATTCAGTGAAGGAATGGAAAAGCCTGTCCGAACCGGGCGCGCGTTGGGCCGCGCTGACTGATTTCGTGCTGGAATTCGGGGACCGCGAGTCCTGGGAGATGCCGGTGAAACTCAAAAATGGCGGCAGCCTGACCTGCACGGTCTCACGGATAGCTTCGGGTGCTACCGTGATCCGTTTCATTGCTGCGACGAAGGAAAAGACGCGGCGACGCTCTTCGGCCGTGCGCGAAAACTGACGTCCGACGGCCTTAATGGCTTGCGGCTTGCGCCACTGCCAGGCACCATAAGGGGATGACGACGAATTCCCTGTCAGCACATGTGACTTCACCGGAAGAAACCGGCGCGCTGGCAGGCCGACTGGCACAACTGCTGACATCGGGCGATGTCCTGCTTCTGACCGGCGATGTTGGCGCAGGAAAGACGCATTTTGCGCGCCATCTCATCCAGTCGATCCTCAGCGTGCCTGAGGATGTACCCTCTCCCACCTTCACCCTGGTTCAGGAATATGACACGAAGCGCGGGCCGTTGTGGCACTGCGATCTTTATCGCCTGACGAGCACCGGGGAAGTTGAGGAGCTTGGTCTTGTGGACGCATTCGAAACAGCGATCTGCCTGGTGGAATGGCCGGACAGGCTGGGCAGCCTTGCCCCGGCCGAGGCGCTGGAAATCCGCCTGGACCCCGGGTCGGGTGAACATGACAGACAGCTGACCGCAACCTGGACTGGAAATACCTGGACTGACAGGGTGACTGCATGGCTGAGCTGACCGGACGCGAAACCCTGAAACTGGCCTTTCTGACAGACTGTGGCTGGTCGGGTGCTGATCGGAGACCCCTGGCCGGGGATGCTTCAAACAGGATTTATGAGCGCCTTCGGCAACCTGACGGCAAACGTGCTGTCCTGATGGATGCGCCGCCCGAAAAGGGTGAGGATGTTGGTGCTTTTGCACGGATTGCGCGGTACCTGGCGGGCATAGACCTGAGCGCCCCTGAAATTTTTGCAATGGACGGTGATAACGGGTTCCTGCTAATCGAAGATCTGGGCGACGATCTCTTTTCGCGCTGTATTGCGCGCGACCCAACGCTGTCGGTCCCGCTCTACAGCGCAGCTGTCGACGTTCTCTCTCACCTGCACCGACAGAATCCGCCGGATGGCCTGGCGCGATATGAGGCAGATACGACCGTCCCGCTCGCTGCTCTTGTTTATGACTGGTACGTTCCGGGCGTGACCGGATCAGAAGCCGGGGGCAGCCGCGATACCTTTTTGCAGATGGCGGATCAAATACTCCGGCCTTACGACCCGGAATGCACAGTGCTGATCCAGCGGGATTACCACGCGGAAAACCTGCTCTGGCTGCCGGAGCGCAGCGGGCTGAGACGCGTGGGCCTGCTCGATTTCCAGAGTGCTGAGATCGGGCACCCGGTCTATGATCTGGTATCGGTTCTCCGCGATGCCCGGCGCGATGTAAGCCAGGCGACCGAAGCGTTGATGAAAACGAGATTTGTCGCGCAAAATGGCCTGAACAGAGACGAATTCGACAGGGCATATGCTGTTTTCGGGTTACAGCGCAACCTGCGCATTATGGGCGGGTTTTCACGGCTGTGTATGCACTTTGGCAAGGCAGACTACGTACAGCTGATCCCTCGTGTCTGGGGTCATGTGCAATCAAGCCTTGAACATCCTGATCTTGCTGAACTGGCACAGCACATACGGGCAACGCTGCCCGAACCGGAACCGGATGCGCTTGCCCGGCTTGCCGCAAAGGTTGCGGCATGAGCCTGCCTGTTATGCTTTTTGCCGCCGGTTTCGGGACCCGGATGCGGCCACTGACGGACAGGATGCCGAAACCGATGATCCCGGTTGGTGGCCGGCCGCTGGTGGATTACGCTGTTGATCTTGCGCAGGCTATTGATCCGCCTGCAATTGTGGCCAACCTCCATTACCGGCCCGATGAACTGCGGACGCACCTGACCGGCCGCGGCGTTCAGACGATCACCGAAACACCCGAAATCCTGGATACCGGTGGCGGGCTGCGGAACGCGCTGCCGCTGCTGGGTTCCGGCCCGGTCATCACGGTCAACTCGGACGCAATATGGTCCGGTCCAAACCCGCTGAATATTCTGTTGCAGGCATGGGATCCGGCGAAAATGGATGCTTTGCTGTTGTGCGTTCCGGAACCAAATGCCCGGGGAAGCGCGTCGAACGGTGATTTCATCTCCGATGAAGACGGTCTCCTCAAACGCGGTCCGGGCGATATTTACAGCGGCGCGCAGATCATCAACCCAGATCTGCTAGCGACCGTCTCCGGGACCGCATTTTCCCTGAATCGTGTCTGGGATCACATTCTGGTGCACCAACGGCTGTACGGTGTCAGATACAACGGCACATGGTGTGACGTTGGTCACCCCGACGGCATTCCGATTGCCGAAGACCTGCTGGATCAGGCAAATGTTTGAGGCATCGGACGATCCCCGCATTTTCGGGCTGGCACCCGGTGTTGATTTCCCGGCAGCCCTTGTGGACGGGCTCTGTGCTCGTTTTGCCGGCCAGCCACCGGACCAGATAGCGCGTGTCACGCTGATTGTGAACACCTCCCGGATGCAGCGCCGTATTGTCTCTCTCTTTCACGAAAAACAGGCTCTGTTACTGCCCAAAATACTGCTTCTGTCAGGCCTTGATCTGCTCCAGCCCGGCATCCATCTGCCTCAGGCGACAGCTCCCCTGCGCCGCCGTCTGGAGCTGATCTCTCTTGTTGCAGGCCTGCTGGATCAGCAACCTGATCTGGCACCGAGGTCATCGCTTTACGCTCTGACAGACAGCCTCTCCGCGCTGATAGACGAGATGCAGGGGGAAGGCGTCACACCTGACAAACTGTCTGGGCTTGATGTCACAGATCAGTCGGGCCACTGGCAACGCACGCAACAGTTCATCGCCATTGCGCAGAACTATCTGGCGGCAACGGGATCGGCAGCCGACAAGGAAGGCCGGCAGCGTGCCCTGATTGCTGCGATATCCGCGCATTGGCAGGCGCATCCGCCCGAACACCCGGTCATTCTTGCGGGGTCAACCGGGTCCCGCGGGACGACCATGCTGCTCATGCGCGCCATAGCCTGTCTGCCTCAGGGTGCTCTGATCCTGCCAGGATTTGATTTCGGGATGCCCGCGCCGGTCTGGGACCAGATGCACGACGCGCTCTTATCCGAAGATCACCCGCAATACAGATTTTACCGGCTGATGCAGGATCTGGACGTGGCGCGCGACAAAGTCCTTCCGTGGCACGATGCACCGCCTTCTTTGGAGGCTCGCAACGCGCTTGTTTCTCTGTCACTGCGCCCGGCGCCGGTGACCCACGCCTGGCTTTCTGAAGGCCCGGCGCTCAAAGACATCGACGCTGCCACAGCAGCAATTACGCTGGTGCGGGCACCGACACCGCGTCTCGAAGCGCTGACGATAGCCGTGCGGTTGCGCAAAGCGGCCGAGGAGGGTCAGACGGCGGCGCTGATCACACCAGACCGGATGCTGACACGTCAGGTGACCGCCGCGCTGGACCGGTGGGATATTCTGCCGGACGATTCCGCGGGCGCGCCTCTGCATCTGTCACCACCAGGTCGGTTTCTGCGACATACGGCCCGGCTGTTCCACCGCCGTATCGATACAGAAACGCTGATCACGCTGTTACGTCACCCGCTGACGCATTCTGCACAGAACAGAAACCAACATATCCTGAACACCCAGCGGCTGGAGCTGCGCATCCGTGACCGCGGGCTGGCCTTTCCTGACACTGCTGGTCTGCTGCGGGTCATGCAGAACTGCTTCGATGACGAAGCTGAGCAGACGAGGCTTGAAACCTGGCTGAGATGGGTCGGCGACACGATCTGCGTGAACCACGATCTCAAAAATGACCAGTCACTGACAGAACATGTAAACCGTCATTTTGCCCTGTCAGAGACTGTTTCACAGGGACCGGATGGAACGGGTACAGGTGAACTCTGGCAAAAGAAGGCGGGCCAGGAATCGCTGAAAGTCATGCAGAAACTCCGCGAAAACGCGGGCTTTGGCGGCCGGATGAACGCTGCGGATTATGCAGATCTTGTGGGCGCTCTTCTGTCGGAGGGCGAAGTGCGTGATCGCGACGCCCCCCATCCTGGCATAATGATCTGGGGCACGCTCGAAGCGCGCGTTCACGGCGCTGATCTGGTTATTCTGGCAGGTCTGAACGATGGCACATGGCCCGAAGCCCCAAAGCCTGATCCCTGGCTGAACCGGAAGCTGCGCAATGATGCGGGGCTTCTGCTGCCAGAAAGGCGGATCGGTCTGTCCGCCCATGATTATCAACAGGCCATCGGCGCACCCGAAGTCTGGCTGACCCGTTCCGTCAGGTCAGAAGACGCGGAAACGGTGGCATCCCGCTGGGTGAACCGGCTGGGCAATCTGCTGGACGGTCTCAGAACGAACGGCGGTCCCGAAGCTCTGAGGGCCATGACAGACCGTGGCGACACGTGGCTCCGCCTTGCTCAGAAATCAGAAGAAACAGAGCCGGTTCCGGCAGCACCCAGGCCGTCACCACGACCGCCCGCCGCTGCACGACCCCGAAAGCTTTCTGTGACCGAGATCAAGCGCCTGATCCGGGACCCATATGCGATCTATGCGCGACACGTCCTGCGCCTGCGGCCCCTCCGTCCACTCGTGCCCACGCCGGACGCCCTGCTGCGGGGTATTGTGCTGCACGATGTGATGGAGAAATTCATCCGGGATACGATGGACGACACGACCCTGATGTCGCCGGACCATCTGTCCCGCACAGCAGCACAGATTTTGCCCGAGGCGGTACCCTGGCCCGCGGCGCGCAGCCTCTGGCAAGCCCGCATTAACCGGATTGCTCAGAAATTCGTCACCGGAGAGGCGGCAAGACGCGTAATGGCCGCGCCGATCGCGATGGAGAAAAGAGCACAGGGTCTGCTGAAGTGGGGCGACATCGGTTTCGATCTGACAGCGCGGGCCGACAGGATCGACGGGACGGAAAGCGGTGATGTGCTGCTCTATGACTACAAAACCGGGACACCACCATCCGCCAAAGAGCAGGCAACGTTTGACAAACAGCTGCTGATTGAGGCCGCGATGATAGAGCAGGGTGCCTTTGACAGCATCGGAGCCCAGCCTGTAAAAGACGCGGTTTTCCTCGGTTTAGGCTCTGATCTGCGCGAGGTGTACGCCCCACTGGACAAGGAGCCACCCGCGGCGGTGCTGGAGAACCTGCGGGTGCTCATCAAAGCCTACCTTGATCCGGAGCAGGGGTTTTCATCCCGACGCATGATGCAGAAGGACGATTTTGCGGGTGACTATGATCTGCTCGCGCGTTTCGGCGAGTGGGATGCAACCGATGACGTTGTGCCGGAGATTCTGACATGATCCGCCGCGACGACGCCACCGAGGCACAGGTCCGCGCAGCACGGCCGGACGCGTCGACGTGGCTGGCCGCAAACGCCGGTTCCGGGAAAACACGCGTTCTGACCGACCGGGTGGCAAGACTGTTGCTTGAAGGGGTTGAGCCACAGCACATCCTGTGCCTGACCTACACCAAGGCCGCAGCATCAGAAATGCAGAACCGTCTGTTCCGCAGGCTGGGGCAATGGGCAATGCTGGAAGATGCAGATCTGCGCGCATCACTTATGGAACTGGGTGCGGGGGATGCCGTGGATGCAGACGGGCTGCGTCGTGCGCGCACCCTGTTTGCCCGCGCAATCGAGACGCCTGGCGGGTTGAAAATTCAGACGATTCACTCGTTCTGTTCGTCTCTGTTACGGCGGTTTCCGCTCGAAGCTGAGGTTTCTCCGCAATTCACGGAGATCGAGGACAGGGCCGCCGATCTGCTGCGCGCAGAGATCGTGGATCAGATGGCGGATACGCCCGAAGACGCCTCCCTGGTGACAGGCCTCGCGCGGCATTATACCGGGGAGGACTTTGGCGCGCTGACCGGCAGCATGGTGCGCCATCGGGATGCACTGCTGAAGCCAGTGTCGCGCAATGACATCCTCGCACTTTTCGGAATGCCGGGTGATCTGTCAGCGAGCCGGATCGAAGCGGATGTCTTTTCCGGCACGGAGCGGAATCTGGCAGACAGCATCATTCCGCCGCTGATCGCAAAAGGTGGCAATGATGAAAAGGCGGGGCGCAGGCTGTCCCGTATCGAGCATTTCGATTTCTCCGCGCTGCCTGAACTTGAAGCCCTCTTTCTGTTTGGGTCTGGCGCCAAAACCCCGTTCGGCGCCAAAACCGGCAGTTTCCCGACGAAACCAACACGGGACAAAATCGCGGAACTGATGCCCGAACTGGACGCGCTCATGGAACGGGTGGAACAGGCGCGGCGTCAGAGGCTGGCACTCAATGCTGCGGACAAAACCGAAGCGCTTTACCAGTTTGCCGGCCGTTTTCTACACCTTTACGAGCAGCAGAAACAACTGCGCGGATGGCTGGATTTTGACGATCTGATCCTGAAGGCACGCAATCTTCTGACCGACCCGGATGTGGCCGCCTGGGTGCTGTATCGCATTGACGGCGGGATTGATCATATCCTTGTCGACGAGGCCCAGGACACCAGCCCCGCGCAATGGGATGTGATCCGTAAACTGGCCGCGGAATTTTCGAGCGGCGAGGGGGCCCGTAAGGACATCCGGCGCACGCTTTTCGTCGTGGGGGACAAAAAACAGTCAATCTATTCATTCCAGGGAGCTGATCCGCGGGAATTCGACCGGATGGAAGCCGAGTTTCGCGAAAAGCTCGAAGCGGCAGGCCATCTGTTCCAGAGCGAAACGCTGCAGTATTCGTTCCGGTCATCTGATGCGATCCTGCGGCTGGTTGACCAAACGTTCAGCCAGCAGGACGAGGCGGGATTTGGTACAGATGGTCAACACCTGTCGTTCCACACGGACCTGCCCGGGCGTGTTGATCTGTGGCCTGTGATTGAGCCCGTGTCCGAGGAAGACGACCGGGAATGGTACGAGCCGCTGGACCGCCGCGGCGCGACGCACCACTGGGTTATTCTGGCGGAGAAAATCGCTGGCAGTATCCGGGAAATGATCGAAAGCGGCCAGACAATTCCGGATGATGACAACGCGACCGGTACACCGGTTCGGCGACCCGTTACTGCAGGCGATTTCCTCATCCTGGTCCAGCGGCGGCACAGCCTGTTCAGTGAAATCATCCGGGCGTGCAAACGGGCAGGTCTGCCAATTGCCGGGGCGGACAGGCTGAAGGTCGGCGCGGAGCTGGCCGTGCGTGATCTGGCGGCGCTTTTGTCGTTTCTGGCGGTGGCCGAGGATGATCTGTCACTGGCGTCTGCGCTGAAATCGCCACTGTTCGGATGGAGCGAACAGGATCTCTATGCGCTGGCGCATAAGCGATCCGAAAAATACCTGTGGGAGGCGCTCCGTCGCAAAGAGGACGAGTATCCGGAAACTCTGGCGATCCTGCACGACCTGCGCGCGCGCACCGATTTCCTGCGGCCCTATGATCTGATCGAGCGGATTCTGACCCGCCATGGTGGGCGCCGCAGATTGTTGTCGCGCCTCGGGACTGAGGCCGAAGATGGCATCAATGCGCTGCTGGCCCAGGCGCTGGCCTATGAGCGCAACAGCATTCCGAGCCTGACCGGTTTCCTAGTGTGGATGCAAACGGATGATCTGGAAATCAAACGGCAGATGGACAACGCCTCGGACCAGATCCGCGTGATGACTGTGCATGGCGCGAAGGGGCTGGAAGCACCTATTGTGATCCTGCCGGACACGGCAAAACGCAGCATCACCATACGCGAAGACCTTCTGACGATCGATGGCGCAACGGTCTGGAAAACCGCTGGAGACGACATGCCGGACGCGATGGCCGGACGGGTCGAGCAGATGAAAACTGCTGAGCGCGAAGAGCGTCTGCGACTGCTCTATGTGGCTCTGACACGGGCTGAAAAGTGGCTTATTGTGGCGGGCGCCGGTGAGTTGTCGAAGGAAAACGACAGCTGGTATCAGATGGTCAGCGCCGCGATGGATCACGCAAACGCTGGCGACCTCATGTTTCAGGGGGAGCAGATCCGCCGGCTCGCACATGGCGACTGGGAAAGCCTGCCGCTGGTGGCGCAGCCCGTTACGCCGGTGCCGGATATCGCACTGCCGGACTGGTTCGCACAGAGCGCACCGGAGCCACCGGAGGGCATGCGCATCATTTCTCCTTCGGATCTCGGCGGGGCCAAGGCCATTGCGGGTACCGAAGGCCGGGATGAAGAAGCCGCAAAGAAATACGGGCGGCTGGTGCACAGCCTGCTCGAACACATGGCCGCCACGCCTGCGCAGGGATGGCCGGCAATCATGGACAGTCTGCGGGAGCCGGGAACCAGCGATGCCGATCTTTCGCTTGCCGCAGAAGAAGCCCGGCGGGTCCTGGAAAATACCGACCTGCAATACCTCTTTGCGCCCGGCACACTTGCCGAAGTGGCAATCTCCGCGCCCGCCGGAAACGCTAGGATTTATGGAATCATCGACCGGCTGATCGTCACGGAAAACGATGTTCTTGCCGTTGATTTCAAAACCAACCGCGCGGTACCGGAAACACCTGAAACATGCCCCGAAGGTATCCTGCGTCAGATGGCTGCCTATGCCACGGCGCTTACCGCCATTTACCCGGACAAAACCATCAGAACGGCGATTTTGTGGACACTGAACGCGTCGCTCATGCCTCTGCCGCACGAAATCGTGACAGCTCTGTCAGAAAGCGCGCAATATCTTGACGATGCCCGGGCGGATACCTAGGTTCGGCGTCCAAGCACAAGCCGTCAGGAGATCACCATGGCAACCGTTGCAGTAACCGACGACACCTTTGACGCCGAAGTCAAAAATTCCGACATCCCCGTAGTGGTGGATTTCTGGGCACCCTGGTGTGGCCCGTGCAAGCAGATCGGCCCGTCGCTCGAAGAGCTGTCGGCTGAAATGGACGGCAAAGTGAAGATCGTCAAAGTGAACGTCGACGATAACCCCAACGCCCCGGCACAGATGGGCGTGCGCGGCATTCCGGCGCTGTTTATCTTCAAGGACGGTCAGGTCGTCTCGAACATGGCCGGCGCCAAACCGAAAGCCGCGCTGCAGAGCTGGATCGAAGAAGCGATCTGATCCTGAAGAACCCCTGAATTTCGGGCGTCCTGTATCGGGGCGCCCTTTTTCTTTGTCCGGACCACCCGCTCTTGTACCGTTGTCCCGCCCGCGCCATATAGTCGGACAGGAAGACTACAGGAGGCGAGCATGGCGCGCGAAGAATTTCCCGGCTGGCATGGCACCACAATCATCGGCGTCAAAAAGGGCGGCGAAGTGGTCATCGCGGGCGACGGGCAGGTTTCTCTGGGCCAGACGGTCATCAAAGGGTCTGCGCGCAAGGTCCGTCGTCTCAGCCCGGGCGGTTACGATGTGGTCTGCGGGTTTGCCGGATCAACGGCCGACGCTTTCACGCTGCTGGAACGGCTGGAAGCCAAACTCGAAGCAACGCCCGGTCAGCTGGCCCGCGCAAGCGTCGAGCTGGCAAAGGACTGGCGCACGGATAAATACCTGCAGAAACTCGAAGCGATGCTGATCGTCTCGGATGGGTCCGACATTTTTGTCATCACCGGTGCCGGCGACGTTCTGGAACCGGAGCATGACGTAACCGCCATCGGATCCGGCGGGAATTACGCCCTGGCTGCGGCGCGGGGCATGATGGACAGTGACCGTGACGCCGAAGCTGTCGCGCGGGACGCCATGGCGATTGCCGCAGACATCTGCGTTTACACAAATGGCAACCTGACGGTCGAAAAGATCAGCGCATGATCAACAAGGATGATCTGCGCGCTTCGGTCGGTGCGGGGATCCTGACCGAAGCTCAGGCGGCGTCTCTGCAGGCGCTGGCCGACAGCCGCCGCGGTGCTCGCGAGAACCTGGACCCGGGTGATGAACCCTTTGAGCTCTTTAAGGGGTTCAACGAGATTTTCATCGTTGTGGGCCTCGCCATTCTGACCAGTGGCTGGATCGGTGTTGTCACCTTTATGACAATCGACAACGGCAATATCCGCAACGGGCTGATCATTGCCGGACTGGTTGGCGCCGGGATCATCTGGCTGTTGTCGGAGTATTTCATCCGTCGCCGCCGGATGGTTGCACCCGCCATCGCGCTGTCGCTGATGTTTGCGGGCAACGCCGGATTTGGGTTCGCCGGGGGTCTGGCCGAGATTTTCATGGTAGCGCGCGGCGATAACAGTTCACTGGCGCTGCCATTCATCCTGGCCACATTTGCCATGGTGTTCTACTGGTTCCGGTTCCGTGTGCCCTTTGCTCTCGCGATAATCGCGGTCATGGCCTTTGGCGTCTCCATCCTGATTGCAGGGAACAGCAACGGCGCACCCAATGATACGCGTGATCTGTTTTTGCTGTCAGCGGATGGGCCTTTTGCCCTGATCACCCTCGGCATCGGTGTGATCGTATTCGCCATCGCGATGATGTTCGATATGTCCGATCCGCACCGCGTGACGCGCCGTGCGGCCAATGGTTTCTGGCTGCATGTGGTGGCGGCCCCCGCGCTGGTGAATACTCTGGCGCTCAGCCTTCTGGACACGGGCAGCAGCTGGTCAAACACCATGCTGATCGCGGTGATGGCACTTTTTGCTCTGGTCGCGATAATCATCGACCGGCGGTCGTTCCTGATCGCAGCGATCAGCTACATCGTGGTGCTGTCATCAACAGTTTTCGACGGCGAGGGGGCGGTGTTCACCGTTCTGATGCTGGGCGCTTTCCTTGTGTTTCTGGGCGCCCGCTGGGAAAGCATCCGTGCAAAGCTGTTGCGGGCGCTTCCGGGGTTTGTGCCAAAGCACCGGCTGCCGCCCAGCGTCTGAGGGCGGCAGACAGATCAGATCAGGCTGATCAGAACGAAGCCACGGCCAGCGGCACGTTGAACTTCTCGCACCAGATCCAGACTTCGTTGTAGTCGTCGGGGTTGATCCCTGCCGGCACTTCGTAGGAAGACGCGCCTTTGTTGGATTTCAGCAGACCCATGAGCGTGTCGCTGTCATAGCCGTTTTTGCCCAGCGCAATCTTGGGATCAGGCGCACCGGCGAATTCAAAGTCATCAAGGAGGTTGATGACATAACCGTCGCCTTTTTTCGCAATCTCGGCACGTCCCGATACAGCGTAGCTGTTTTTCTTTTTGAACGCGGCGACGCGGCCGTGGCCGCCGGCAATGGCTGGTGTGGTGATGGCAGCGGCCCCTGCAACAAGGGTCATTTTCAGAAATGAGCGGCGGTCCATGGGAATCTCCTTTGCGTGGAACGTGAAAGAAACATACGGAACTGACCGGTCTAAAAAAGACGCCTCTCTGTGTCGTGATCAATCCGGATCATTTCGTGTTCCTGGTTGCGTTTCCGGCCCTGATCCTTACATCCGTTGTAACAAACAGACCTCAGGACACCGCTTTGACCGACCTTACACCCCAGCAGATTGTTTCAGAACTCGACCGTTTCATCATCGGGCAGAAGGATGCCAAACGCGCTGTTGCCGTTGCCCTGCGGAATCGCTGGCGGCGCAAGCAGCTGACCGATGATCTGCGGGATGAGGTTTATCCCAAGAACATCCTGATGATCGGGCCAACGGGGGTTGGCAAAACGGAGATCAGCCGCAGGCTGGCCAAACTGGCCCGCGCGCCGTTTCTCAAGGTAGAAGCCACAAAGTTCACCGAAGTCGGATATGTCGGCCGTGACGTGGAACAGATCATCCGGGATCTGGTGGACAGTGCCATCAGCATGGTGCGTGACCACATGCGTGACGATGTAAAGGCCAGCGCCCGCCAGGCCGCCGAGGACCGCGTGATCGAAGCCATCGCCGGGACGGATGCCCGCGAAAGCACGCGGGAAATGTTCCGCAAAAAACTGAAAGCAGGCGAGCTGGACGATACAGAAATCGAACTCGACATCGCAGACAATTCCAACCCTTTTAGCGGGATGATGGATATACCGGGCCAGCCGAACATGGGCGGCGGCATGATGAATATCGGCGATCTTTTCGGCAAAGCGCTCGGCGGCAGGACAACCCGTAAAAAGATGACAGTCGCACAGAGCTACGAAGTGCTGATCGGCGAAGAGGCCGACAAGCTCCTTGATGATGAAACGGTCACGCGCGCCGCCATTGAGGCGGTCGAGGAAAACGGCATCGTATTTCTGGATGAGATCGACAAAGTCTGTGCCCGGTCGGACGCGCGTGGTGGTGATGTCAGCCGGGAAGGGGTCCAGCGTGATCTGCTGCCTCTTATCGAAGGCACGACCGTCAGCACAAAGCATGGCCCCGTCAAAACAGATCATGTCCTGTTCATTGCCTCCGGCGCCTTTCATATCGCGAAGCCCTCTGACCTGTTGCCAGAACTTCAGGGGCGTCTGCCGATCCGCGTCGAGTTGCGCGCGCTGACTGAAGAGGACTTCGTCCGCATTCTGACAGAAACAGACAACGCGCTGACCCTTCAGTACACCGCTCTGATGGGCACGGAATCTGTAGATGTGTCCTTTGAGCCTGACGGGATTGCAGCGCTCGCAAAGATTGCTGCGGATGTGAACCAGTCGGTCGAGAATATTGGCGCGCGGCGTCTTTACACCGTGATGGAACGCGTTTTTGAGGAGCTGTCTTTCTCCGCGCCGGACCGTGCTGGCGAAGAAATCGTCGTGAACGCCGCCTTCGTCGAGGAAAACCTGGGCGAGCTGACGAAGTCCACCGACATCAGCCGCTACGTGCTTTAACGCTTCCAATTTTCCCGGATGCCTGCGACAGGTGATCCATGGGATACCTGCGCTTTCTGATCGATAACCGGCTGTTTCTGCTGGCAGGCTTCCTGCTGTGCTTTACGTCGTCGTTCGGTCAGACATATTTCATTTCGCTCTTCGCGGGACAGATCAAGGAGGCCTTTGTTCTGACCGACGGGCAGTGGGGCGGGATCTACACGATCGGTACAACCCTGTCGGCTGTCACCATGATCTGGGCCGGAGCACTCACGGACCGGTTCCGTGTCCGTGGGCTGTCATTCTGGGTCATGGTTCTGCTGACATTTTCCTGCATCGCGATGGCCACTGTGCAATCGGCCGTCTTACTGGTGTTCGTCGTCTACGCACTGCGGTTGATGGGTCAGGGAATGATGTCGCAGCTGGGTGCGGTTGCCATGTCGCGCTGGTTCACCGCAACACGGGGACGTGCCATTTCACTGGCATCTATGGGATTTGCGGCAGGGCAGGCCATTCTTCCCATTATTTTTGTGGGTCTGATGGTGACCATCGACTGGCGTTGGCTCTGGGGTCTTGCTGCTGTCTGTGTGCTGCTGGCCATTCCTGTGATGCAGGTCTTGCTGCGCCAGGAAAGAACGCCTCAATCCATGGCAGACGACACACAAAGCCTTGGTATGATGGGCAGGCACTGGACCCGGACGGACCTGCTGCGCCATCCGCTTTTCTATTTTCTCGTGCCGCTGGTGCTGGGGCCATCCGCCTGGGGAACCGCGTTGTTTTTCCAGCAGGTTCACCTGACCGAGGTGAAAGGCTGGAACCTGACCTCCTATGTGGCCCTGGTGCCGGCTTATACGCTGGCAGTAATTGGCTTTACCTTCATCACCGGGTGGGCCGTTGACCGGTTCGGCGTGAAATGGGTGGTCCCGTTCCAGATGGTCCCTTTTGGTGTCGGCTTTCTGATACTGGCCGGCGCAGATACGATTTCCGGTGCCGGTGTCGGGCTGGTGATATTTGGCATCGGGCAGGGCATGCAGGGTACCGCCACCACAGCCTTCTGGGCGGTATTTTACGGAACCCGGCATCTGGGCGCGATCAAGGCAGCCGCAACGGCACTGATGGTGTTCGGCTCAGCCATTGGTCCGGGCATCACCGGCCTGTTCATCGACTGGGGGATCAGTTTTCCGGACCAGATGGTCCCGATTTCGTTTTTCTACTTCGGGGGTGCGGTCCTGGCCGGGCTCGGTATTCTGAGATACCAGCGTGATCTTCCCCTCAGCGCATCCGCCTGAGATAAACATAATAGGCGCCACCACCGCCGTGACTGATATGTGCTTCTGACACCTGCAGAACCATCGTTGCCAGCGGTGGCGCGGACAACCATTGCGGCACCTGATGCCGCAACACGCCAAACCTTACCGGAATCGGCCCGCCGTCATCGCGGTGTTTTCCCTTGCCCGTGATCACGAGAACAAGACGCTTTCCCGATCCATGCGATGCCATAATAAAACGGCTGAGCGCTGTATGCGCGCGATCCAGTGTCATACCGTGCAGGTCAATACGGCCTTCGGGTTTCAGTTTGCCGCGCGACATGCGGGAAAAGGTTTTCTGATCCATCTGAACCGGAGATTTACGGATGCTCTCCGGCAGCGAAGGTGCCAAGTCATAGCTGACCTGGCGGGCAGGCGGTTTGGGTGGCTGATCCGGTCGTACCGTTCGGGTGGGTGTCAGAGCCGAGACCGGTGCTGGTTTCGGCGCGGGTGCAAAAGCCTCGGGATCGAAGGTTTCCTGTTTGCCCAGAGGCTCGGTTCTTTCCGTGACTTTTTTCCAGAGCGCGATTTCGTCAGGGCCGAGTTTCCGGCGGCTCACAACCCGCTCTCCGGTGCCATGGCCCAGGCGCGCTGAATGGGCAGCAGGACCAGCATCCGGCCGGGGTCTTTCAGTTGCCCCGCCGCACGACCCGCCGCATCACCGGTGCCAAAAAAGACGTCTGCCCGCTGCGCGCCCTTGATCGCTGATCCCGTATCCTGGGCAATCATCAGGCGGCGCATCGGACCGGCGCCGTCTTTTTCAATCCAGACCGGCGCGCCCAGCGGAATAAACGCAGGGTCAACCGCAACAGACCGCAACGGTGTCACGGACCGGTTCATCGCACCAAGTGGTCCCTTATCAGCGGGAACACGGCTGACTTCACGGAAGAAAACATAAGACGGATTGTGGAAAAGAAGCTCTTTGCCCGCCGCTGGGTTTTTGCGTACCCAGTTCCGGATGACTGTCGCACTGACCTGATGTGGCTGGAACACGCCGCGCCGCACGAGTTCCGCACCTATAGATCTGTAAGGATGACCGTTCGCACCACCATAGCCCACTCGGACCTTACCCCCATCCGGTAAAGTGATCCGGCCTGATCCCTGGATCTGCAGAAAGAACAGTTCCACCGGATCGTCCACCCAGGCAATTTCCAACCCGCGCCCCGCGAGCTTGTCTGTCTCCAGAAGTTCGCGGCGCGAATACCACTGGTCTACGTCGCGCGCTTCGGGCGGCATTGCATATACCGGATAGCGGTATGTCCCGGTCGGATACCGGGACCCGCTGAGCTCAGGTTCAAAATAACCAGTGAACAGACCATCGTTCCCATCGGTGATCAGCACGGGACGGAACAGAAGTTCAAAGAAATGGCGCGGATCGGGGTTGCTGGTCGCAAACGCGCAAACGGCTCTCCAGTCGGGATCGTCCATATCACCGCAAGTGGAGCGAAAAACCTCAAAGGCCGCGGCGTGATCGTCCGCGGCCCAGCCATCAAGATCATCAAAGGTCAGAACTTCGGCGTACACGTCGTGTGAAAGGGGATCAGCCAAAGCAGCCGCCCCTAACCAGATTGCCGCCGCTGCCGACGTCAGGCGTCTGTGGATACGAGCTGCCAATTCGGATCATCCGAGCCCATCGACCTGGCGAAGGACCAGGTGTCTTTCTGCCGCTTCACTTCTGTGGTGCTGCCTTCGACGATCTCGCCTTCGCTGTTGCGTACGGCAGATGTCAGCTCACCGATAAAGCGGATGGTCAGCTCGGCCTCGTTCGTGTCGGGATCAAGAGTGGCATCCATCAGTTTGAGCTCACGCACACCGATGAAGTTCGCCTCGATGGTCAGACCCTGGTCTTCCCTTGCGGCAACACCTTCCACGAAGGATTCATAGATCTCTTCGGCAATGAAAGGCTGGATATCGTCAAGATCGCCGTTTTCGTACCCCATGACGATCATCTCATAG
This sequence comes from Roseobacter phycocola, assembly GCF_042055075.2. GTDB lineage: Bacteria > Pseudomonadota > Alphaproteobacteria > Rhodobacterales > Rhodobacteraceae > Roseobacter. The sequence continues at coordinate 3,420,010 of NZ_CP194010.1, read as the reverse complement.
GCACCGCGCGCGCCGCCGAGGAATTCCGTGACACTGAAAGAAGGCTCCAGGCGCTTCATGTCAGCCAGCGCTTTTGCAGCATCGCTGTCTTCATCCACGTGATCTGTGATATCCAGATCAGGACCGCCTTCAATCACCTCAAAGTCATGGGCGCGTTCGCTGCGGCCCTGGGCAGGCGCCTGCGCCGGCGGCTGCTCAAACCCTTCGCGTGTTCCCAGCACGCTTTTCAGTCGCAAAATCAGAAAAACAGCGATGCCGGCCAGAACCAGAAGCTGTATCAGGGGCGAATTCATAGGAACCTCATGCGGGGAACGTGTGGAAACAGTTATACAGAGCACTTATGTAGGTGCGGGACACGGTCAAGTCCACCGTCGGACCCCCGAAAGGAAGGATCAATATGTGGTTGTTTGTCGCCTTTCTGGCTGTACCGCTGATTGAGATCACGCTTTTTATCCAGATTGGCGGTGCAATAGGCCTTGGCTGGACGCTGGTCACAGTCGTTCTGACTGCGATTCTGGGAACATTTCTGGTGCGTAACCAGGGCGCGCTCGCGATGTCACAGTTGCGTGCGTCTTTCTCAGAAATGCAGGACCCCACCGAGCCGCTGGTGCATGGCGCGATGATCCTGTTTTCCGGCGCGTTGCTTCTGACGCCCGGGTTTTTCACCGACGCGATCGGTTTTCTGCTGCTGATCCCTGGGTTCAGGACATCGGTGTTTCATGCAGTGCGCAAACGGATCAACGTGCAGACGTTCAGTGCGGGAACACATCCGGGCGCGGGACACCCGGGCGGATATCCAGACCGCAACCCGCCAGGTACCGGTGATATCATTGACGGCGAGTATTCCGAAGTACCCACGGACGCCGAAAAGATCCGTAAACCGTCCGGCTGGACGGACCATTGAGATCATAAACCCAAGCTGATAAGCGTGCCCTGATTTTTTATTCGCTCAGGAGTACCCAATGGCAGACGAAGAAGCGCAGGCACAACCGAACGGACAACAACCCCAGGCCCAGGCACCGCAGATGCGTGTGCTCGGTCAGTATATCCGGGATATGTCCTTCGAAAACATCATGGCGCAGAAAGGTGCTCCGGCAGACACCACGCCGGATGTGCAGGTGCAGGTCAACCTGGATGGGAAAAAGCGCGGCGCAGAAAACCAGTACGAATCCGTGATCAAGCTGAACATCACGTCCAAAGCCAAAGAAGGCGACACAACGCTCTTTGTTCTGGAGATCGAATACGCCGGTATTTTCCATATCGAGAATGTGCCCGAAGATCAGCTGCACCCGTTCCTGCTGATCGAATGCCCGCGCATGATCTTCCCGTTCCTGCGGCGGATCGTCAGTGACATCACGCGTGACGGTGGCTTCCCGCCGCTGAACCTGGAAAACATCGACTTCCTGTCCCTCTACCGCAACGAACTGGCGCGGCGTCAGGCAGCGGAAACTGTGAAAGCTGACGCGTAAGTCAGGTTTTTGACCACAAAGCGTCGTCGCCCAGCTTTGCCACAAATTCGGCATGGGCGGCGGCTTCCGCTTCAGTCAGGCGCGACGGGAGCGGTTTTGGCCGGGGCCGGGGCGTCCATTCTGGCCCGGCGTCTCCTGCAGAAGACCGGGTTGCCGTCGACAATGCGAAGTCCGGCTGACGGCCGCCGATCAGTTCCAGATACACTTCCGCCAGAATTTCACTGTCCAGCAAAGCGCCGTGCAGTGTCCGTGACGAGTTGTCAATACCGAACCTGCGGCATAGCGCATCCAGCGAAGCAGGCGAGCCCGGAAACCGCTTGCGCGCAATGGCCAGCGTATCAATAGCCTGTTCCCAGGGAATCTGAGGCAGGTTCATCCATTTCAGTTCTGCATTCAGGAACTTGATGTCGAAGGCTGCGTTGTGGATGACCAGCTTCGCATCGCCGATGAAATCAAGGAAGGCCTGACCAATCTCTGCAAACTTCGGCTTGTCGCGCAGAAATTCATCCCCCAGTCCGTGCACCTGAAACGCCTCTTCGGGCATTTCGCGTTCCGGGTTGATGTATTGATGGTAGGTCCGGCCGGTCGCCATATGACCCATCAGCTCAACCGCACCGATTTCAACGATCCGGTCTCCGGTCTCCGGATCAAAACCTGTTGTTTCGGTGTCGAGCACGACCTCACGCATGATCGGATGCCTTTCTGATCTGACTGACGATATTCTGCACCTGTGCGCGGGCGTGTTCAATCGTATCTGTGGTCACTACGTAATCTGACTTTGCTCTTTTCTCGGCTGCGGGCATCTGTTTCGCCCGGATCGCCAGAAACTGATCGCGGGTCATCCTTCCCCGTGCCAGAACCCTTTTTTCCTGCTCTTCGTCTGAAACAGAGACACATACGATCGTGTCGGCAATACCTTCCCCACCAGTTTCGAACAGTAGCGGAATATCGAGAACCACGATGTCAGTCCCGGTATTTTCCAGGAAAGACTTTCGGTCGGACGCGACCAGCGGATGAACGATAGCCTCGATTTTTGCAAGTGCCGCGGGATCATCAGAGATGATTTCCCGCAGTTTGTCGCGTGAAACCGCTCCATCAATGACTGCACCTGGAAAGAGTTGCGACAGCGGGCCGACAGCCGCGCCCGATTGGCCATAAAGACGATGGACAGCGGCATCTGCGTCCCAGATTTCACAACCCTCGTCTGCGAACATCCGGGCGGTTGTCGATTTTCCCATCCCGATTGAACCGGTGAGCGCGATGACATGGGTCATCCGAGAACCGCGTTCCGAAGGTTCTGGTCAACGACCGGATTTTTTTCGAACCATCTGGAGAATCCTGGCGCGGCCTGATGCAACAGCATCCCCACACCGTCGACCGTGCTGCATCCGAGGGCCGCAGCTTTTTTCAGAAGATCGGTTTCGAGCGGCGTGTAAACGAGATCAGTGACAATCGTGCCAAGATCAATGCCTTCGATTTCCAGATCAAGCGGCGGTTTTCCGACCATCCCGAGCGATGTGGTGTTCACCAGCAACGCCGCGCCCTGAAGATCAGCGGACGTATCCCCCCAGGTACTGACCACGACCTGATCGCCAAAATCTGCACGCAATTGCTCTGCCCGTGATTTCGTACGGTTGCTCAGCCGGATTTCGGGGACACCGGCATCCAGCAGGGCAACAATAACAGCGCGCGCGGCACCGCCGGCACCAAGAATCACAGCCGGACCAGAAGCAGGTTTCCAGTCAGGCGCTCCCTGCTGAAGATTGGTCAGAAATCCATAACCATCCGTATTGTCGGCTTCGATGCAGCCATCGGGCAAGAAGGTCAGTGTATTTGCCGCGCCAATCCGTTTTGCGCGGTCAGAAACGGTATCTGCAATCTCAAGTGCCTGTTCTTTATGAGGAATCGTTACGTTGACCCCTCTGAAACCCGCCTGCGGCAGAGTGCGCAACACCTGTTCCAGGTTGCCAGGGGAAACGTCCATCGGGATGTAAAACCCCGGGATTTCATATTTTTTCAGCCAGTGGCCGTGTAGCTGTGGGGACCGGGAATGCGCAATGGGTGATCCAATGACGCCCGCCAGCGGTATTTTCTGTGCGCTCATTTCTGTAAATCCCCTCTCAGTGTCAGCCACGACAACAGTTCCAGTAATGGCAGACCGAGGACATTGAAATAGTCTCCTTCGATGCGGGTGAAGAGACGCACACCTTCTTCTTCGAGTTTATAGGCACCAACCGTGTGCCGGATGCTGTCCCAGTTTCGCGCGACGTAATCCTGTATATAGGCATCTGAAGCGTCCCGCATATGCAGACGGACCTGTCCGACATGGCGCCAGATGGGTTTGCCGCTTTCACAGACCACAGCAGCCGACAGCAGCATGTGTCGTCCGCTGCGCATCGATCTGAGCTGTTCTTCTGCTTCTTCAGGAGATCGGGGCTTGGACAGTATAACACCGCCATGATCCAGTACCTGATCGCAGCCAAGAACCAGAGCGTCCGGGTGCTTTTCACTGACCTTGCGCGCCTTGAGTTCAGCCAGCGTATCTGCGACATCGCGCGGGCGGGCTTCCTCTGCGAGCAGGGAATCGCGTATCATTCCTTCATCGATGCGCGCCGGAATAACCTGGTGCACGACCCCGGCTCGGGTCAGCAGTTCGGAGCGGATTTCTGAACCGGAAGCCAGGATGAATGTGGAGGACATGTGGAAAAGCCTGTGTGCAGTGTTAAGGGTATTTTAAGACTTATGAACCGGGCAGAAAAGTCCACGCACGTTTCTTCCCCCAGGCGTCTGTTTTCAGTGATTTGCCAGGATTTTGCTACACCCCTGGAAAGGATAAAATGATGGCTGTGTATAACGGTGTTTCCACCCCGATATCCACAGCTTTATCCGCGGGAAATGGCGAATTCTGATGTTCATATATCTGATAAAAAACAGATAAATTCTTTTCCCGGTGATCTGGCTGTTTCTCCGGCTGTTTTTTCCACCTGTTCAGAACCGTCGGTAGAAACCGATAATCCACAGAAAATCGTGACACTACAATATCATCATCCTTTTCTCTTTCTTTATTAATTAATAAGAGATTGTCAGATTGGAGTTCCCGGTGTCAGACATCCTGTTCCTGTACTATCCTTGGATCAAAGCGTTTCACATTATGTCTGTGATCGCTTGGATGGCCGGACTGTTCTATCTGCCCAGACTCTTTGTCTATCACGCTGAGCAGGTAGGCCAGAGCGGACCGACCCATGAAATGTTTCAGACGATGGAACGACGGTTGCTGCGGGCGATTATGAATCCTGCGATGATCGCGACCTGGATCTTTGGTCTTTGTATGGTGTTCACCCCGGGCATCGTCAGCTGGGATGAAATCTGGCCCTGGACCAAGGCAGGTGGTGTTTTGGGTATGACCTGGTTTCATCACTGGCTTGGCCTGCGCCGCAAGGATTTTCTGCGGAGCGAGAATCGGATGACCGGCCGGCACTACCGGATGATGAACGAAGTACCAACGGTGCTCATGGTGTTGATTGTTCTGTCGGTCGTTGTCCGGTTCTGACGCGATTGACTCAGCGCATCGCTCTCTTTATGTGAAACTTACCACCCCGTCCGGGGATGGCGCAGACCGTACATTCAGAATGACATGCCGCACGAGGGATACCCCGGGTGCGGTGACAGGTGATTTCATGACATCAGAGAACAACGACACACCGGTCCAGGATGGCCCCCTTGAGACGCTGAATCTGGCGGACCTGAAGCGGAAGAGCCCGAAGGATCTACTGGCAATGGCCGAGGACCTGGAAATCGAAAACGCCTCGACCATGCGCAAGGGCGAGATGATGTTCCAGATCCTGCGCGAACGCGCGGACGAGGGTTGGGAAATCTCCGGCGACGGTGTTCTCGAGGTCCTGCAGGATGGATTCGGATTTCTGCGCTCGCCCGAGGCGAACTATCTTCCGGGCCCGGACGATATTTATGTTTCGCCGGAAATGATCCGCAAGTATTCACTGCGGACTGGCGATACTATCGAAGGTGTGATCAAAGCACCTGACGAGAACGAGCGGTACTTTGGCCTTCTGGATGTCACGCAGATCAATTTTGAGGACCCGGAAAAAGCGCGTCACAAGGTAGCGTTTGAAAACCTGACGCCGCTCTACCCGGATGAGCGTCTGACCATGGAAACGGATGATCCGACCGTCAAAGACAGATCATCCCGCATCATCGATCTGGTGGCGCCGATTGGTAAGGGCCAGCGTTCGCTGATCACAGCGCCTCCGCGCACGGGCAAGACGGTTCTGCTGCAGAACATCGCTGCGTCCATCGAAAAGAACCACCCGGAATGCTACCTGATCGTTCTGCTGATTGACGAACGACCCGAAGAGGTCACGGACATGCAGCGGTCTGTCAAAGGGGAAGTCATCTCATCAACCTTTGATGAGCCGGCCACACGGCACGTGGCGGTATCGGAAATGGTGATCGAAAAAGCCAAACGTCTTGTCGAGCACAAACGTGATGTTGTCATCCTGCTCGATTCCATCACGCGTCTGGGTCGTGCATTCAACACCGTGGTACCCTCGTCGGGCAAAGTTCTGACTGGTGGTGTTGATGCGAATGCTCTTCAGCGGCCCAAACGATTCTTTGGTGCGGCGCGGAATATCGAAGAGGGTGGGTCGCTGACCATCATTGCGACAGCACTCATCGACACAGGCAGCCGGATGGACGAAGTGATTTTTGAAGAATTCAAGGGCACGGGTAACTCCGAGATTGTTCTGGACCGTAAGGTTGCAGACAAACGTGTCTTCCCGGCGATGGACATTCTCAAATCCGGTACACGGAAAGAGGACCTGCTGGTTGATAAGGTCGATCTTCAGAAAACCTTTGTTCTGCGCCGGATTCTGAACCCGATGGGCACAACAGATGCCATTGAGTTCCTGTTGTCCAAGCTGAAGCAGACCAAGAGCAATTCAGAGTTCTTTGATTCAATGAATACATAACTTATTGTTTTAAAACAGTGGGTTAGAGATATGGATACGATATTTGCCCAGGCAACAGCTTCGGGCCGGGCCGGGGTTTCTGTTATCAGGATTTCCGGGCCGGGCGCGTCGCATGCCGCCGCTGGTCTGGCAGGTGATTTGCCTGTAGTACGGCAGGTTGGCCTGCGCAGGCTGAAAGATGATCGTGGTATGCTTCTCGATGAAGCGTTGATCCTGACATTCAAGGGTCCGGAGAGTTTCACCGGAGAGGATGTTGTCGAGTTTCATACCCACGGAAGTACTGCGGTTGTCCAGGCAGTGCTGCGGGCCCTTTCTGAAACGGATGGCCTTCGTCTGGCGGAACCCGGAGAATTCACGCGCCGGGCGATGGAAAACGGACGTCTGGATCTGGCTCAGGTCGAAGGGCTGGCGGATCTGATCGATTCCGAAACAGAAGCCCAGCGGCGGCAGGCTCTTCGTGTATTGAGCGGGGCACTTGGAGACAAGGTGGAGGCGTGGCGATCCAGTCTGATCCGGGCCGCATCTCTTCTTGAAGCCAGCATCGACTTCGCCGACGAAGAAGTACCGGTTGATGTGACGCCGGAGGTGTCGTCGCTTCTGCAGGATGTCCAGGAAGAGCTTGAGGCTGAAATTACCGGGTCCTATGTTGCCGAGCGGATCAGGACAGGGTTTGAAGTTGCGATTGTCGGACCGCCGAATGCAGGTAAATCAACACTCCTAAACCGTCTGGCCGGGCGCGACGCCGCAATCACGTCAGAAATCGCAGGAACCACACGCGATGTCATCGAAGTGCGAATGGATCTGAATGGTCTACCCGTCACTTTTCTGGATACTGCGGGGCTGCGGGACAGTGAGGATGTTGTTGAATCTATTGGGATTGAACGGGCAGTGCAGCGGGCAGAACAGGCTGATCTGCGGGTTTTTCTTGCGACGTCAGAAGACCAGCTTCCCTTAAAGCCGACAGCGGAGGATATTGTCTTGTCGCCGAAATCCGATCTCTCAGGCGATGAGAAAAACGGTATTTCCGGAGTCACGGGACAGGGTGTAGCGGAGTTGATCGCCCGTATACAAAATACGCTGACTGATCAGAGCGCTTCAGCTGGTCTTGCAACCCATGAACGGCATCGGGCGGCAATGATGAATGCGCAGCGGAATCTGCAGGAAGTGTCTCAGGTACTTTCGCTGGGGGCAGGCAGCTATGATATAGCGGCAGAAGAACTGAGATCGGCGATTCGAGCATTGGAAACACTGGTCGGACGCATAGATGTAGAAAACCTGCTCGACGAGATTTTTGCGAGCTTCTGCCTCGGCAAGTGATGGAGTGTTTCACGTGAAACAATTCGATGTTCTGGTGATTGGCGGTGGGCACGCAGGCGCGGAAGCAGCACATGCCGCAGCGCGTGTCGGTGCCGCGACGGCGCTGGTAACCATGTCGGAAGCGGGAATTGGGGTTATGTCCTGCAATCCGGCTATTGGCGGACTGGGTAAAGGCCATCTGGTGCGCGAAATCGATGCACTTGACGGGGTCATGGGCCGTGTTGCGGATAAGGCCGGTATTCAGTTCAGGTTACTTAACCGGCGCAAAGGACCGGCGGTGCAGGGTCCACGGGCGCAGTCTGATCGCGAAATTTATCAGCGGGAGATGTTCAAAGAAACAAAGTCCCGGCAAAATCTCGATATCATCGTTGGCGAGGTCACCGATTTTCTGATGTCCGGGGATCGGGTGACCGGTGTCGTGCTTCAGGACGGTTCAGAAATTCCAGCAAAGTCGGTTGTTTTGACAACAGGTACTTTCCTGCGTGGCGTGATTCACATCGGTGACGTTTCCCGGTCCGGCGGGCGTATGGGGGATAAAGCATCAGTTCGGCTGGCGGAGCGGATAGATTCTTTTGACTTACCACTGGGGCGCCTGAAAACAGGAACGCCACCAAGACTTGATGGAAATTCGATCCGCTGGGATGCCCTTGAAGAGCAACCTGGGGATGATGACCCGACACTTTTCTCTTTTCTTTCCAAGGGGGTGTTCGCACGTCAGGTTTCCTGTGGCATCACCCACACGAACGAAAAAACGCACGATATCATTCGGAAAAACCTTGAAAGGTCTGCGATGTATGGTGGGCACATAGATGGAATTGGTCCACGGTATTGCCCGTCCATTGAGGATAAGATTGTCAGATTCGCTGATAAGACATCTCATCAGATTTTCCTCGAACCAGAAGGTCTGACGACAAACACGGTGTATCCCAACGGGATTTCGACATCTCTGCCCGAAGAGGTACAGGCGGATTACGTGCATTCGATCTTCGGTCTGGAAGAGGCCGTTATTCTTCAGCCGGGTTATGCCATCGAATATGACTATGTCGATCCGCGTGCGCTGGACGGGCAACTGGCACTCCGCGATGTGGCAGGTCTATATCTTGCGGGCCAGATAAATGGGACTACAGGATATGAGGAGGCGGCAGCCCAAGGGCTCGTCGCAGGGCTCAATGCCGCTCATTCTGCACTCGGCCGGGATCCGGTCAGCTTTTCGCGTTCCGAGAGCTACATCGGCGTGATGGTAGACGATCTTACGACGCGAGGCGTGACAGAACCCTATCGCATGTTCACTTCCCGCGCTGAATTCCGGCTTTCGCTGCGGGCTGATAATGCTGATCAGCGACTTACACCCAAGGGATTGAGTATCGGATGCGTGGGTGATGAGCGTCGGAAAGCTTTTGAGAATAAGGGGGAACGGCTGGAACGCGCACGGGGCGTACTGACAGACCGTGTTTTCACGCCATCTCAGGCCGCGGAGACAGGCATCAGAGTGAATCAGGATGGGTCGCGTCGCACAGCAATGCAGCTGCTCGCGTTTCCGGATGTGAATTTCGGTGTTATTTCCGGTCTGGATGAGCGATTTGATCAGATTGATGCAGAGACAAGACTGCAGATGGAACGTGAGGCGTTGTATGCCAGCTATATCCATCGCCAGCAGAAAGACATAGAACTTCTTCGCAAGGACGAAGCACAGAAAATACCTGCGGAATTCGACTATGAAGAGTTGGAAGGTTTATCCCGCGAGTTGCAGGTTAAGCTTTCTTCAGCGCGTCCTGAAACCCTGGCACAGGCTGGGCGGGTGGACGGAATGACACCGGCTGCCTTGACTTTGATCCTTGCCCGATTGCGGCAGGATAAAAAGCGTAAGTCTGCATGATTGGTGATCCTTCTGTACCGTTCGATGTTTCACGTGAAACAATGGAGCGGCTCACCGCGTTTCATGATCTTGTTCTGAAATGGAACCCAAGGATCAACCTGATATCTAAATCCAGTGTTCCACTGCTTTGGGAGCGCCACATATGGGATTCGGCGCAGGTATTTCCGTTGGCGCCGTCAGGAGACATTTGGGCGGATATCGGTAGCGGTGGCGGCTTCCCCGGCTTGGTGGTTGCCATTCTGTCGTTGGAAACAAGGCCGGAGCGCCACATCCGGATGATTGAGAGCGACCAGCGGAAATCGGCTTTTCTGCGCACAGTCATTCGGGAGCTTGGTCTGAACGCGACTGTCGAGGTTGCGAGAATAGAAGCAGCTGAACCTGCGAAGTCTGATGTTCTGTCCGCACGCGCGCTTGCTGATCTCAGTGCGTTGCTTGGGTTTGCAGAACGTCATCTGGACCCTGCGGGAACAGCGTTCTTTTTCAAAGGGGAGACCTGGCAGAAAGAGGTTGATGCGGCGCGCGAATCCTGGTCATTTTCGCTGGTATCACATACAAGTATATCCAACCCCGCTGCTGCCGTTCTTGAGATAAAGGAAATCAAGCGTGTCTGATCTGTCGCGTCCTCAGGGTCCCAAAATCATAGCGATAGCAAACCAGAAGGGCGGCGTTGGAAAAACCACCACGACAATCAATCTTGCAGCAGCGCTTGCAGAGGCAGGTTCGCGTGTTCTGGTGATTGATCTTGATCCGCAAGGCAACGCGTCCACCGGTCTGGGGATTGAGGTGGATGATCGCAAATACACCACATATGATCTTCTACTGGACGATATACCACTACATGATGTGGTTATGCCAACAGTCACACCCAATCTGATGATCGTTCCGGCCACAGTGGATCTGAGCTCGGCTGACATTGAACTGATGTCTAACGAAAAACGCAGCTTCCTGTTGCACGATGCATTGCGCCAGACCCCGATGGACGAATTCCAGCTGGATTATATCCTCATCGATTGTCCGCCATCGCTGAACCTGCTGACTGTGAACGCAATGATAGCGGCGCATTCCGTTCTGGTGCCACTGCAGAGCGAGTTCTTTGCGCTGGAAGGTCTGTCACAGCTGATGCTCACTATCCGCGAAGTCCGGCAGTCCGGGAACAAGGATCTGCGGATCGAGGGTATCGTTCTGACCATGTTCGATCAGCGCAACAACCTGTCTGGCGCGGTGGAGCAGGATGCACGGGACAATCTTGGCGAGCTGGTTTTCCGGACGCGTATTCCCCGGAACGTCCGGGTCAGTGAGGCGCCGTCCTATGCGATGCCGGTGCTGACGTACGACACAACGTCCAAAGGGGCGCAGGCATACCGGGCGCTCGCCCGGGAGGTTTTGGATAAGAACAGGGTCAGAGCGGCCTAAAGGGAGCAGGTTATGGTGGGTGGAACCGAACGCAAGAGAGGGCTGGGGCGCGGTCTTTCAGCGCTGATGTCAGATGTGGCGGAAACCGAAGAGCGGGCCAGTGCAGGTCCTTCGGCTGCTGACAGGAAAGTCCCGATCGAGCAGATCACACCAAACCCGGATCAGCCGCGGAAACGTTTTGCGGAGGGTGATCTGGATGATCTGGCCGCTTCGATCAAAGAAAAAGGTGTCATCCAGCCACTGATTGTACGTGCCATGGCGGATGGCCGTTTCGAGATTGTCGCGGGCGAAAGACGCTGGCGCGCTTCACAGATGGCGCAACTGCATGAGTTGCCGGTGATCGTGCGTGAGTTCTCTGACGCCGAAGTTCTTGAAGTCGCCATTATTGAAAACATCCAGCGGGCGGATCTTAATGCGATCGAAGAAGCGGCGGGGTATCGCCGCCTGATGGATCAGTTTGGGCACACGCAGGAGAAAATGGCGGAGGCGCTGGGTAAGAGCCGCAGCCACATTGCGAACCTGCTGAGGTTGCTGAACCTGCCGGAACCGCTGCTGGAGATGGTGCGGACAAATGAGTTGAGCGCTGGTCACGCGCGGGCGCTGCTTGGGGCTGAGGATCCGCTGGGTCTTGCGCGCCAGGTCATCAAGGGTGGCCTGTCGGTGCGCGCAACCGAAGCTTTGGTCAAAAAGGAACAGACCGGGGAGGCACCGGTCAAAAAGGCCGGGAGAGCGCCGGTGGAAAAGGACGCGGATACGAAAGCACTGGAGGGTGATCTGTCTGCAACGCTGGGTATGAAGGTGGTGCTGACCCACAAACCGGGCGGTGAAACAGGTCAGGTCACACTGCACTATAAAACGCTGGAAGAGCTGGATGAGTTGTGTCGTATTCTGAGCGGAACCTAAGCTCCGGCAAGGCGTGCGATGATGGCGTTCAGAACCATAAACCCTTGTTCTAAAACAATAATTTTTCTATCGTCGCTTGTCAGCATTCCCAGATCCTGCAGATCAGCAAGTGATTGCTGATCAAGCGGTCGACCCGAGAGGGCCTGATAGCGGGCGGGATCAATCCCTTCGCGCAGTCGCAGCCCCATCAGCAAAAATTCCTCCGCCTGATCCGTAACAGACAGCTGGTGTCTTGGTTTTTCGGCGGTGCCCTCCGCAACCGATTTCAGCCATCTGTCCGGATTGGACCAGGTTTCGGTGGAGAAACGTTTGCCGCCAAGTGTCAGGCGACCGTGGGCACCCGGACCAATCCCGGCATAGTCACCATATCGCCAGTAGATCAGGTTGTGCCTAGACTGAGCCCCGTCACGTGCATGGTTTGACACCTCATAGGCTGGCATCCCGTGTTCGCCGCAAAGGTCCTGGGTCATGGCATAAAGATCGGCACTTAGATCATCGTCCGGCAGATTGCGCAGCTTGCCTGCATTGTAACGGTCACCAAAGGCGGTGCCCTGTTCGATAGTCAGCTGGTAAAGCGAGAGGTGATCCACGGCCAGACCCAACGCTCTGGTCAGTTCAGCACGCCAGTCTGCCAGTGACTGACCCTGACGCGCATAAATCAGATCAAAACTGACCCGCTCAAAGGTGTTGCGGGCAATATCAAACGCCGCCATCGCCTCAGCGGCGGTATGTATCCGCCCCAGTTTGCGCAGGTCGTCGTCATTCAGGGCCTGAATACCCATTGAGATGCGGTTCACCCCGCCATCGCGATAGGCCTTAAAGCGACCGGCTTCCACAGAACCGGGGTTGGCCTCCAGCGTGATTTCCGGATCATTGGCGACCGGCCAGAGTCTGCGGATTTCATCAATGACATCTGCGACGCTCTGTGGGTCCATCAGACTGGGTGTGCCACCGCCGAAAAACACAGACCGCAGGATGCGACCGGGCGTTTCACGGGCCACGCGTTTCAGCTCGGTCAGGTATGCATCACGCCACGCCTGTTGGTCGATCCTGCGGGATACATGGCTGTTGAAATCGCAGTAGGGGCACTTGGCCTCGCAGAAAGGCCAGTGAATGTAGAGGCCGAAGCCTCCGTTTTCCCAGTCCTCAGCCAAAACAGCCGTCGATCAGTTTTCCGAACGCGTCCGCACGGTGACTGACACGGTTCTTTTCGTCCGGGTCCATCTCAGCGAAAGTAATGTCATAGCCATCGGGCATGAACATCGGGTCATAGCCGTGGCCTGTTTCACCACGGATGGGCCAGACCAGCGTACCGTTGACCTTACCTTCGAAGATCTCTTCGTGCCCGTCGGGCCATGCCAGAACCAGCGTCGCGCGAAACCGGGCACGGCGCGGGTGGGCCGCTTCGACCATTTCCAGCTCGTTGTATGTCCGCGTCATGGCCATCAGGAAATCGCGACCGTCAGGTGTTTCTGCCCAATCCGCAGTATATACTCCTGGACGGTTCTCGAGCGCTTCAACCTCGATCCCGGAATCGTCTGCCAAAGCGGGCAGACCTGTGGCGGCGACTGCGGCGCGCGCCTTGATCCGCGCATTTCCGACAAATGTGCTTTCCGTTTCCTCGGGTTCTTCGAGGTTTAGTTCGGCGGCGCCCGTCACCTGAACCCCATGCGGGGCAAAGAGCTGTCGCATTTCGTCGAGCTTGCCGGCGTTGTGCGTGGCAATCAGAATGCGGTCACCGCCGAACCTGCGTGTCATGCAGTCGCTGCTTTCTGCGCGGCGACCAGTTCGCCGACACCTTTTTCCGCAAGGTCCATCAACGCGTTCATCTGATCACGTGAGAACACAGATCCCTCGGCACTCATCTGAACTTCGATCAGCTGTTTGCTGCCGGTCATGATGAAGTTGCCATCAACACCCGCTTCGGAATCCTCCGGATAGTCCAGATCCAGCACGGGCTGGCCCGCGTAGATGCCGCAGCTGATGGCGGCGACCGGATCGGTCAGCGGATCGCTGATCACATCGCCTGCTTTCATCAGTTTGTTGACGGCAAGTTTCAGCGCAACCCAGCCACCGGTGATGGAGGCGCAGCGGGTGCCGCCATCTGCCTGCAGGACATCGCAGTCAATGGTGATCTGACGTTCGCCCAGAGCCACGCGGTCCACACCCGCCCGCAACGAACGTCCGATCAACCGCTGGATTTCCACGGTGCGCCCGCCCTGCTTGCCGGATGCAGCTTCGCGCCGCATGCGCGTGTTTGTTGCACGGGGCAGCATGCCATATTCGGCTGTCACCCAGCCAAGGCCGGACCCTTTGATGAACGGCGGCACGCGGTCTTCGATGGTCGCAGTACACAGAACATGGGTGTCACCCATCTTGATCAGCGCAGACCCTTCTGCGTGTTTCGTGAAACCTGTCTCAATAGAAACGGCGCGCATTTCGTTCAGTTCTCGACCAGAGGGACGCATGACATATCCTTTTAATGTGCACCCCCCGATACAGGCCCGCACGCCAGGGATGCAACCCCGATTGAATTTCCGCCGCGTTGTGCTTTTATACCGCTTCAGCCAGGGAACCCGTGATGAACGATACGCCGAATATTCTGGGAGAAATGAACGATCGCTCGCGCGAGGTCTTCCGCAGGGTTGTTGAAGGGTATCTGGATGACGGTATGCCCGTGGGGTCCCGCACCCTGACACGCGACTTCAGCGAAAAGGTTTCAGCTGCAACCATCCGGAACGTTATGCAGGATCTTGAGTACCTTGGTCTGCTGGACAGCCCACACGTCAGTGCCGGGCGTATTCCGACGCAGATGGGGCTGCGGATGTTTGTCGACGGGCTGCTGGAAATAGGTGACCCCGATGCGCTGGACCGGGAAAAGATCGACGCGACGGCTGCTTCCAATTCTGAAGATGTCGGCGGCCTGCTTGATCGTGTTGGCTCCGCGCTGTCGGGCGTAACTCAGGGGGCGTCCCTGGTGATGACGCCTAAACGTGAAGCGCCGATCAAACATATCGAGTTTGTATCGCTGTCTCCGGACCGGGCACTTGTGGTGCTGGTCTTTGCGGACGGCCACGTGGAAAACCGTCTGTTTTCCCCGCCGCCGGGTCAGACTCCGAGTTCCATGCGGGAGGCGGCGAATTTCCTGAATGCGCTGATTGAGGGACGGACGCTGAGTGAGCTGCATGGCGTCATGAAGGCAGAGATTTCCAACCGGCGTCAGGAGATTGATAAACTGGCGCAGGATCTGGTGGAGTCCGGTCTTGCGGTCTGGGAAGGCGAGGGGGACCAGATTGAACGGCTGATCGTTCGGGGCAGATCGAATCTGCTGAGTGATGAGGGCGATGGTGAGAACCTGGAGCGCATCCGGCACCTCTTTGACGACCTTGAACGCAAGCGGGATATTGCTGAGTTCCTTGAACTTGCCGAAGAAGGGGACGGTGTCCGCATTTTTATTGGTTCTGAGAACAAACTTTTTTCACTTTCGGGTTCCTCTCTGGTGGTTTCCCCATATATGAACGCTGATCGAAAGATCATTGGCGCCGTTGGGGTCATTGGTCCGACACGACTGAATTATGGACGCATTGTGCCGATCGTGAATTACACGGCGCAGCTGGTCGGAAAACTGATCTCCGACCGGAGTTAGAGGTAAGATCATGGCAGAACCCAAGAACGAAGAATTCCTGGACGACATCGACGACGCCGAGGCGGAAGCCTTTGCGGAAGATATGGCAGAGATTGACGACGAGGCCCTGGAGCTCGAGCAGGTCAAAGCGGAGCGGGATGAATACAAAGACCGTTTCATGCGTGCGCTTGCGGATGCGGAAAACTCCCGCAAGCGGTCCGACCGTGACCGTCGCGAAGCGGAAAACTACGGTGGTTCGAAACTGTCCCGTGACATTCTGCCCGTCTACGACAACATGAAGCGCGCCATTGAGACGGTTACTGATGAGCAGAAGGAAGCGAATGCTGCCTTGATCGAGGGCATCGAGCTGACAATGCGGGAACTGCTGAGTGTTTTCAAAAAGCACGGCATCGAAATCATCGCGCCTGAGGTCGGCGAGCGTTTTGATCCCAAACTGCACCAGGCGATGTTCGAGGCACCGCTGCCTGGCACAAAAGCCGGGGACATTATTCAGGTCGCCGCCGAGGGCTTTATGCTGCACGACCGGCTGTTGCGGCCCGCGCAGGTTGGCGTATCCTCGACACCGGCCAGCTGACACTGATCAGGCGTTTTGTTGAAATTGAAACGCTGGATCCGGATATTTTCAGCCAGAAGAAGCGGCGGTCAGTTTTTGGCCGCCTCTTTCAGTTTATAGAGCAGATCGAGCGCCTCTCTGGGCGTGAGTTCATCGGGATGAATTTCCTGCAGCGCGTCTTCCACCGCTGAAGTTCGCGGTGCAGGGGCGGGTGGAGGTGCCGCGGCGGAGAAAAGGGGCAGGTCATCGATCAGTGTCTTCTGCGTGGCGCCGCCCTCGCGTTCCCCTTTTTCCAGTGCGTCCAGAACAACACGTGCCCGTGCGATTACCGGCGCAGGCAATCCGGCAAGTTGTGCCACCTGCACACCATAGGACCGGTCGGCGGCACCCTGCCTGACCTCGTGCAGGAAAATGACCTCGCCTTCCCATTCCTTGACGGCGACCGTTGCGTTTTCCACACCGTCCAGCTTTCCGGAAAGAGCAGTCATTTCGTGATAGTGCGTCGCGAATAGCGCCCGGCTGCGGTTTACGTCGTGCAGATGTTCCAGAGTGGCCCAGGCGATGGAGAGACCATCGTAGGTGGCCGTTCCGCGCCCGATCTCATCAAGGATGACGAGTGCCCGGTCGTCAGCCTGATTAAGGATCGCTGCTGTTTCGACCATCTCGACCATAAAGGTTGACCGGCCCCGGGCCAGATCATCGGATGCACCAACCCGGCTGAATAACTGGCTGACAATCCCGATATGCGCAGCGGTCGCCGGTACAAAACTGCCCATCTGAGCGAGAATGGCGATCAGAGCGTTCTGGCGCAGGAAGGTAGACTTACCGGCCATGTTCGGGCCGGTCAGAAGCCAGATATTGGCGTCACCCCCGTCGGCAGAGAGATCACAGTCATTGGCAATAAAGGGCGCACCCGACTGCTGGCGTAGTGCCGTTTCCACGACCGGATGTCTGCCGCCGCTGATGGCGAATGCCCGGGTTTTGTCGACGACCGGGCGCACCCAGTTGTCAGAAATCGCCAGTTCAGCAAGACCCGCGGCGATGTCGATCTCTGAGACTGCGCCAGCGGTCTGAGAAATGCGCGCTGCGGCGTCCAGGATATGCGAACGCAGAACTTCAAAAAGGCGTTTTTCGATCTCAAGCGCACGGGCGCCAGCGTTGATGATTTTCGTTTCCATTCCGGACAGCTCAACGGTGGTAAAACGCACCTGGTTTGCTGTGGTCTGCCGGTGGATAAATGTTTCGGACAGTGGCGCGTTCAGCATCCTGTCCGCGTGGGTTGAGGGCGTCTCGACAAAGTAACCCAGCACATTGTTGTGCTTGATCTTCAGAGACGAAATCCCTGTATCAGAGACATATTGCTGCTGCATACCTGCGATCACGCTGCGGCCTTCGTCCCGCAGTTTCCGCGCTTCGTCCAGGCCATCGTCGTGGCCAGGTGCTATGAACCCGCCATCCCGTGCCAGAAGTGGTGGCTCTGCGATCAGTGCTGCATCCAGTTTTTCGATCAGGTCGGCATGTCCGGTCAGATCGCGCAGGTTCTGGCCAATCAGTTCAGGTGTGTCCGCCTCAGCCAGCCGATGTTGAAGTGTCTCCGCAACCGTGAGGCCGTTGCGGATAGCCGCGAGATCCCGGGGCCCGCCCCGGTCCAGAGCCAGGCGGGACAGGGCGCGGTCCAGGTCCGGAATGCGGCGCAACAGATTGCGCAGGTCATCGCGCACCACGCTTTGTTCATGAAGATACGCAACCGCTTCCAGACGTTGCTGGATGGTTTGATGGTCGCACGATGGGCTGGAGAGGCGTTGTTCCAGCAGGCGGGCACCGCCGGCGGTCAGGGTCCTGTCAACCACAGAAAGAAGCGATCCCGCCCGACCACCGGACAAAGCATGTGTTAGTTCCAGGTTCCGGCGTGTGGCGGCATCGATCTGAACACTTCCGGCGACGGCCTCCTTTTGTGGCGGACGCAGCAACGGCAGCTGACCCTTTTGGGTGATGTCCAGATATTGGATCAACGCACCCATTGCTGAGACCTCTGCGCGCGTAAAAGTGCCGAAACCATCGAGTGTCTCAACGCCGAAAAGATCACAGACCGACTTTTCCCCACCGGTGCTGTCAAACGCAGACCGCGCCAGACCGGTCAGCGCGATGCCGAACTCCGCGGCCGTTTCGCGCAGATCTTCTTCGCGGGTTTCTGCGACAATGAGCTCCGAAGGAGCAAGGCGTGCCAGCTCGGGACCAAGGCGGAGTGCATCCAGGGGCATCACGTGAAATGACCCGGTTGAAATGTCCACCCAGGCCAGAGCCTGTGTGTCACGAACTTCGGAATACGCTGCCAGATAGTTGTGGCGGCGCGCTTCCAGCAGGCTTTCTTCGGTCAGCGTTCCGGGTGTCACCAGACGCACAACATCCCGCTTTACGACCGACTTAGAGCCTCTTTTCTTGGCTTCTGCGGGGCTTTCGAGTTGTTCGCATACAGCCACCCGAAATCCTTTTCGGATGAGTGTCAGCAGGTACCCTTCGGCAGAATGAACAGGCACACCGCACATGGGGATATCGGCGCCGTCATGTTTGCCGCGTTTGGTAAGCGCAATGTCCAGAGCTTCTGCCGCCGCGACGGCGTCATCAAAGAACATCTCGTAGAAATCGCCCATGCGGTAAAACAGCAAAGCGTCCGGATACCCGGCTTTGATCTCGAGATACTGCGCCATCATCGGCGTGACGGTCATAGGGCCCCCCGGCGGTTTCGGCTGACCTTACAAATGCTCAGTCCCGGGTAAAAGCCTCAAATCACCTGCGCTTGAGGCATATGCAGCGCTGGGCTATAGGCAGAGAACTCCGGAACGTCAGCAAAGGCCGAAAAACATGTCGAAAACCCGCGTTACAGCCGAAGAAGCGCTCGCTTTCCATCTCGAGCCGACACCCGGAAAGTTTGAAATTACGGCCACTGTGCCGATGACAACCCAGCGCGACCTGAGCCTCGCCTATTCGCCTGGTGTTGCGGTGCCCTGCGAGGCAATCGCGGAGAACCCGGAGACCGCCTACGACTACACCAACAAGGGTAACCTTGTGGCGGTGATTTCGAATGGCACGGCTGTTCTGGGTCTCGGGAACCTTGGTGCGCTGGGCTCCAAACCGGTGATGGAAGGCAAGGCCGTGCTGTTCAAACGGTTCGCGGATGTGAACAGCATCGACATCGAACTGGATACTGAAGACGTCGATGCCTTTGTAGATGCTGTCCGTCTGATGGGTCCCACGTTTGGCGGGATCAACCTTGAAGACGTTAAGGCGCCGGAGTGTTTCATCATAGAGCAGCGCCTCAAGGAAGAGATGGATATCCCGGTCTTTCATGACGACCAGCATGGGACGGCGGTGATCTGCGCTGCGGGCCTGATCAATGCGCTGCAGATTTCGGGCAAAAAGATCGAGGACGTTCGCATCGTGCTGAACGGTGCGGGTGCTGCGGGAATTGCCTGTCTTGAACTGCTCAAGGCGATGGGCGCGCGGCACCAGAACTGTATCATGTGCGATACAAAAGGTGTCATCTATCAGGGCCGTACGGAAGGTATGAACCAGTGGAAGTCCGGGCATGCGGTGGCGACGGAACTGCGCACGCTTGAAGAGGCAATGAAAGATGCGGACGTCTTTCTGGGCGTTTCGGTCAAAGGTGCGGTGACCCAGGCTATGGTGGAGAGCATGGCAGATAACCCGGTTATTTTTGCCATGGCGAACCCCGATCCGGAGATCACCCCGGAAGAAGCACACGAGGTCCGGCCGGACGCGATCGTTGCCACCGGGCGCAGCGATTATCCCAACCAGGTCAACAATGTACTTGGCTTCCCGTATCTCTTCCGCGGTGCGCTCGACATCAACGCCCGAGCGATCAATGACGAGATGAAGATTGCCTGCGCGCATGCGCTGGCGAACCTGGCCCGCGAGGATGTGCCCGACGAAGTGGCGCTGGCCTATGGAAAGAGCCTGTCGTTCGGGCGCGATTATATCATCCCGACGCCGTTTGACCCGCGTCTTATTCACCGCGTGCCGCCAGCTGTCGCCAAGGCCGGGATGGATACGGGCGCCGCGCGTCGCCCGATCATCGACATGGAAGCCTATGAGCTTTCCCTGAAAACACGCATGGATCCGACGGCGAGCATTCTGCGCGGCATCAACGCCCGGGCGCGTGCCAATCAGGCGCGTATGATCTTTGCAGAAGGTGATGACCCGCGTGTCCTGCGCGCTGCGGTGATGTATCAGCGTTCCGGTCTCGGCAAAGCACTGGTCGTCGGCCGGCAGGACGATGTGAAGGCCAAGCTGGAAAAGGCTGGTATGCCCGATGCCGTACGCGAGATCGAAGTCGTGAACGCGGCGAATACGAACCACCTCGATACCTACAAGGATTTTCTCTACAACAGGCTCAAACGCGGGGGTTTTGACGCCCAGGACATTCATCGCCTCGCCGCACGGGACCGCCATGTCTTCTCTGCGCTGATGCTGGCGCACGGGCACGGCGATGGTCTGGTAACAGGTGCGACGCGTAAATCCGCGCATATTCTGGACCGGATCAACCACGTTTACGATGCTTCGAAGTATGACGGGGCGGTTGGCATCACCGCGCTGCTGCACAAGGGCCGGATTATCTTTATCGCGGACACGCTGGTACACGAGTGGCCGGATGAGGAAGATCTTGCCACCATCGCGGAACGCGCGGCAACGGTGGCGCAGAACATGGGTCTGGAACCACGCGTTGCGTTTGTGAGCTTTTCGACCTTTGGCTATCCGGTGTCGGAGCGGGCGGAGAAAATGGCGCGCGCGCCGGAAGTGCTGGATGCGCGCGGTGTGACTTTTGAATACGAAGGGGAGATGACCGTGGATGTGGCGCTGAACGCCACGGCGCAGTCAGCCTATCCATTCTCGCGCCTGACCGGGCCTGCAAACATTCTGGTGGTACCGGCACGACATTCGGCCAGTATTTCGGTGAAACTGATGCAGGAAATGGCCGGTGCCACTGTCATCGGGCCGATTCTGGCTGGTGTGGATGGGTCGATCCAGATCTGTTCGACGGTTTCAACAGCAAACGATATCCTGAACATGGCCGTGCTCGCCGCCTGCAAGGTCGGCTGATGACCGTCTTTAACCTCGGCTCAATCAACGCCGATAATGTCTATCGGGTCCCGCATCAGCCAGTCGCGGGCGAGACACTTGCGGCCGGCAGTATGATCCGCGGGTTGGGCGGTAAAGGTGCCAATATGTCAGTGGCCGCTGCACGGGCCGCTGCCAGAGTTGTGCATATCGGTGCCGTCGGCGCCGACGGGCGCTGGGCCGTGGAACGGTTGCTCGAATACGGTGTTGATACCCGGCATATCGTGATCTCTGATCTGCCGACCGGCCATGCCAACATCTGTGTCGATCCGCAGGGCGAGAACACAATCGTTCTTCTGGCCGGGGCCAACCGTGGGATCACCGCAGATATGATCGGCGCCGCGATCAGTACTGCGCAAACGGGTGACATTCTTGTCACGCAGAACGAAACGAATTGCCAGTCCGACGCAGTTGAGATGGCCGGACGCCTTGGGATGCGCGTCGTTTATGCGGCAGCCCCTTTTGACGCTGATGCTGTTCGCGCGGTCATTGATCATGTTGATCTGTTGGTTCTCAACGCTGTGGAAGCAGCGCAGCTTGCACAGGAAACAGGCTCTGACCCGGGGGATTTGCCCTGCAATGACGTTGTTGTCACCAAAGGTAGTGAAGGCTGTGTCTGGTTTTCCAAAGGGCAGGAACCTGTCACGTTTCCGGCAATCCCGGTCGATCCTGTTGATACAACCGGCGCCGGGGACACCTTTACCGGTTACCTTGTTGCGGGTCTCGACCGTGGTATGCCGATGGCGCAGGCGATTGGCCTCGCAACAAAAGCCGGAGCGCTGATGGTGATGCGCGAGGGGACTGCGGATGTGATCCCCGATCTGAAAGAGATCGAGGATTTCACTTTTCGCTGATCAGCTCGGCAGGAAAGGCGCGTCAGCTCCCCAGAGTTCCTGAACCCGCTGATCCCTGCCGCAGGCATTCCGGTATGCTTTGTAGGCGGATGCTTTGCGTTTTGGGCCAAAGCGGGTGATCACCAGATCGGTCGATTTGTAGTAATCCTGGTGGTACTCTTCGGCCAGGTAAAACTCCGACGCAGGCAGGATCGGTGTCACGATCGTTGCACCCAGCACCTTGCCGGCTTTTGCCTTGGCTGCGGCCGCTTCTTCCTGAGCTTGCGGCGTGTCAGCAAAGATTGCGGTTCTGTAGCTCTCGCCACGGTCGCAGAACTGACCACCGGCATCTGTCGGATCAACCGAACGGAAGAACAGGTTCAGCAGAGTGGCACGGGACACGATTGAAGGATCATAGGTGATCTGGACCGCCTCGTAGTGGCCGGTGCCACCACGGGTGACCTGTTTATAGGTCGGATTTTCCACCGTGCCGCCGGTGTACCCGGACACGGCTCCGGTCACGCCATCGACCCGTTCAAAGTCGGCTTCGACGCACCAGAAACAGCCCCCGGCAACGGTCAGGGTTTCCAGTTCGTCCGCAGTGGCCATCTTTGCCTGGGCTGCAAAGCCGATCATAATCATTCCGGCCAGCGCGTATGTCTTCAGCGAGGAAAAAGTCAGCATGTTCGGTCTCCTTTGTGATCAAAGTGTAGCGCGAACTGAGATCAGGCAATTCATCAGACTGTGATGTCACGCGCAGGTGAGCACAGTTTACGGCTTGGCATTGCCGACGGCCGTTTTTACGGTCGGTTTGTAACAGGCAGGCGTGCCGAGCTGCGTGTGCTGAAACATTTTCGGAATGTGCGGGGGTGGGAATGCGAATTGCTATGTGGTCAGGGCCGCGGAACCTGTCGACGGCCATGATGTACAGTTTTCTGGCGCGGGGGGATTTCACCGTCTGGGATGAACCCTTTTACGCGCCCAGTCTCGCAGTTTCCGGCCGCTCGCATCCGATGGATAAGGAAATCATCGCGGCACATGAGACCGATCCCGAAAAAGTGGCCAGAGCCTGTCTGGCGCCTGTTACGACGCCGCATTTTTATATGAAGCATATGCCACATCATATGCTGCCGGGATTTCCGATGGATTGGGCGCAGGAATGTGTGAACGTGCACCTCATACGCCATCCGGCCCGAGTGATCGCCAGTTATGCCGCCAAATATCCGGAAGTCTCTCTGGATGATATTGGTTTCGAACACCAGGTCCGCGTTTTTGATACCCTAGGCGGTGTCGTAGTGGACAGTACGGATATCCGCGCAGATCCGGAAGGTACGCTGACGCGGCTCTGCGATGCTATTGGTTTGCCGTTCGATCCGATGATGCTGCGCTGGCGTTCCGGGCCGCGCGCAGAAGATGGTATCTGGGCTAAACACTGGTATGGGGCCGTTCATAATAGTACGGGATTTGCAGAAGCTGAAGGGCCGCTCCCCGAGCTGGAAAACCGTTTTGCCGAACTGCTGGAGCAGGCCATGCCGCACTATGAACTTCTGTTGGATGCTGCGCGCACCCGATGAATCACCAGGCTTATCCGGATGCTGCCGGTCGGATAAGCACGTCCTCTCCCTCCATCACCCTGCCAGTTGGCAGAAATCCGAAGGACGTGTAGAGCTTGCGTGCGGCGGTATTGCCGGGAACGACGGATGTCTCGAGACGGACCAACCCACGTGCCGAAGCCCAATTTTCAAACAAGGCAAGTGCCGCTCTGCCGTATCCTTTGCGTTGCTGACCTTTGGCAATCATCAGACGCCAAAGATACGCAGTTTCCGGATCATCTTCCGGCGTCAGTTCATCTGACTTCCGCAAATCAATGCAGGCCATCAGCCCAACAGCAATGCTGCCGTCCCATAACCCGAAAACCTCAGCACCCTTCTCATGCGGCCACTGGCGAAAGGTTTTTGCATTACTTGCCACGAAACCCTGCTGAACAGGATCGACGGTAAGAGCTTCGAGCGTTTCCTGGTGTTGCGAAAGTGCTTCCCGCGCTTCCAGCATCAACGCTCCAATCTTTTGTCCCGTGCAGCCAGCAGTTTGAGGCGCAGTGCGTTCAGCTGGATAAAGCCTGCCGCATCTTTCTGATCGTAAGCGCCCGCATCATCCTCGAATGTCACATGCGCTTCGGAATAAAGCGACCGGTCGGACCAGCGGCCAACGGTGCGCACATGGCCTTTGTAGAGTTTCAGGCGCACGGTGCCTTCGACGTGTTCCTGGCTCGCGTCAATCGCGGCCTGCAGCATGGTGCGCTCGGGTGAGAACCAGAAACCGTTGTAGATCAGTTCTGCATAACGCGGCATCAGTTCGTCCTTGAGGTGCATTGCGCCACGGTCGAGTGTGATGGATTCGATGGCACGGTGTGCTTCCAGTAGCAGTGTACCGCCCGGCGTCTCGTAGATGCCCCGTGATTTCATGCCTACAAAGCGGCCCTCAACCAGGTCGAGACGGCCACAACCGTGTTTTCCACCCAGTTCGTTGAGCTTTGTCAGGATCGTGGCAGGCGACATCGCTTCGCCGTTGATGCTGACAGCGTCGCCCTTCGAAAACCCGATCTCGATGTATTCCGGCGTATCGGGCGCATCTTCGGGGTGCACGGTCCGCTGGTAAACATAGTCAGGTGCATCAACTGCCGGGTCCTCCAGCACCTTCCCCTCGGAGGAGGTGTGCAGCAGGTTCGCATCGACGCTGAACGGTGCCTCACCGCGTTTGTCCTTGGCGATCGGGATCTGGTTCTTTTCAGCAAAGTCGATCAGTTTCGTACGGCTCGACAGATCCCATTCACGCCAGGGTGCTATCACCTTGATGTCCGGGTTCAGCGCATAGGCGGCCAGCTCAAACCGGACCTGATCGTTGCCCTTGCCGGTCGCGCCATGGGCCACGGCATCGGCACCGGTTTCCGCTGCAATTTCCACGAGGCGTTTCGAGATCAGCGGACGCGCAATTGACGTACCCAACAGGTAAAGGCCCTCGTAGACCGCATTTGCACGGAACATCGGGAACACGAAATCACGCACGAATTCTTCGCGCAGGTCCTCGATATAGATGTCCGTCGCACCCATCATTTCCGCTTTTTTGCGGGCAGGTTCGAGCTCCTCTCCCTGGCCCAGATCGGCGGTGAAAGTCACAACTTCGCAGCCGTATTCGGTCTGCAGCCATTTCAGGATGATTGAGGTATCAAGACCGCCGGAATAGGCGAGCACAACTTTCTTGGGCGCGGACATGAATTCTTCCTTTTCGGTTTGGAAAGCGCCCTACCGCTTTTTGAAACGCTCGGCAAGTTTTGCGAATTGACGCACTCTCAAAATGCGGTTTTACCGTTCCGGAGATTGTTAATGAGTTTTGAGGAGATCGGGTTGTGCTGGGATGGAAGATCTTTGCGCACTCTGTGCGGATGGTGCTGGGGAACTTCAGACAGGTTCTTCACATCACGGTCGGGCCGGCACTGATTGCGGTCGCTGCCATTGTTGCACTGTTTTTTGTAGCTGGCGTGCCGCGCGAAGTATTTGATGAGAATGCCGGAACCATTGCGCATGAACCAAGTGCAGGTTTCCTGTTTCTGGCAGCCTTCGTCGTTGTTCCCATCTTTTTCCTCATCGTGCTCTGGATCGCTGTCGCGTGGCATAGATTTATCCTTCTGGAGGAATATCCTGACCAGCTGCTGCCTCCATTCCGGTTCGACAGAATTCTTGCTTACCTCGGGCGGAGTTTTCTGCTGGGGCTGATCGGGGCCGCATTTATGTTGCCCGTTATGTTTGTCGGCGTAGCTTTCGCGCAATCGGCGCCATTGCTTGGTGTCCCCGTCCTTATCGTGTTCATTCTGGTCATTGTTCTCGTCTTCTATCGCCTGTCCATTATTCTGCCGGCGGCTGCGGTCGGCAAACCACTCCCGATAGGCGAGGCCTGGGCAGCGACCAGGGGAGAGACGGGGACATTCATCGCTCTTCTGGTCGTGTCGCTGTTGTTTCAGTTGGTGGTGCAGATAGCCTTTACCCTGTTGGCCTTTGTCCCGGTACTCGGGGCCCTGTTGGTGGTCTTTGCATCCCTTCTGGTTCTGCCCATGATCAATGTCAGTATCCTTACTACGCTTTACGGCGTTTACATCGAAAAACGGGAACTGACCTGAGGCATACCGATGTATTCCTTGCCCTTCCCGTAGTGATGCGGCAGTGAAGCAGAATGACCCAGTCCTTCCGGAAAAGCGCTGAAGCAGCGGCGACCGCAATGCGGGATGTCTTTCCTGCTACCCCGCTGATGCGCAACGATCTGTTAAGTGCCCGCTACAAAGCCGACATCTGGCTGAAGCGTGAAGATCTGAGCCCGGTCAGATCTTACAAGCTGCGTGGTGCGTTCAATGCGATGCGCAAGGTTATCCCACAGCATGACATGTTTGTCTGTGCCAGTGCGGGTAATCATGCGCAGGGTGTTGCGTTCATGTGCCGGCATTTCGCCGTTCGCGGCGTTGTCTTCATGCCGGTGACCACGCCGGAACAGAAGGTCATGAAGACCCGGATGTTTGGTGGTGACTTTGTCGAAGTGCGCATGGTCGGCGACTATTTTGATCAGACGCTGGCACGGGCCCAGGAATTCTGCGCTGAGGCCGGCGCGCATTTTTTGTCGCCCTTTGATGATGAGGACGTGATCGAAGGGCAGGCGTCTGTCGCCGCAGAAACGGAACAGCAACTTGGTCGTGTTCCCGATCGCGTCGTGCTGCCCGTCGGCGGCGGCGGGCTTTCTGCGGGTGTGCGCAGTTTCTTCGGGACAGAGACTGAATACACCTTTGTCGAGCCGTCCGGGGCCAAAAGTCTTGGCGCTGCGATTGAAGAGGGCAAACCGGTGGATGTGTCGCCGATCAACAGTTTTGTTGATGGGGCGGCGGTCGCGAAACTGGGTGAAAAGACCTTTGCCCGGCTCAAAGATGTGAGCCCGTCGGAAATTGTACATCTCTCTGAGGACCGCATCTGCGCCACGATCGTGGACATGCTGAATGTTGAGGGCGTCGTACTCGAACCGGCGGGTGCGCTGGCGGTCGAGGCGCTGAGCGAAATTGCCGAACTGATCCGGGGCAGAACGGTTGTCTGTGTCGCATCGGGTGGCAATTTTGACTTTGAACGCCTGCCCGAGGTCAAGGAACGCGCACAGCGGTATGCGGGTCTCAAGAAGTACTTCATTCTCAGGCTGCCGCAGCGGCCTGGTGCTCTGAAAGACTTTCTGCAGACACTCGGTGCACAGGATAACATCACGCGCTTTGAGTATATGAAAAAATCAGCCCGTAACTTCGGGTCCGTGCTGATCGGGATAGAAACGGATCAGCCTCAGAATTTCGCCGAAATGTTCCAGCGTATTGATGATGCAGGGTTCACGTATACCGACATCACCAATGATGAGACGCTGGCGCAGTTCGTGATCTGAGCGGGCATGGATTTCGCTGGAAAGTCAGTGGTGATTACCGGCGGTGCCAGCGGTATTGGTGCAGCCCTGGCGACCCGGATGATCCGTTTGGGTGCAAAGGTGACGATCGCGGATCTGGATGCAGATGTCGTTCAGCAGAAAGCCCGCTGTCTGTCATGTGAGGGCTTCACCTGCGATGTCACGCGCGAGGCGGATGTCATTGCGTTGTGTGACGCGGTTCGTGACAGGTTCGGCTCTGTCGATATTTTTGTCTCTAACGCGGGCTTTATGGGGTACCAGCCGGATCATGCAGCGTCCGCGCCGGACGCTGTCTGGGAACGGAGTTTCGCAGTTCACGTCATGGCGCAGGTTTTTGCTGCGCGGGCGGTTCTTCCCGAGATGCTGGCGCGGGGTTCGGGAGGTTTTATAACGGTTGCTTCGGCAGCCGGGTTACTGAACCAGATCGGGGACGCGGCCTATTCTGCAAGTAAACAGGCGGCAGTCAGCTTCGCGGAGTCGTTGTCCATTTCGCATGGTCATCAGGGCATCTCTGTCAGTGTTGTCTGCCCGCAGTATGTGGCAACGCCGCTGATCGGACTGAAAGATGAAGATGCGCAGAAAGGTGAAGGTTTGCTGACAGCGGATGAAGTTGCCGGAGTGATTGTTGACGGCGCCATGGTGGGGGATTTTCTGATCCTGCCGCATCCTGACGTGAGGTCCTTTGCAATCAGGCGCGCGCAGGACCATGACCGGTGGATTGCCGGTATGCAGAAACTGCACGGGAAAGCAGCCGATATTCTGGAAGCTGAGGGTCCGGGCGGTCTCTACAGGCTCGTCTGACCGGAAACTTCAGTTGTGAGATTTTCCAGAAAATCGTCCCGGGACGCCTGGTAACAGGTGAGCAGTGCGGGCACGTCAATCTGATCGCCACCCCCCGCTGAAACGCCTGCTTCGCCCTCCTGGCACAGGTGGGAAAACTTGCGGAAACCAAGACTGAGCGCACTGCCTTTCAGAAAATGCAGCTTTTCGCCAAGATTGGTACAGTTCTGGTCGAGGTTCTCAATTTCGGAATCGACTTCATCGAGGAAAAGTTCAACGACTTCCTCAAAGTCTTCTGTCCCGACCTCCTCGCGCAGTGCGCGAACGCGATCCCAGTCAATCATAGTTTTCTCCACGCATATGCGCCTGGAACACTGCCTTGCTGAGTCCTAACCCGAGGTTAGCGGAATCGGTGTTTCCACTAGAATTTTATCTTTCACCTGTCCTTAACGCGGGGTCACTACTCACACTCTGAACACATGTGAACAGAGACTCGAATGCCGGCTTTCCTGCCTAACGGTCCAGATACATCAACATCAGATGACGAGGCGCAGACGCGTCTCGTTCTTGTTGTTGATGACAGCCGGCTGCAGCGTAAAATCCTGACCAGTCTGCTGGCGCGATGGGGCTTCAATGTGATCGAGGCCGCATCCGGAGAAGAAGCGCTGGAGCTCTGCCACGCGCAACAGCCCGAAATTGTGATCAGCGACTGGGTTATGCCCGGTATGTCAGGGATTGAATTCTGTAACGCTTTCAGAAAGTTGACCAGTGATCAGTATGGTTATTTCATCCTGCTCACCTCCAAAAGCGAGAAGAACGAAATCGCGGAAGGTCTCGATTCCGGTGCAGACGACTTCCTGACAAAACCTGTTGACGGAAATGAGCTGCGCGCCCGCATCACCGCGGGCGAACGCATCCTGAAGATGCAGCGCGAACTGACGATGAAAAACAGCGTCATCAGCGAAACGCTGGACGAATTGCAGCGTCTCTACGATTCCCTCGACGGTGACCTTCTGGAGGCCAAGAAGCTTCAGCAGTCTCTGATCCGGGAAAAAAACCGTTCCTTTGAAGGGGGTGACCTTTCGCTGCTCTTGCGGTCAAGCGGCCATGTGGGCGGCGATCTCGTTGGATTTTATCCTGCTGCGCCCGGTCATCTGGGGCTCTTTGCAATTGATGTCTCGGGTCACGGTATCAGCTCAGCGCTGATGACGGCACGCCTGGCTGGCTACCTCTCCGGCAGCGCACCGGATCAGAACATCGCGCTCGAAAAAACAGCCGACGGTACTTACCGGTCGCGCCCGCCCGCCGAAGCGATTGAAACGCTGAATGAACTGGTCCTCGATGAAATGGAGACCGAACATTATTTCACGCTGATCCTTGCGGACATTGATCTGGCCAACGGACATGTTGTGATGGGTCAGGCGGGGCACCCGCATCCTGTGGTCCTGCGTGCAGATGGTTCAATGGAGCAGGATGGTACCGGCGGTTTTCCGGTCGGTCTTATGTCCGGTGTGACATTCTCGCAGTTCGAGGTTCAGCTGAACCCCGGTGACCGTCTGCTTATCCTGTCCGATGGCGTAACCGAATGTCCTGCCGGTGATGGCGAAATGCTGGGTGAGGACGGGCTTGAAAAGATGCTCGCAGGTCTGGGCGACGCAGAAGGCACGGCCTTTTTGGAATCGCTTGTCTGGAAACTGTCAGAGTTTGCCGGGATCGACGAATTCCCGGATGATGTTTCGGGCATCCTGTTTGAATACAGTGGTCAGACAGCACCAAAGTAACGCTTCACGTACATCCGGTCGCCGTCGTTTCCAAGCATATCAACGGCTTCTGAAGGGCTCAGCACAAGGGTTGCGTGATCCGGCTCTGACGGTTCTGCTGTCTGGCGGGTCGGGCGGGCCAGAAAGATATGGCAGACTTTTTCGGCCCAGATGTCGTATTCCGGCATAAAGACAAACCGCCGGAAGGCACCAAGGCGTCTGGGGTGTGAAATCCGCCAGCCGGTTTCTTCCATGACCTCGCGGTGCAGAGCCTGCAGAGGGCTTTCGCCCGGGTCGATTCCACCGCCTGGCAACTGAACATCGACAATATCCGAAAGCTGACATGTCAGAAGAACCCCGTCTTTCAAAGGCAGGATTGCATAGGCACCCGGCCTCACAACATAGCGCTGACCTGCGTCCGGCGCATGGCCGACCCGTCGTATCATTCTGGCTCACCCTCTTTTCAACCGGGCCCGGACCCATATATGGACGCGGGTATGCCAGGCAACGGCTGATAAGGAAACCCCAATGACACATGGACAGCAAATCGCGTGGGACGACACCGTCCTGCCTTTCCAACTCGACGCCAGTGATATGCGCGGCCGCGTTGCGCGGCTGGACAGTGCATTGAACGGTATTCTCAGCCAGCACGATTATCCGCCGCAGGTGGAGGCACTCGTAGCTGAGATGGCTCTGCTGACAGCGCTGATCGGTCAGACGATCAAGCTGCGCTGGAAACTGCAGCTGCAGGTCCAGTCCAAGGGTGCCGTGCGGATGATCGCAACAGACTATTATGGTCCCGAGACCGAAGGTGGTCCGGCGCGTATCCGCGCCTATGCGAGCTATGACGCGGACCGTCTTACGGATGCGCCGCCGTTTGAACAGGTGGGCGAAGGGTATTTCGCGATCATGATCGACCAGGGTAAAGGCATGACGCCGTATCAGGGGATTACCCCGCTCGACGGCGCCTCGCTGGCGTCCTGTGCCGAGGCCTATTTTGCGCAGTCGGAACAGTTGCCGACGCGGTTCTCGCTGAGCTATGGCAAATCCACAGAACCCGGAGTCGGAGAGCACTGGCGCGCAGGTGGCATCATGCTTCAGCACATGCCCAAGGCATCACCGTTCGTCGCCACCGGCGAGGGAACGGGCTCTGTTCTGACAGCTGGTGATCTGGTCCAGGATGACGAGGCGGAAAACTGGAGACGCGTGAACGTCCTGCTGGATACGGTCGAGGACATCGAGCTGATCGGGCCGACGCTGCCGCCAAACGATCTGCTGCTGCGCCTGTTTCATGAGGAACAGCCACGGGTTTATGACGCGCAGACCGTCCGGTTCGGGTGCACATGTTCGGAAGATCGTGTGCGTCAGAGCCTGTCGATCTATTCCGCCCGCGACATTGAGAAGATGACCACCGAAGAGGGGCGCGTTACTGCGGATTGTCAGTTCTGTGGTGCACATTATGACCTGGACCCTGCATCAGTGGGTTTCGAGGCAGAACAGGCTGGCGATGACGCCTGACACAGACCGGATCCGGGCGGCGCTGAGCCGTCCGGGTCCGCCTTCATCTGACTTTGATCTCAATCCTGAAACGGTTCTTCCTGAGGGGCGCAGGCTGCGTCCGGCTGGTGTGCTGGTTGCGATCACCGGGACGGACGACGCGCTGTCCGTTCTGCTCACCAAACGGTCGTCCGCGCTGAAGCACCATCCGGGGCAGATCGCCTTTCCCGGCGGCAAGCAGGATGATGGCGACAAAGATGTCACAGCCGCCGCTCTGCGCGAGGCCGAAGAGGAAGTTGGTCTGCCACGGACTGCGGCGGAAATTCTGGGGACGCTGCCCGCGCATGAAACGGTCACGGGCTTTCTGGTCACACCGGTGATCGCGCGCGTAACGACAGCATTCGAGATCAGGCCGGAACCGGGCGAGGTCGACGAAGTGTTTCATGTCCCGCTGGCCCATGTCCTGAACCCGCACAACTTCCGCATCGAAGGCCGGCGCTGGCGGGGTCAGATGCGGTCATATTATACCGTTCCTTACGGACCCTATTACATCTGGGGTGCGACTGCGCGTATGCTCAGGGCATGGACCGAACAGATGAAACTCTGATCCCGCCGCAGACCACGTGGCTGAGCGACCCGGATGCGCAGAAAGTCTGTGCGGCGGTATCATCCGGGGGCGGGCGTGTCTATTTTGTGGGTGGATGTGTCCGGGACGCGCTGCTTGGGAAAGATGGCGGCGACACAGATCTCTCAACGGATGTACTGCCCGAAGAAGTCATGCGTCTTGCAAAAGACGCTGGGCTCCGCGCGGTTCCGACGGGCATAGACCACGGGACAGTGACCGTCGTGTCCGGAGGTCTCGGATTTGAGGTGACGACGTTCCGCAGGGATGTTGAAACCGACGGCCGGCGCGCGGTGGTTTCATTCTCAACGGACATAGCCGAGGACGCGCGGCGGCGTGATTTCACAATGAACGCGCTTTATGCAACGCCGGACGGTCGTGTGGTGGATCCGCTGGGCGGCCTGCCGGATTGTCTTGCACGCAGAATCCGCTTCATCGAAGATCCTGACCGCCGTATTCAGGAAGATTACCTTCGTATTCTGCGGTTTTTCCGGTTCCATGCCTGGTATGCGCCGGCGACGGCGGGCTTTGACCCCGACGCGCTCAGCGCCATAGCGGGCAATACGGATGGCCTTGAAACGCTTTCTGCCGAGCGGGTGGGTCATGAGGTGCTGCGCCTTTTACATGCCCCGGACCCGGCCCCCGCTGTTGCCGTGATGCGCCAGACTGGTGTTCTGGGCCGTATCCTGCCGGGTGCGGATGATAGGTTCCTTGCGCCAGCTATACATCTTGAGGCGCAGATGGGTCTCGCACCTGACCCGCTTTTGCGTCTTGCTGTGCTTGGGGGCACAGATGTGCCTGACCGGCTGCGTCTCAGCCGTAAGCATGCCAGGACACTGAGCGACATGAGTGACGCCGCATGGAACGGTGCACCGGCGGGCGCGCTTGGCTGGGAATTCGGGGCGGAAATTGCGATGGCCGCCCTCATCCAGCGCGGCGCAGTGGCCGGATTTGAGCCGGACGCCGATGAGATCGCGGCTGTCGCACGCGGGGCCGGTGCGGTGTTTCCCGTCACAGCAAAAGATCTGATGCCCGCGCTTCAGGGGCCGGCGCTGGGCCGCGCACTGAAGGACTTGAAGGCGCGCTGGATTGCCTCTGATTTCAGCCTGACGCGCGATGAACTGCTCGCGCCTGAATGAAAACCTCGACAGATTGTGTGTCTGTCTGCTACACACGCCGGACAAGAGCGGAGGAATACGAAATGTATCGCGGGATCTGGAACAGCTGAGGCTGGCATAACCCTTCCCGTCAGGCCCGGACCGGCGCCTGAGCATTTCTGTTATTCTCTTCCAGGACTTCCCCAATGTTCCGCTTTTTCGAACGACTCGTCGACCCGTACACCAGCTACACCGAAACCGATCATCCGCCGCAGAAACTGTGGCCGTTCCTGTGGGAATACTCGCAGCCGTTCAAGCGGGTGTTCTTCTGGGCAGCGCTCATGTCTGTGATCGTTGCCGCGATCGAGGTTGGACTGATTTTCTACATGGGGCGCGTTGTTGATCTGCTGGAAGGTGAACCGGCGCTGGTCTGGAGCACCTATGGCACAGAGCTGATTCTCGTCGCGCTGGGTATAATTTTCATACGGCCGGTGTTGCAACTGCTGGACATCGGGTTGCTGAATAACGCCATTCTGCCGAACTTTGGCACGCTGATCCGCTGGCGCGCGCATCGTCAGGTCCTGCGGCAGTCTGTGGGCTGGTTCGAAAATGACTTCGCCGGGCGGATTGCCAACCGGATCATGCAGACACCGCCAGCGGCTGGTGAGGTTGTCTTTCAGGTGTTTGACGCGATTTCCTTTTCGCTGGCCTATCTGCTGGGCGCTGCCATCCTGCTCAGCACGTCTGATCCACGCCTGCTTTTGCCGCTGCTCATCTGGTTTGTGCTCTATGGCTGGCTGGTGCACTGGACGGTGAAACGTGTAGGACCCGCGTCACAGGAGGCATCCAATGCCCGGTCCGAGGTGACAGGCCGCGTTGTCGACGCCTACACCAATATCCATTCGGTCAAGATGTTCGCCCACCACGAGCAGGAACTGGAATACGCGAAGGGTGCCATCGAATACTCGCGCGAAACGTTCCAGAAGGAGATGCGCATCTTCACGATCATGGACGGCACGCTGGTTATGCTGAACGGTCTGCTGATCGTGGGTGTTGTCGGCTGGGCCATTGCATTGTGGGTTGCTGGCGAGGCGAGTGTCGGTGTGGTGGCAGCGGCCACGGCGCTGACGCTGAGGCTGAATGCGATGACCGGCTGGATCATGTGGGCGCTGACCACGTTTTTCCGGCAGCTCGGCGTTGTGGCGGAAGGAATGGAGACCATTGCCCAGCCTGTGACCCTCGTGGATGACCGCGACGCCAAACCGCTGCGTCTGACCGAGGGAGAAATCGTTCTGAAGGACGTGCGGCATCACTACGGACGTGAAAGCGGCGGTCTTGACGGGATCAACCTGACGATCCGCCGTGGCGAAAAGGTTGGTCTGGTCGGACGGTCCGGTGCCGGGAAATCAACACTGGTAAAGCTGCTTTTGCGTTTTTACGACGCGGAAAGCGGGACTATTTCGGTCGACGGCCAGGATATCCGGCATGTCACGCAGGACAGTCTGCGCCTCGCCATCGGCATGGTTCAGCAGGACAGTTCGCTGCTGCACCGGTCGGTGCGGGATAACATTTTCTACGGGCGTGCAGATGCAACCGAAGAGGAAATGATCGCAGCCGCACGGCAGGCACAGGCGCATGAGTTCATTCTCGATCTGGAAGATCCGCAGGGGCGGTCCGGCTATGACGCTCAGGTCGGCGAGCGCGGTGTCAAACTGTCCGGCGGTCAGCGCCAGCGCGTGACGCTCGCCCGGGTGATCCTGAAGAATGCGCCGATCCTGTTGCTGGATGAGGCGACCAGCGCGCTCGACAGCGAGGTGGAAGCGGCCATTCAGGACACGCTCTATGGCATGATGGAAGGCAAGACCGTGATTGCAATTGCGCACCGTCTGTCCACCATTGCCGAAATGGACCGCATTCTGGTGCTGGATCAGGGACGTATCGTGGAAGATGGCCCGCATGACGCGCTTTTGGCGCAGGGTGGCCTATATGCAGAATTCTGGGCCCGACAGTCGGGCGGTTTCCTGAGTACCGGTGACGAGGCATGAAAATAGAGAACTGGATTGATGCCTTCCGCACAGCAGAAGGCCCTCCACCACAGACGCTGGGCGCATTCATGCGCTGGTGCCTCAATGGTGCCTGGCCCGCGCTGTGGCTGGCGGCCTTTCTGTCGGCGGCGGCGGGCGCGATGGAGGCCGGAACCGCGCTCATCCTCGGCATGGTCATTGATGCGACGGCCCGCTCCGGGGCGGAGGCGTTCTTTGATGGTGGCAATATTGCACTGATTGCCGGGGCCGTGGCGTTCTTTGTAATCGCCCGACCTTTGCTCTTTGGTTTTTCGGCCTCAGCAAACGCGATCATCGTACAGCCCAACGTCAACCCGCTGGTGCTGTCCCGCCTGCACCGCTGGACGCTTGGGCAGACGGTCGGATTCTTTGATGACGATTTTGCCGGACGCATTGCCCAGAAACAGATGCAGGCGGCGCGGGCGGTCACGGATGTAGTGTCCGAAGTCATCAATGTCGTGGCCTTTGCGCTCGCGTCACTTGTCGGTTCCGTCCTGCTGTTGTTTGCCATCGACTGGCGCGTGGCACTGGGTTTTGGCATCTGGCTGATCTTCTATTTCGCGATGATCAACTGGTATCTGCCGCGCATCCGGAAACGCTCTGCGGGGCGCGCCGGCGCGCGTGCAATGGTGTCGGGCCAGGTGGTCGACACGATCACCAACATCAAAACGGTCAAGCTTTTCGCCCATGCAGATCACGAGGACCGGGCGGCACTTGGCTCAATGCAGACGTTCCGTGAGCGGGCGATTGAGTTCGGGTATCTCGCCGCTGGTTTCCGATTTGCGCTGATGACGCTGGCAGGCATTCTTCCGGTTATTCTGCTGGGGGGAACGATCCTGCTCTGGCAATCGGGTCAGGCCACGCAGGGTGACATCGTTGCCGCCGGGGCGGTGGCGATCCGTATTGCGCAGATGACCGGCTGGGTCAGTTTCACCCTGATGGCGATCTATTCCAATATCGGGGAAGTCGAGGACGGTATCCGCACGCTGACACCGCGCAACCGTGTTGAGGATGTGCCGGGGGCACGTGATCTGGATGTGCATGAGGGTGGCATTCAGCTGAACGATGTTGGCTTTGCCTACGGTCGCGATACGGGTGGCGTCCGGAACATCAGCCTTGATATCAGACCCGGCGAGAAGCTGGGCATTGTCGGTGCTTCCGGTGCCGGGAAATCGACCCTAGTTGCCCTGCTTTTGCGTCTCTACGACGCCGAAGAGGGCGGGATCATGATCGACGGACAGGACATCACCGGCGTGACCCAGGAAAGCCTGCGCCGCAATATCGGTATGGTCACGCAGGAAACGGCAATGTTCAACAGGTCGGCGCGGGATAACATTTCCTATGGCCGGCCGGATGCGACGGACGATGACATCATCGCAGCGGCCAGGAAGGCGGAGGCGCATGAGTTCATTCTGGAGCTTCAGGATCATGCGGGCCGTACCGGGTACGACGCGCACCTGGGCGAACGGGGTGTGAAACTCTCCGGCGGTCAGCGTCAGCGGATTGCGCTTGCGCGTGCCATTCTCAAGGATGCGCCGATCCTCGTGCTCGACGAGGCCACCTCAGCGCTCGACAGTGAGGTTGAGGCATCCATTCAGACAGCACTGGAACGTGTGATGGAAGGCA
This sequence comes from Roseobacter phycocola, assembly GCF_042055075.2. Classification (GTDB taxonomy): domain Bacteria; phylum Pseudomonadota; class Alphaproteobacteria; order Rhodobacterales; family Rhodobacteraceae; genus Roseobacter. Next base: position 3,382,956 of record NZ_CP194010.1, on the reverse strand, counting down.
AAACCGTTCTGGCCATTGCGCACCGTCTTTCCACGCTGACGGAAATGGACCGCATCATCGTGATGGAAGATGGTCATATCGCCGAGGACGGAACGCACACCGATCTGCTGGCACGCGGAAAACTCTATACAAGGTACTGGAACCGGCAGTCCGGTGGGTTTATCCGGACCGAAGCGGCCGAATAGGTCCGCGGCGACCAGGGCAGAGGCATGACAGAATACACAGTAACGCGGCTCGGACTTCAGGGAGACGGTATCGCCGAAGGCCCGGTTTTTCTGCCCCTGACTCTGCCGGGCGAACGGGTCAGCGCAACGGTTTCGGAAGGTGGCGCGCAGGACGTGCGGATCATCAGGCCTTCTGACCGGCGGGTGTCTGCGCCCTGCCGGCATTTCCGGTCGTGTGGCGGATGCCAGCTGCAGCATGCAGACGATCAGTTTGTTGCCGACTGGAAAGTGGACATTGTGCGCAACGCGCTCCTGGCGCATCAGTTAGAGACTGAATTCCGGCCCATCGTTACGTCGCCCGCACGTTCCCGCAGACGCGCTGGTTTTGCTGCGCGCCGTACCAAAAAAGGGGCGATGGTGGGGTTTCACGGGCGTGCGTCGGACACGATCGTCCCTATTCCGGACTGTATTCTGCTGGAACCTTCCGTTCTGGCGGGGCAGCGCGTTGCCGAAGCTCTCGCGATTGCCGGCGCAAGCCGCAAAACCGCCCTGTCCGTGATGATCACGGCAATGGAAAACGGCCTCGACGTCGCAGTCACGCATGGGAAACCGCTGGACGGTCCGCTGCGGCAGCAGCTGGCGCTGATCTGCGATACACATGGGCTCGTGCGCCTGACTTGGGGCGACGAGGTTGTCGCCATGCGGGAACCGCCGCGTCACGGCGTTGGTCGCGCTGTTGTGACACCGCCGCCGGGTGCTTTCCTGCAGGCCACAGCGCATGGCGAGGCGGCGTTGACAGACTGCGTGCGCGAGATCGTTGGGGATGCTGGCACGGTCATTGATCTTTTTGCCGGATGCGGCACCTTTGCTCTTCCGCTTGCGGAGACGGCTGCTGTGCATGCAGTTGAGGGCGATGCTGCCATGATGAACGCACTGGATGCCGGATGGCGTTTTGCAGAAGGTCTGAAGGCGGTGACCACGGAAACACGGGATCTGTTCCGCCGTCCGCTGATGCCGGATGAGCTGGCCAAAGCAGAAGCCATTGTGCTGGACCCGCCCCGCGCCGGTGCTGAGGCGCAGGTGGCTGAGCTTGTTCAGACAAAGGTGCCGAAAATTGCATATGTCTCCTGCAACCCGGTGAGTTTTGCGCGCGATGCAGCTGTACTCGCTGCAGGCGGCTGGCAGCTTGATTTTGTGCAGGTCGTGGATCAGTTCCGCTGGTCCGCGCATACAGAGCTTGTCGCCGGGTTCACCGCGCCCCATATGCGGGCGTGACGCACAGGAGAATCAGATGAGCTTTCGGCAGGCACTGGACAGATGGCTGGACAAGACGTGGGTGACCAACACAGTGGTGGCGGTCATTCTGCTGAACGCCGTTGTGCTCGGCATGGAAACATCGGAGCCTCTGATGGCGCGGGCGGGACCGCTCATTCTGGCGCTCGACAAGGCGTGTCTTGCCTTTTTCATCGTTGAAATTCTGCTCAAACTGATCGCACGCGGCGGTCGTTTTTTCCGCAGCGGCTGGAACGTGTTCGATCTGGTGATCGTGGGCGTTGCCCTGTTACCAGCCTCTCAGGGTCTTTCTGTGCTGCGGGCGCTGCGTATTCTGCGGGTGTTGCGGGTCATTTCGGTGGCCCCAAGTCTGCGCCGCGTGGTCGAAGGTTTCATCACCGCGCTGCCAGGTATGGGCAGTGTCTTTCTGCTGATGGCGATCATCTTTTACATCGGCGCGGTCATGGCGACCAAACTTTTTGCGGGCAGTTTTCCGCAGTGGTTCGGATCACTGCCCCAGAGTGGCTACACACTGTTCCAGATCATGACGCTGGAGAGTTGGTCCATGGGTATCGTGCGCCCGGTGATGGAAGTTTATCCTTACGCCTGGGCCTTCTTTGTTCCGTTCATCATGGTGACGACGTTCGCTGTTGTGAACCTGCTGGTGGGTCTGATCGTAAACTCGATGCAGGACGCCCATCAGGAAGAGGCCGGCGCGGTAACTGACGCCTACCGGGATGAAGTGCTGCAAAGACTGGCAGCGATTGAGGAAAAACTGGAGAGCAAACCGCCCACCTGACGGTTTTGTGAGGTTGATTAACCAGTTTCTCATGTTACCTGTGGGAAAAGAGCAGGGCGTCGCAAAGACGCACAAAAACGGGACAGCAGGTAAATGCGCCGAAGAGAGTTACTGTTGGGCACCGCAGCGATGCTTTCGCTGGGGGCCTGTGCAACGGATGCAAGGTTTCGTCGGTATGACGGGCCGGACGTCACTTTTGTCGTGGTGAACAAAGGCGCGCGGCGCATGCATCTGCTGCACAATGACACCGTTTTGCGCAGCTATAATATCCACCTTGGCTTTGCCCCTGTCGGCCCCAAACAGTTTGAGGGTGACGGGAAGACGCCCGAGGGCATCTACCGCATTGACCGCCGCAACCCGAACAGCCAGTTCCATCTTTCGCTGGGTATTTCTTATCCGAATGTGAATGATGTCGCGGCGGCGAAAGCGGCTGGGAAATCAGCAGGTGGTGACATCTTTATTCACGGCCAGAAAAACCCGTTCAAAAAGGATGATCCGGACTGGACGTGGGGATGCATTGCGGTGACCAACGACGAGATCGAAGAGATCTATGCGATGGTCGCGAATGACACGCTTGTTGCGCTGAACGCCTGAGCTCAGAAAGAGACCGGTTCGGACGCGACCGGGCCTGCGGTGCCCTCCCGGCCCATCACCAGCGTCCACCAGATTTTGCCGTTCGGTTCCTGAAACCACGCAAATCCCATGTCTGTCGCGTCTGCTGACAGCAGTATGCGCTGCGTGTCCGGTTTCTGCATCCATGCACCAAGGGTTTCGAGTTCACTCTCATAGGTCTCCGAGATGGTCTCTCCGACAAGCGTTCCCTGATACCCAACGCGCTGGATCCGGTCGATCGGAGACGACCCGTCGGATCCGAAGTGCCACGGACGGTTCTGGATCGACATATCGCGCGAGTGGGTTGCGGCAGCGGCATTGAGCAGCGGATCCATTTCGACCGCGCCGCGTGCTGAAGCGCTGCGCAGTGCGTTGACCGCATCCAGCATTCTGAACTGCAGTTTGGCGGTGTCGCGCTCTTTGATTCTGTAGAGTGTCGGCAGCGGTTTTCCGTCAGCGCCCAGTGTCGGGGTTGTCTGTGTCGGCGCACAGGCGGCCAGCGTCAGGCCGAGGGCGAAAAAAACTGAAATCAGACGGATCATAAAGCACTCCAACAGCGTTAGAGTCGCACATAACGTGCAATGCGTGGTATTTCAAACGCACATCGGCGTCAGAGCGCCAGATGACATCTGTTTGATTTGCGGGTGCGGCATCCAGGCCATAAAGTGCGCGTCAAACAGTTTTGGTTCCGGAGGACATTCATGTCTGACAATCGTTTTAAGAATCCCGGCCGCCGGTCTTTTCTGGCAGGCTCAGCTGCAATGCTCGCAGCGCCCGCTGTCGCGCAGGATGCAGCGTCGGTGAACTCGACCGCGACAACCGTGGGTGAGCGTGATCTGACCGAGACGGTTCGCCGCAATATTTCCAGTTTCCGCACGCTGGACTGGCAGCCCTATTTTTCAAACCTGAAGAACGGTGCCGTTCTGGTGGATATCGACAGCCGTGCGCTGCATTTCTGGGCAGAAGGGGGAGATTTCTACAAACTTTACCCCTCCAGTGTTCCGCTGACCGAAGATCTGACCCGGCGGGGCCGGACGAAAATCATCCGCAAAGTCGAAGGCCCGGACTGGCGTCCGACACCGTCGATGCTGGAGCGGAATCCCGACTGGCCGGAATACATCGGCCCGGGACCGGATAACCCTATGGGAACACACGCTCTTTATCTGACGTGGACCTACTACCGCATTCATGGCACACACGACACACGCAAAATCGGGCGGCAGTCGTCCAATGGTTGCATCGGCCTGTACAACGAACATATCGCCGAGCTTTACAGCCTGACCAAAGTCGGCACGCAGGTGTTGCTAATTTGACGACATTAGGCCGATTTTGGCCAGTCCGTTCCAAAACCGGTTTGCAAACAGGGTTCTGTGCTGTTTAGACATAATCACGAGGTAAGTCTTGGGCGTCTGCTTTGCGAAGCGGAGCGCGCCTTAATGGAGGTTATTAATATGAAAAAACTCGTTCTCGCAGCTGCACTGACAGCCGCCGCGTCGACAGCTTATGCAGGTTCGCTTGCAGAGCCGGTCGTTGAAGCACCCGTTGTGGTTGAAGAAGCAGAAGGCTCGTCCTCCGGCGCGCTGCTGCCGATCCTGCTGCTGGTCATCGTTGCAGCTGCAATCGCCTGATCGCTTAGCGGTATGAATAAAAAAGGCGGTGCATCAGCGCCGCCTTTTTTTATTGCCTGACGCTCTGTTGGGATCAGTCGATCCAACCCTTCAGATTGTCGGTGATGACAGATGACAGTGCGTCAATATGCGCATCATCATCATTGAGGCAGGGGATGTATGTAAAGTGCTCGCCGCCTGCTTCCTCAAAGCTTTCCTTGATCTCTTCGTTGATCTCTTCAAGCGTTTCGATGCAGTCCGCGGAAAACGCCGGCGCGCAGACAGCGATGTTCTTTTTGCCGGCCTCAGCAAGCCGCGCCACTTCTTCAACGGTATAAGGCTGGAGCCATTCTTCGGGTCCGAATTTGGACTGGAAGGTCGTGGTGATTTCGGTGTCTTTCCACCCCAGCCGTTCCTTCAGCAGGCGCGTCGTTTTCTGGCACTGACAGTGGTACGGATCGCCCTCCATCAGGTAGCGGATCGGCACACCATGATAGGAGCAGACCAGGATATCCGGCTTTTTCTCCAGACCCGCGTAGGCCCGTTCGATCGACAGAGCGAGCGCTTCGATATAATCAGGCCGATCAAAATACGGCTCGACGGTGCGGGTCACCGGTTGCCATTTCTCAAAGGTCAGCGCCCGGAAAAACGCGTCATTTGCAGTGGCTGATGTCGCGCCCGCATAATGCGGATACAGCGGAAAAAACAGGATTTTCCGACACCCGGCAGCGGTCATTTCCGCCACTTTGGACCGTGTGGACGGATTGCCGTAGCGCATGCAGAAATCCACCATCACATCGTCGCCGTAGCGCGCGTGCATCTGCTCTTTGACCTTTTTGGTCTGGGCTTTGGTGATGGTCATCAGCGGGCTTTCACCCTCTTCCTCATTCCAGATGGATTTATAGGCGGCACCGCTGGAAAAAGGGCGTTTGGTCAGGATGATCAGCTGCAGCAGCGGCTGCCAGACCCATGGGCTGTAGTCGATCACGCGACGGTCCGAGAGGAACTCGTTCAGATACCGGCGCATGGACCAGTAGTCGTAGTTGTCGGGCGTGCCGAGATTGGCAAGAAGGATGCCGACTTTCGGGCGCGCCACCTCAGGGTGATCGTCGCCAGCGTGGGTCGGGCGTGCCATCAATGGCCGCGCGGAGCTGCTGTCCAGCATGTTTTTGTCCTTGCTCATCTCGTGTCTCCGCTCAGATAGAGGCTTTTGCGGCAGCGTCAATCGGTCAGCGGCCTTTCCGCAACGGCCAGAGCGTCGGCCAGACGCTGTTGTGCAGAGCCCGGGCGCAGCGGTTTCTGCTGGCTGTCATCCGGTGCCCATCCGGTCAGAAATACGATTTCGAAGGTTGCGACGATACGCTGCTCCGGTGTGGAGAAGGTGTCGGCATAGAGTTTTGCGGTTTCAGAGAAAAGCCTGCGCGGCGGTATTGCGCGGCGGCGCTGGTGCAGGGCATTGGTTTCCCCCATGGCCCGCAGGTCGTGCATCAGGTGCAGAGGATCACGGTATTCAGTTCGCAGGGCGATGCTGTCGGCAACCGGCAGAGCCAGTCCGGCCCGTTGCAGCAGTGCACCCAGATCACGTATTTCCCCCATGGGTGCCACACGCGGTGAAAGGCCGCCAGCAACGGCGATCTCTGCCTGACCGAGACAGGCGCGCAGCTCTTCGAGCGTCTGTCCGCCCAGCGCAGCGCCGAGGAACAACCCATCCGGTCTGAGGGCCCGGCGGCACTGGATCAGTTGCCCGACCGGATCATTCGCCCAGTGCAGGCCCAGTGCGTGGATCACGAGATCGCAGCTGGCCGGTTCGAGATCAAGCGTATCGGTGTCCGGCACGATCCGCGCGCCCGGTATCCGGACTGACCAGACATCTGCAAAAGGGGTCACAACAGCGATGTCAGTAAACGTCCTGTTAACCATGCCCAGGCGATCCTGCAGTTCGTCCGCTGCCTGGTCCTGCAAAAACAGATCGGCCCGCGTCGCCCTTTTGCGATGCAGGCTCAGTGCTCTGGTGTCGGTCAGTGTGGTCGCAGTGTTCATGAAAGGTGTAATAGGATGGCGCAGTCGGGTTTACAAACAGCGGTCTCTCTCATTTATCCGCCGCGCTGTCTGGGCTGTGGTGGAACAGTTGATGATGATTTCGGTCTGTGTGGCACCTGCTGGCGGGATACGCCGTTTGTCGGTGGCTCCATTTGCGACACCTGTGGGACACCTTTGCCGGGCGAGGATCTGTCGGACACACTGAAATGTGATGAGTGTCTGCGCACGCCGCGTCCCTGGAAGCAGGGTCGCGCCGCGCTGATCTATCGAGATGGGGCGCGGCGTCTTGTTCTGGCGCTGAAACACGGTGACCGGCAGGAGATCGCGCAACCTGCTGCGCTGTGGATGTCCCGGGCGATTGAGGATCTGCCCCAGGAAAACATGATCATTGCCCCGATTCCGCTGCACTGGACCCGGCTGCTGAAACGCCGTTACAACCAGTCGGGCCTTCTGGCACAGGCACTTGCGCGCCACACCGGTCTGCCGGTCTGTCAGGATCTGCTGGTCCGGCAGAAACGCACGCAACCGATGGAAGGGATGACGCGGGAGGTGCGTTTTACCTCCGTCAAAGGCGTGATTTCGGCACACCCGCGCCGGCGACACCGCCTCGTCGGGCGGCCCGTTCTGCTGGTGGATGACGTGATGACGTCCGGCGCCACCCTGTCAGCCGCAGCAGATGCCTGTATTGCAGCAGGGTCAGGGCCGGTATACGTGGTGGCACTGGCACGGGTCGCGCGGGATGCCTAAATATCCGTCGAAACCCTGTCACGGGAAGGACCGGATATGAAAAACGTCGAAATCTATACATCACCGCTTTGCGGCTTCTGCCATGCAGCCAAACGTCTCCTGAACCAGAAAGGCGTGGATTTTTCCGAAGTGGATGTGCTGGCCAACCCGGATCGCAAGCCGGAAATGATCCAGCGCGCCAATGGCGGCAGAACCGTTCCGCAGATCTTTGTGGGTGAAACCCACGTAGGTGGCTGCGACGACCTTTATGCGTTGGAGCGCGCCGGGAAACTCGACGGTCTGCTGGCGGCCTGATGCGGACTGCCCTGCTGCAGCTCAATGCAAATGACATGCCGGTGGAGAACCTCGTGGTGACCCGCCGCATGTTGGAACAGGCGGTAAAAGATGGCGCGGAATTTGTTCTGACGCCCGAGGTGACGAACTGCCTGTCGACGAGTCGCAGACATCAGCAGGACGTTCTGCAGCATCAGGATGAGGACATTACGCTGGCAGCACTGCGCGAGGAAGCTGCCCGCGCAGGCATCTGGCTGCTGATCGGTTCGCTGGCGCTGAAAACCCGCGACGCTGATGGCCGGTTTGCGAACCGGTCTTTCATGATCGATCCCTCCGGTGAGATCGTCGCGTGGTACGATAAGATCCATATGTTCGATGTACGGGTCACACCCGAAGAGACTTTTCGCGAATCCGAAGGATACCGGCCAGGATCGCGCGCTGTTACTGCGGACACGGCATTCGGCACTGTCGGCATGACCGTCTGCTATGATCTGCGGTTTCCGGCCCTGCATCATGCCCTCGCCGCTGCCGGGGCGAAGATCCTGACCGTTCCGGCAGCATTTTCGCCGGTCACGGGGGACGCCCACTGGCATACGCTGTTGCGGGCACGGGCCATTGAAACCGGGTGTTTTGTGATTGCACCTGCCCAAACCGGAGAGCATGCAAGTGCAATGCATAAAACGCGCCGGACTTACGGGCATTCGCTGGTCGTGGCACCGTGGGGGGAGGTCCAAATGGACGCAGGCACCGAGCCGGGCGTTTACATGACGGACATCGATATGGGATTAGTGGCAAAGGCGCGGAGCCGTGTGCCCAGCCTGGAGAATGCACGACCCTTTGATGGACCCTGATGAACGAAGACCGGAACTCTCTTGCAATATCGCTGTTCAGCGAGGTGCTGACGGCTGATCAGATGATCCGCGCGAGGCTGAGTAAGGTCCTGCCAAAGGGCATGGAGATATCGCATTTTTCGGTGCTCAACCATCTGGCAGGCAACGTTGGTGAACGTACACCGGCGCAGCTCGCAGGCACGTTTCACGTAACACGCGGTGCGATGACGAACACGTTATCCAAACTGGAATGGGCGGGATACATTCATGTCCGCCCGGACTGGGACGACGCGCGGCGCAAGATGGTCGCGATCAGCCCGGCAGGGCGCCAGGCACGGGACCAGGCGGTCGGCTCCATCACGCCGGTGATCAATCAGGTAGTTGAAAAGCTGGGCGATCAGCGCGTGCGCGAGGCCCTCCCCATCCTGCGGGAAATGCGCCGGCAGCTGGGCGACAACAATTAGGCCGGTTTCAGGCTTGCGGTTACATAGTTCACGCTCAGATCGCGGTCCGACAGCTTCCATGACCAGGAAACCGGGTTAAACACAAATCCCTTGCGGTCAACCGGGTCCAGACCCGCCTCTTTCAGCAGATCAAACAGTTCGTCCGGTGTGATAAATTTCGACCACTCATGGGTGCCTTTGGGCAGCCAGCGCATAACATGCTCGGCCCCGATGATCGCCATGAGATAGGATTTCGGGTTCCGGTTCAGCGTCGAACAGATGTGCAGACCGCCTGGTTTCAGCAGCTGCTGACAGGCGGTCAGGTAATCGGGTGGTGAGGCCACGTGCTCCACGACCTCCATGTTCAGCACAACGTCGAACTGCTCTCCGGCTTCTGCGAGCGCTTCTGCGGTTGTATGTCTGTAGTCAATCTCCAGGCCGGATTGTTCGGCGTGAATACGGGCCACCGGAATATTGCGTTCTGCGGCATCCGCGCCAACGACATCTGCACCCAGACGCGCCATCGGTTCTGACAGCAGACCACCGCCACAGCCAATGTCGAGAACGCGCAGACCGCGGAAGGGCAGATCACCCTTCAGGTCGCGGTCGAATTCACCGGCAATCTGCTTCGTGATGTAGTCCAGACGGCAGGGATTGAGCATGTGGAGCGGCTTGAATTTACCGTTTACGTCCCACCATTCGGCTGCCATTGCCTCGAATTTAGCAACTTCGGCGGGATCGACGGTTGATTGAAGCGCTTGCATTCCTGTCTCCATGTGATCATTTGCGATTTCGTATTATATAGGCCTGATATGGACAAGTTCCCGGATCAAAAGCGCGCAGTTCAGTATCTTTATTCGCCGATCGACCCGTTTGATCAGCGAATGCTGGATGTTGGTCAGGGGCACCGGGTTTATGTCGAGCAATGCGGCAACCCCGACGGTATCCCGGTTGTGGTGCTGCATGGTGGTCCGGGTGGCGGGTGCAGCCCGGCGATGCGCCGCTATTTCGATCCGGAAATTTACAGGGTTATTCTGTTTGACCAGCGTGGCTGTGGCCGGTCCCGCCCGCACGCCAGCGTCACCCACAACACGACCTGGCATCTTGTTGATGACATCGAACTGATCCGTCGCGAGCTGGATATCGATCAGTGGATTGTTTTTGGCGGCAGCTGGGGGGCGACCCTGGCGCTGATCTATGCGCAGGCGCATCCCGACCGGGTCAGCCACATTGTTCTGCGTGGTGTCTTCCTTATGACCCAACGCGAGCTCGACTGGTTTTACGGCGGCGGTGCCGGCCGGTTCTGGCCCGAAGTCTGGGCGCGGTTCACATCTCTCATTCCAAAAGACGAGCACGGAGACTTCATCGAAGCCTACCGGCGGCGTTTGTTCTCGGGCGATCTGTCAACGGAAACCCGCTATGCCCGTGCGTGGTCTGCCTGGGAGAATGCGCTCGCGTCGATTTATTCCTCCGGCTCTACCGGCGAAAGCCCCGGGGAGTATGCCCGTGCCTTTGCCCGCCTCGAAAACCACTATTTCTCCAATGCAGGCTTTCTTGAATTTGACGGGCAGATCCTGGCACATGTCGGCCGGATTGCGCATATTCCCGGTGTCATCGTCCAGGGCCGGTATGACATGATCTGCCCCCCGGACAGCGCCTGGGCGCTCGCGGAAGCCTGGGACAACTGTGATCTGAAAATGGTCCGGAATGCAGGTCATGCTTTGTCTGAGCCGGGAATCAGTGCAGAACTTGTGCGGACAATGGACAGGATTGGCGGACGGTGACGCGCAGGACCCATATTGACAGACGTGCGCTCTTTGCGACCGGTGCCGCAGCAGCGTTGCTGGCTGCAACCGGTGTGTCTGCCGGGCCGGCACCGGCACAGGGCGGGCGGCTGCGTATGGCCCTGTCCGGGGCCACCCGCGAGGATCGCCTTGGGCAGGCGGGCACGCAGGGCCTCTTTATGCAGGTCGCAACGGCCGGCGTTCTGTTCGATACGCTCACGGAAATCGCAGCGGACGGCACGCTGCGGGGCGAACTGGCAGTGTCGTGGCGCAGCAATACGGACGCGACCCGCTGGGAGTTCGATCTGCGCGACGCGGTCACCTTCCACGACGGGCGACCATTCACGGCCTGTGATGTCAGAGCGTCTTTCGAAGTATTGCGGGATAGCGTGCTGGCAGATGTAGCTTCTGTTGAGGTCACCGGCCCGCTGCGCGTTGCGGTCTCACTGCGGGCAGGTGATCCCCAGTTCCCGATGCGGGTCAGCCACCCGCAGACGATCATTCTGCCCGAGGCGGATGTGGCAAATCCGGAGGTGGGAATTGGTACTGGGCTGTACCGGGTTCACAAATTCCAGCCGGGCCGTCACCTTGTCGCGCACCGCGTGGCAGGCCACTACAAGGATGGTCGCGCCGGCTGGTTTGACAGCGTTGAACTGGTGTCCCTGCCCGCAGATGAGGTGCGCGCAGAGGCACTGCGGGATCATTACGTGGATGCCGTTGACCTGGAGCATCCTGCAGATCTGGGTGATCTTGAGAACATCACGCTGCTGCCGCGCGAGGATTTCATGACCACGGCTGTGGACCAGTGTCTGGCATTGCCTGCAACCGTCGGCAGCCGCTGGCCGCTGGACAATCTGCGCGCTGCCGAACGCTGGTGGATGGCCTGACGCGATCAGGGGTTGCAGACTCGCTGAGCCGCGCGTATATCGTTGCCAACAGCGGCGCTTTCGGGTCCAAACCGAAAGACCACCGAAAGACATAACGGGCCGCGCGCCCGTTTTTTTGTGCCTGAAAGACAGATGACCAACGACCTGATTGCAAAAGCAGCGATTGACCGCCGTATGGCCGAGATCATCACTCCGGTGATCGAGGACATGGGGTTTGAGCTGGTACGCGTGCGTCTGATGTCCGGCAAAACCACCACGCTGCAGATCATGGCGGACAAACCGGATGGCGGCATAGAAGTGGATGACTGCGCCGAGATCAGTCAGGCCGTCGGGGCCGTTCTGGATGTCGAGGACCCCATTCTTGATGAATACACGCTTGAGGTTTCAAGCCCCGGGATCGACCGGCCACTGACGCGTCTCAAGGATTTTGAGATGTTCGAAGGCTATGAGGCCAAGCTCGAAACCGGCGAAATGATTGACGGACGCCGACGGTTCAAAGGCGAACTGGCCGGTGTCGAAGAAGACGAAGTTCTGATCAATGTGGCCGAAGGGACAATTGGTCTGAAGTTCGACTGGTTGTCGGATGCCAAACTGGTTCTGACCGATGACCTGATCAAAGAAATGCTGCGCCAGCGCAAAGCTGCAGGCGAAATAGACGAAACGAAGTTTGACGAGATTTCCGATGAGCTGTCATCGGACGATTCCGCTTAAGGGAGACCTGAGACATGGCCATTACATCTGCCAACCAGCTTGAGCTGCTGCAAACTGCTGAAGCGGTGGCGCGTGAGAAAATGATCGACCCCGGCCTCGTGGTCGAGGCGATGGAAGAATCACTCGCCCGTGCCGCGAAGTCACGCTACGGCGCCGAGATGGACATCCGTGTGTCTATTGACCGCAAAACGGGCAAGGCCACGTTCACGCGCGTCCGCACTGTTGTCGAAGATGAAGAGCTGGAAAACTACCAGGCTGAGTTCACCGTTGAGCAGGCCAAACAGTATATGGACGACCCTTCGGTCGGCGACACCTTTGTCGAAGAGGTCCCACCGGTGGAAATGGGCCGGATTGCTGCTCAGTCCGCCAAGCAGGTGATCCTGCAAAAAGTGCGCGAAGCCGAGCGTGACCGCCAGTACGAAGAATTCAAGGATCGTGCGGGCACCATCATCAACGGCCTGGTCAAGCGCGAGGAATACGGCAACGTCATCGTCGATGTGGGTGCCGGTGAGGCAATCCTGCGCCGCAATGAAAAGATCGGCCGCGAAAGCTATCGCCCCAATGACCGTATCCGTGTCTACATCAAGGATGTGCGCCGCGAACAGCGCGGTCCGCAGATTTTCCTGAGCCGCACAGCGCCGGAATTCATGGCGGAGCTGTTCAAAATGGAAGTGCCGGAGATCTACGACGGCATCATCGAAATCAAGGCTGTCGCCCGTGATCCGGGGTCGCGCGCCAAGATCGCAGTAATTTCCTATGACGGTTCGATTGACCCGGTCGGGGCCTGTGTTGGTATGCGCGGCAGCCGCGTTCAGGCGGTTGTGAATGAACTGCAGGGTGAAAAAATCGATATCATTCCGTGGAACGAGGACCAGCCGACGTTCCTGGTGAATGCGCTGCAACCCGCCGAAGTCTCAAAAGTTGTTCTGGACGAGGAAGCTGGCAAGATCGAAGTCGTCGTGCCCGAGGAGCAGTTGTCGCTGGCGATCGGTCGTCGTGGTCAGAACGTGCGTCTGGCGAGCCAGCTGACTGCGCTCGACATCGACATCATGACCGAAGAGCAGGAAAGCGCGCGCCGTCAGGCAGAGTTCGAACTGCGTACCAAACTCTTTGTCGACAACCTGGATCTGGACGAATTCTTCGCCCAGCTTCTTGTATCGGAAGGATTTTCGAACCTCGAAGAGGTGGCCTACGTCGAACTGGATGAACTGCTGGTGATCGATGGCGTGGACGAAGACACGGCCAACGAACTGCAGGCGCGGGCCCGCGATGTGCTGGAAGCACAGAACAAAGCCGCGCTTGAAAATGCCCGCAGCCTTGGTGTTGAGGACAGCCTGGTTGAATTTGAAGGCCTGACACCCCAGATGATTGAGGCGCTGGCAAAAGACGATGTGAAAACACTCGAAGACTTTGCAACCTGTGCTGACTGGGAACTGGCCGGTGGCTGGACAACAGTAGACGGCGAGCGCGTCAAGGACGATGGCGTACTGGAACCCTTTGATGTGTCTCTGGAAGAGGCGCAGGATCTGATCATGACGGCGCGCATCATGCTGGGCTGGGTTGATCCGGCTGAGCTTGAAGCTGAGGAAGAAGACGCCGAAGGCGAAGAAGAAACGGAGGAATCCGAGGTCTGATCTCAGGCCTCGGGGTCACCTGATGGGTCGCGGTGGCGTTCCCAAAGACCGGTCTGACGGTCCTGACCGCAAGTGCATTGCCACGGGCGAGGTGCAGCCGAAGCACGGGTTGATCCGGTTTGTGGCCGGGCCCGGAAACGAGGTTGTTCCTGATATCCTGGGCAAACTGCCCGGGCGGGGCATATGGGTTGCGGCGGACCGGGATGCGCTGGATCTGGCAGTCAGAAAGCGGCTGTTTTCGCGCGGAGCGAAGGCGCAGGTCACTGTGCCGGAGGGCCTTGTCGCCGAAGTGGAGCGGCAGCTGGCACACCGTGTGGTCGAGCTGATTTCGCTGCAGCGTAAAGCAGGCAAAGCCGTGGCGGGCTATGAGAAAGTCAAAAGCTGGCTGCAGACGGAGGAGGCAGAAGTGCTGATCCAGGCCAGCGATGGGTCTGGGCGCGGCAAGTCCAAACTGAGCACGCCGCACTTCGGAACCTACATCGGCTGGCTCACGGCCGACGAATTGGGTTTGGCATTCGGACGCCAAACTGTGATACATGGGGCGCTCGCCTCTGGTGGACTCACTCAACGTGTTGTAGAGGAAGCCCAAAGACTTAAAGGCGTGCGCAAAAACGAGGGTGGCAACGGCCGCCCGAAAGGATAGACGAGCTTCATGAGCGATACTGACGGCAAAAAAACATTGGGTCTGCGCGGCGGCGCGCGTCCGGGCAACGTAAAGCAGAGCTTTAGCCACGGGCGGACCAAGAACGTCGTGGTGGAGACCAAACGCAAACGGGTCGTGGTGCCCAAGGCGGGTGCTGCGAAATCCGGCAGTGGCGGTGGTGCCTCGGTTGGTGATCCGTCGCGGCGCCCGGCTGGTATCAGCGATGCAGAGATGGAGCGCCGGCTGAAGGCCGTTCAGGCGGCCAAGGCGCGTGAAGCCGAGGAAGCCGCAGCACGTGAAGCTGAGGAAAAGGCGCGCGCTGAAGAACGTGAGCGTCGCCGGGCCGAACAGGAAGCCAAGGAGCGCGAAGAGCGCGAGCGCGAGGAAAGCCTCAAGGCGAAGGCCGAGGAAGACAAGCGCCGGCAGGAAGAAGCCGAGGCTGCCGCCAAAGCTGCGGCTGCACCCGCGCCCGAGCCTGTTGTCCAGCGTCCGACCAGCAACAAAGCACCGGATCCCGCGCCACGGAAACAGGAGCGCGAACGTGACAACAAACGCGGCGGCAAGGGTGGTGACGACAACCGCCGCTCCGGCAAACTGACGCTGAACCAGGCGCTGTCCGGCGGTGAAGGCGGGCGCCAGCGGTCTATGGCTGCTATGAAACGCAAGCAGGAACGCGCGCGCCAGAAGGCGATGGGTGGCCAGGTTGAGCGTGAGAAGGTAATGCGCGATGTGCAGGTGCCTGAGGCGATTGTTGTCTCGGAACTTGCAAACCGTATGTCCGAGAAGGTCGGTGCCGTTGTAAAGGCGCTGATGCAGAACGGCATGATGGTTACGCAGAACCAGACGATTGACCAGGATACCGCGGAACTGATCGTTGAGGAATTCGGCCACAAGGTCGTACGTGTCTCTGACGCTGACGTCGAGGATGTGATCAAAGAGATCGAAGACGATGCCAAAGACCTCAAATCGCGGCCCCCGGTCATCACGATAATGGGGCACGTCGACCACGGTAAAACATCGCTTCTGGATGCGATCCGCAATGCTAAGGTTGTGGCTGGCGAAGCGGGCGGTATCACCCAGCACATCGGCGCCTATCAGGTGAAAACCGATGGTGGTGAACTGCTGAGTTTCCTCGATACACCCGGCCACGCGGCGTTCACGTCCATGCGGTCGCGTGGTGCGCAGGTAACTGATATTGTTGTTCTGGTTGTTGCGGCTGACGACGCGGTCATGCCTCAGACAATTGAGGCGATCAATCACGCCAAAGCGGCCGAAGTGCCGATGATTATCGCGATCAACAAGATCGATAAACCCGAGGCGAACCCGGACAAGGTGCGCACGGATCTGCTGCAGCACGAGGTGATCGTCGAAAAACTGTCCGGCGACGTGCAGGACGTAGAAGTATCGGCTATCTCCGGCCAGGGTCTGGACGAACTGCTGGAAGCGATCGCGCTGCAGGCGGAAATCCTTGAGCTCAAGGCCAACCCGGACCGGGCGGCGCAGGGCGCAGTGATCGAGGCACAGCTTGATGTGGGCCGTGGCCCCGTCGCAACGGTTCTGGTTCAGAACGGGACACTGCGTCAGGGCGATATCTTTGTTGTTGGCGAGCAGTACGGTAAAGTCCGTGCGCTTATCAACGACAAGGGAGACCGCGTGAAAGAAGCCGGGCCATCGGTACCGGTGGAAGTGCTGGGTCTGAACGGTACGCCCGAAGCGGGCGACGTGCTCAACGTGACAGAGACCGAAGCGCAGGCGCGTGAAATTGCGGCCTATCGTGAGAAGGCAGCCAAGGACAAACGTGCGGCTGCCGGTGCGGCAACCACGCTGGAACAGCTGATGGCGAATGCCAAAGCGGACGAGAATGTCTCTGAACTGCCGATCCTGGTGAAAGCTGACGTGCAGGGTTCTGCGGAGGCGATCGTTCAGGCGATGGAGAAGATCGGCAATGACGAGGTGCGCGTACGCGTGCTGCACTCGGGTGTTGGTGCCATTACCGAAACGGACGTGGGCCTTGCAGAAGCGTCAAACGCGCCGATCATGGGCTTTAATGTCCGCGCGAATGCCTCTGCACGGAACACTGCGAACCAGAAGAGTGTGGAAATCCGGTATTATTCGGTGATCTACGATCTGGTGGATGACGTGAAAGCAGCCGCATCCGGTCTGCTGAGCGCCGAAATCCGCGAGAACTTCATCGGATACGCAACGATCAAAGAGGTCTTCAAAGTCACCGGTGTCGGCAAGGTTGCCGGTTGTCTGGTCACGGAAGGCGTCGCACGCCGGTCTGCCGGTGTGCGCCTGCTGCGGGACAACGTTGTGATCCACGAAGGCACGCTGAAGACACTCAAACGGTTCAAGGATGAAGTGGCCGAAGTGCAGTCCGGACAGGAATGCGGTATGGCCTTTGAAAACTATGATGACATCCGTGCCGACGATGTGATCGAAATCTTCGAACGTGAAGAGATCACACGGACACTGACCTGATTTCAGGAATATACAAAATGAAAGGGACGGTGAATTTCACCGTCCCTTTGTTTTTGGCTTAACAAGTCTCAGTGCAGTTTGTCTGCGCCTTGAACAACGGGCTTGCCGGTGTACGTGTCGTCATCGACTTTCACGACAATGCGGCCGTCAGGTAAGTCTCTGACAAAAATGCCCTGTACAGATACCGCACTCCCGATTGTGATGGTGCGAAGCATATTTTTCTCCCCAGAAAAACTGCCTCTATAAGTAGAAGAATTTGATTAAGAATCCATGAACAAAATTTCAATTATTATAAATTTGTTCATAAATGAGAAATAATCCGCCGATCAGAGCCAGTCACGCAGAATGGGGATCAGCGGAATGTCCGCCTCGGGCATCGGATAGTTTCGGAGATCGCTGGCACGCACCCATTTCAAAGCCTGGTTTTCGCGGGAAACAGGTGTTCCTTCCCATTTCCGGCAGGCGAACAGAGGCATCAGCAGGTGAAAATCATCGTAGCTGTGGCTGGCAAAAGTCAGCGGTGCGAGGCAGGATTGCCAGGTGTTGATGCCCAGCTCTTCCTCCAGTTCGCGTATCAGGGCTGCTTCCGGCGTTTCACCAAGTTCCACTTTACCGCCCGGAAATTCCCACAGTCCGGCCATGGACTTCCCTTCTGGACGCTGCGCCAGCAGCACCCGCCCGTCGACGTCGATCAGTGCCACGGCTGACACAAGAACTGTTTTCATTGCAGCCTCCGTCCGTGGTTCAGGAGCGGTAATCCGCGTTGATGTCGATGTACCCATGGGTCAGATCACAGGTCCAGACCGTGGCCGTGCCGCTGCCCAGACCGATATCAACGGTTATTGAAACATCCTGGTTTTTCATGTGCGCTGCCGCTTTTGCCTCGTCGTAGTCCGGACTGACCCAACCGTTTTCCGCGACTATGACATCGCCGAACCGGATCGACAGAAGGTCGCGGTCCGCAGCCGCACCGGATTTGCCAACCGCCATGACGACCCGTCCCCAGTTCGGGTCCTCGCCAGCGATTGCGGTTTTCACGAGCGGGGAGTTTGCGATGGACAGCGCATGCACGCGGGCGTCCTTGTCGTTTTCGGCACCTGAAACCGTGATTTCCACAAATTTCGTGGCCCCTTCGCCGTCGCGTACCACCTGATGTGCGAGATCCAGCATGACTTTGTGCAGAGCGTCTGCAAAATCGGTGTTACCAGTGACATCGACACCTGATGTTCCGGTCGCTGCGACCAGCAGTGTATCGGATGTCGACGTATCGCTGTCCACGGTAATGCTGTTGAAGGTAACCTCGTTCCGTCGCGAGAGCAGAGACTGAAGTTCACTCTGAGAAATCGACGCGTCTGTGAAGATATAAACGAGCATGGTCGCCATATCCGGCGCGATCATGCCTGATCCCTTCGCGATCCCCGCGATCTGCACAGGTCTTCCATCAATGTCTACGGTCGCGCCAGCACCTTTAGGAAACGTATCCGTCGTCATGATCGCCTTCGCAGCGCTGCTGATGGCGTCCGGTGACAGGCTGCCTGCAAGTGTATTGAGGCAGGTGGTGATCCTTTCGTGCGGCAGGGGTTCCCCGATGACGCCCGTCGACGACGTAAAAACCCGCGTTTCCGGAACACCGCAGGCCTGCGCGGCAGCCTGCGTGATGGCAGCGACGGCGTCGGTTCCGTTCCGGCCGGTGAATGCGTTCGAGTTACCCGCGTTCACCAGAATAGCCGCCCCTTCTTCGGAGGCACCTCCAAGCTTTGCCTGGCAGTCCAGTACCGGCGCGGACCGCGTGGCCGACCTGGTGAACACACCGGCGATAACGGTGCCCGGATCAAGCTGCGCCAGCATCACGTCGTCGCGGCCGGTATATTTCACACCGGCTGCAACCGATGAAAACCGGACGCCGTTTATAACGGTCAGGTCAGGAAATGCCGCTGGTGCCAGCGGAGAAACAGGCAGTGATGCAGCCACTGATCTTACTCCTCAAGAAGATCCTGACGCCGCAGGAATGACCTGTCCATACCGGCCCCAGGGCCGCTCTGGACTTCTGCTGCATCCGTTACACGCTCCAGAAAAGCCGATGCCAGCTCCTGTGTCAGATCCTGTTCGATGTTGGCGCGGACATCCTCGAGGGTCGGAATGTCTTTGGCGCGCACTTCATTGAGCTGGATCACGTGCCAGCCGAACTGCGTCTGTACCGGACCGGACACTTCGCCGACTTCAAGTGCAATCGCCGCCGCCTCAAAAGAAGGCACCATCATACCGGCACCGAACCAGCCAAGCGCACCACCGTTTGGCCCAGACGGCCCGGTGGAAAACTCCCGTGCGGTTTCTGCGAAGTCTCCGCCATTGTTGATGACGTCGATCACATTGAGGGCTTCCTCTTCACTTTCAACAAGAATGTGGGATGCGTTGTACTCCGGTTCCGCTTCGATGCTGCCGTATTGTTCGTCGTAGCGTTTGGCAATGTCCTCTTCGGTCAGAAGTTCGGAAACCTTGTCCTGAATCACCTGGCGTGCCACGAGGGCGCGTTTTTCATTTTCGAGCTGCAGCGCAAGCGGCAGGGGCAGTTCCTCGCGGAAGGTCTGGGCCAGGGCTTCCTGCTGAACAAGCTGCTGAAGAATACCTTCGAACAGAACACTGTCTTCCATACGCTGATACTCAGGCGGCAGCAGGGCCGCTGCAGCAATCAGGTGCCCCAGCGTGATGTCGGTCTCGCCCACAGTCACCAAAACGGTCGATGCATCCGGATCGGGCTGCTCTTTGGGCGTTGCGGTCGAATTCTCCTGCGCGGCGACCGGCAGTGCCAGCAGAGCCGCAAATACAACAGACGAAAGAGTTCCGCGATGTATAAACATGTTTTGATCCTATAAGAGGGTCACGGCGGGGCGCGACATTGACACGGTTTGGCGTGACCCTTACATCGCCCTATGGGCGCCACAAGAGGCTGGCGTTCACATTATTTCTATGGGCTGCGCCGCGGACGAGCAAGCAGATCAGCGCCTGACACTAACACTTCGGCTGGAGAACGCATGCTGGGTATCGGAACAATCGCGAAAAAAGTCTTTGGCACGCCAAACGACCGCAAAATCAAGGCAACCCGGCCCCTGATCGCCCAGATCAATGCACTGGAACCGGAATTCGAAAATCTTCCGGACGAAGGTCTCATCCAGAAGACAGAAGAGCTGCGCAAGCGGGCCAAAGATGGTGAAAACCTCGACGCCCTGCTGCCCGAAGCCTTCGCCAACTGCCGTGAGGCCGCGCGCCGTGCGCTGGGCCTGCGTGCATTCGATACACAGCTGATGGGGGCCGTGTTCCTGCATCAGGGCAACATCGCGGAACAGAAAACGGGTGAGGGCAAGACGCTCACCGCAACTTTCGCTGCATACCTTAACGCGCTGACCGGCGATGGCGTGCATATCGTTACTGTGAACGAATACCTCGCGCGCCGCGATGCGGCCTGGATGGGCAAGGTGTTTGCTGCTCTTGGGATGACAACGGGTGTTGCTTATTCCGAGATGGACCAGGACAGCAAACGTATCGCTTACGAAAGCGATATCACCTACGCCACGAACAACGAGCTAGGCTTTGATTACCTGCGGGACAACATGCGTTCCGAGCTCAGCCAGATATTCCAGAAGAAACACAATTTTGCGATCGTGGATGAGGTGGACAGCATTCTCATCGACGAAGCGCGGACACCGCTGATCATTTCCGGTCCGTCACAGGACCGTTCGGAAATGTACCGCACGATCGACAAGCTGATCCCTTCGCTGCAGGACGACCACTTTGAGCTCGACGAAAAAACCCGCAACGTGACTTTCACCGACGAGGGTAACGAGTTCCTTGAGGATCTGCTGCGCAGCAATGAACTGCTCGAAGCCGAACAGTCGCTCTATGATCCGGAAAGCACGACGATCGTGCACCATATCAACCAGGGCCTGCGTGCGCATAAACTGTTCCAGCGCGACAAAGATTATATCGTGCGGGACGGCGAGATTGTCCTGATTGATGAGTTTACCGGCCGTATGATGGCCGGGCGTCGCCTGTCAGATGGTCTGCACCAGGCCATCGAGGCAAAGGAAGATGTTTCCATCAAGCCTGAGAACGTGACGCTCGCATCGGTGACGTTCCAGAACTACTTCCGCCTCTACAACAAACTGGCCGGCATGACCGGTACGGCGCTGACAGAAGCCGAAGAGTTCATGGAAATCTATGGCCTCGGCGTGGTCGAAGTGCCGACCAACAAACCCATCGCGCGTGTGGACGAGGATGATCAGGTTTACCGCACGGTGCGTGAAAAATACGACGCAATGATCGAGCAGATCAAAGAAAGCCACGAGCGCGGACAACCCGTACTCGTCGGGACCACGTCGATCGAAAAATCCGAGATGCTGAGCACGATGCTCACCTCTTCTGGGATCAAACACAACGTTCTGAACGCCCGGCAGCACGAGCAGGAAGCGCAGATCGTGGCCGATGCCGGTAAACTCGGGGCAGTGACCATCGCCACCAATATGGCGGGCCGCGGGACGGATATTCAGCTTGGCGGCAATGTCGATCTGCAGGTGATGGAAGCGGTAACGGCAGACCCCGAAGCTGATCCGGAAGCCCTGCGCGCAGATATTGAAGCTGCGCACGCAGATGAAAAGAAGAAAGTTCTGGAAGCCGGCGGCCTTTATGTCCTGGCATCGGAACGCCACGAGAGCCGCCGGATCGACAACCAGCTGCGCGGCCGCTCCGGCCGTCAGGGTGACCCGGGCCGTTCGTCATTCTACCTCAGCCTCGAAGATGACCTGATGCGGATCTTTGGGTCCGAACGTCTGGAGAAGGTTCTCACGACTCTCGGTCTCAAGGAAGGCGAGGCCATCGTTCACCCCTGGGTGAACAAGTCGCTTGAGCGCGCTCAGGCGAAGGTCGAGGGGCGGAACTTCGACATCCGGAAGCAGCTGCTCAAATTTGACGACGTGATGAACGAACAGCGTAAGGTCGTCTTTGGCCAGCGTCGCGAGATCATGGAAGCAGCAGACCTGTCCGAGATTACTACGGATATGCGCCATCAGGTCATTGATGATCTGATCGACACGTACCTGCCGCCTAATACCTACGCGGACCAGTGGGATTCCGAAGGATTGTTGCTGGCGACCCGCGAGCAGCTTGGAATTGATGCGCCTGTCACGGACTGGGCCGATGAAGAGGGTGCAGACGACGAAGTGATCCGTGATCGTCTGGTCGAAGCATCCGACGCGTATATGTCCGGCAAGAACGAGCAGTTCGGGTCCGAGAACATGCGCAACATTGAAAAGCAGATTCTGCTGCAGGCGATTGATGCCAAGTGGCGCGAGCATCTGCTGACCCTCGAACACCTGCGTTCGGTTGTTGGTTTCCGCGGATATGCCCAGCGTGATCCGCTGAACGAATACAAGAATGAGTCCTTCCAGCTGTTTGAGGGAATGCTCGACAGTCTGCGTGAGGATGTGACCCAGAAGCTAGCGCAGATTCAGCCGCTGAGTGAAGAGGAGCGAGACCAGTTGCTCGCGCAGATCCGGGCGCAACAGGCAGCAGCGGGTTCCGCAGCGGCCGGTGCGGCGGTTGCAGCCACAGCAGCAGAGGCGGCATCGTCTGAAAATGTTGTTTCTGAAGGGAATCCGGAGAATGCGGCAGAAGGATTCGTCGAAGATGACCCTTCAACATGGGGCAATCCGGGCAGAAATGAGGCATGCCCCTGCGGTTCTGGTAAGAAATTTAAGCACTGTCATGGGCGTCTGGTCTGATCAGTCTGCCTTTTTGTTGCCTGAATGACACCCAATACACGTCATAAGTGAGCCCCGTTTACGATCTATTAACCATTCTTAACAGGTGGAAGAGGATCGTAATATGTCCCAAAAAACGGAAATCATGACAGCGGCCGGCACGCTTGCCTGCGCGTTGGGCATTGGTTTCGTGATGCAGAGCGGGGACGCCGCTCAGCAGCGTTATGGAGACCACGTAGAAATCGCCAAGAGCAGTATGATAACTGTCGGGCTTGCCGCACCGGAAACGAAAACGCCCATTGCAGAACCAGTCGCTGACGGTCCTGTTCTTGATGTAAACGACATCACGCTGACATCGGCGGAACTGCCCGAAGTCACAGATGTTACGACTGCGGTTGAGCCGGTTCTGTTTGAAGAACCTGCGGCTGCAGTGTCCAGACCTCAGTACACGATCCGTTCCGGATGCCCCGTTTCCGCCGCGGCTGAAACACTGCCCGGGGCTATGGTTCGTCTGGATCTGAAAGCCTCCTGTTTTGCCGGCCAGATCGTGACCATCACACATCAGAGCATCGTGTTCGACGAGATGCTTGGAGATGATGGTACGCTGAGCCTTGAGGTTCCGGCGCTGGAAGCGGATGCGGAGTTCTCTGTGTCCTTTGAAAACGGCCGTTCAACAACGGCCAGTGCTGCGGTTCCGACGATTGCTCTTTACGACCGTGTGCTGGTCCAGGGTGTCGGCGAAACAGGCATCCAGATACACGCGCGTGAGTTCGGAGCTGCCTATGGCGACGCCGGACATGTGTGGAGTGGCGCGCCCCGTGACGCTTCGATGATCAGCAATGGTGATGGTGGTTTCATGACTGTGCTCGGGAAACCGGGCGACAAAGACCACCTGGTCAGCGAAGTTTACACTTATCCTGTCGCGATATCGCGCGCGGTCGGTGCAGTTGATCTGAGCATTGAAACCGAAGTAACCGCGAAAAACTGCGGGAAAACCGTATCTGCCACGGCTGTCACTGTTTTCCGCGGTGGTCTTCCGGAGGTCAGCGACCTGAGCATTGACGTCCCGTCCTGTGAAGCAGTCGGTGACTATCTGGTGTTGAAAAACCCGCTGGGAGACCTGAAACTCGCCAGCAACTGACCGTTGCGAGGCCCGTTTCATGACACTCCTGCGTGCAGCGTCCGGCGCTGCACTTTTCTTTTTCGCGCTCTGCCGGCCGCTTGATGCGGAGGATGTGACGCTGACCTCGCGGGATGGCGAGGTTGAATTATCCGGCACGCTGTTGGGTTTTGATGGCGAGTTTTACCGCATCGACACGATCTACGGGGAACTGACAGTCGATGGTTCCGGTGTTACGTGTGACGGTCCGGCCTGCCCCAGTCTGCAGGATTTTGTAGCAGAGATCCGCATTTCCGGCGCCGCTTCCATGGGGTCGGTCATGCTGCCTGCCCTGATCGAGACCTTCGCGCAGCGCAACGGATACAGTGTGACACGCGAAACCCGCGATGCGTCACACCGGGTCTATGAGCTGAAAGATACGAACACGGATCGCACGGTCGCACGTTTCTTCTTTCGCCTTACCAATACAGACGAGGGGTTCGCCGACCTGCTGGCGAACGAGGCAGACATCGTCATGGCGTCGCGCGAAGTCCGGCCAGACGAAGTGCAACGCGCGTCGGAGGCAGGCATGGGCGACGTGTCCGACGCCCGGCGCGCCCGCGTGCTGGCACTTGATGCGATTGTCCCGATTGTGGCTTCCGACAACCCTGTCAGGTCCGTTTCGCCGGGTGATCTTGCGCGGGTTTTTGCGGGTGACATCCGTAACTGGTCCGCCTTGGGCGGCCCTGACGCGCCCATCAGCCTATATGGGCCGGATGCAGCCTCTGGTCTGTCTCAGGCATTTCAGCACCTCGTGATGGATCGTTCTGATCTTGATCAGACATCTGAAATTAAAAGATATTCTCTTGGAGAAGATTTGGTTCAGGCCGTGGCAGCAGACTCTTTTGCGCTGGGCATAGCCAGTTTTGCAGAAACCGGCCGTGCCCGTGTACTGGCGTTGGAAGGCGGGTGTGGCCGAAATCTGGTGGCCGGCCGCCAGACGATCAAAACCGAAGATTACCCTTTCACAGCACCCATGTTTCTTTATCGGCCTGCACGGCGGCTGCCGCGAACAGGACGGGAATTCATGGCGTTCGCCACGTCTTCTGCGGCGCAGCTGGTCATCCGGCGATCAGGATTTGTCGACCAGTCGCCCGAGCTCGCAACGCTTGATGTTCAGGGGAACCGGCTCGCCAATGCGATTGGCGCCGCAGGCCCGGAAATATCACTGCAGGATCTGCAGCGTATGGTGTCTGTTCTTGGCCCGCGGAAACGGCTGACGACGTCCTTCCGGTTTGAGGCAGGATCGGCCAGACTGGACGCACAATCGCGGTCAAATATTGTGCAGCTTGCAGAGGCCCTGGAGCGGGGAACCTACGATTCCGGTGAGCTCCTGTTTGTGGGGTTCAGTGACGGCAATGGTCCCGCCCTGGCGAACCAGTCGATTTCCCTGCGACGCGCCGAAGCCGTGCGGCGTGCGGTGCTGGATGCGGCGGAGACATTTGACAGGGATCGCACGATTCTGGAGGTCGACGCATTTGGTGAGGCCATGCCCGTTGCCTGCGATTCCAGCGACTGGGGCCGACTGATCAACCGGCGCGTTGAGGTTTGGGTCAGGTAGGCCACGAAAAAACCGGCGGAAATAGCGCTCCGCCGGTTCTGTTGAATTGTCAGGCTGCCGTTCAGCCCTTCATCGAGTCCCAGAAGCTTTTGACCGATGAAAAGAAGCTGGAGGATTCCGGGTTGTTGTCCTCAGACAGATCATCGAACTCCTGCAGGATCTCTTTCTGGCGGGCTGTGAGATTAACAGGTGTCTCAACCGCCAGTTCGATAAACATATCCCCTGACCCGGCACCCCGCAGCGCTGGCATGCCCTTAGATCTCAGCCGCATCTGGCGTCCGGACTGGCTGCCCGCAGGGATTTGTACGCGCCCGCGTCCACCGTCAATTGTCGGGACCTCAATGGACCCACCCAGTGCTGCCTTTGCCATCGAAACAGGAACGCGGCAGTAGAGGTTCGTTCCCTCTCTCTGGAACAGCTCATGATCCGCAACATCGATAAAGATGTAGAGGTCACCAGCCGGTCCGCCGCGCATACCGGCCTCGCCCTCGCCACCAAGACGGATACGCGTACCGGTTTCCACGCCTGCCGGGATGTTCACATTGAGCGCGCGCTCTTTTTCGACGCGGCCTGCGCCCTGGCAGGATTTGCAGGGGTTTTTGATGATCTGTCCGAGACCCGAACAGGTCGGGCATGTCCGTTCGACGGTAAAGAACCCCTGCTGCGCGCGGACCTTGCCCATGCCTGAACAGGTCGGGCAGGTTGCAGGCTCAGACCCACCTTCGGACCCTGACCCGTTACAGCTGGAGCAGCTGACCGAGCTCGGCACGTTGATCGTTTTCTGAATGCCGGAAAATGCATCCTCCAGATCAATACGCATGTTGTAGCGCAGGTCCGACCCGCGGGATGCACGCCGTCCGCCGCCACCGCCACCGCGCTGGCCGCCCATGAAATCGCCGAAGAGATCGTCAAAGACGTCCGAGAACGCCGACGAGAAATCGCCCTGACCGCCGCCGAAGCCACCGCCCGGACGTCCGCCACCGCCGCCCATGCCGCCCTCAAATGCCGCGTGACCGAAACGGTCATAAGCAGCTTTTTTTTCTGCGTCTTTCAGAACTTCGTAGGCTTCGTTCGCTTCTTTGAACTGTGCTTCTGCCTCAGGATTATCGGCGTTTCTGTCCGGGTGCAGCTCTTTGGCCTTGCGGCGATATCCCTTTTTGATCTCGTCAGCCGAGGCTCCTTTGGCGACGCCAAGCACTTCGTAATAGTCACGTTTTGCCATGGAATTGTCCCCTCTCCGGAACGTGAGAGGCCGACCCGGTGGGTCGGCCTATGCTGAAGTTCCGGACCACGCGCTGATTATGCGCGCTTGTCGTCGTCAAGATCCTCGAACTCCGCGTCAACGATGTCATCATCGTCTGCACGGGGCTCGTCAGCAGCTTCCGGTGTCTCTTCACCTTCTTCCTGAGCCGCCTTGTAGATGGCTTCACCCAGTTTCATGGCTGCTTCGGTGACGTTCTGGATACCGGACTTGATCTTGTCGGCATTGTCGGTTTCCAGCTCATCCTTGAGCGCGGCAATGGCGAGTTCAATCGCTTCGATGGTTGTCGGATCAACCTTGTCGGCGTGCTCTTCCATCGATTTCTCGGTCGAATGGATCAGGCTCTCTGCCTGGTTTTTCGCTTCAATGAGCTCGCGGCGCTCTTTGTCGGCCTCCGCGTTCTCCTCGGCGTCCTTCACCATTTTCTCGATGTCGTCATCCGACAGACCACCGGAGGCCTGGATCGTGATTTTCTGTTCCTTACCGGTGCCCTTGTCCATCGCGCCTACCGACACGATGCCGTTGGCGTCGATGTCAAAAGTGACCTCGATCTGGGGCATACCGCGCGGGGCCGGCGGGATGTTTTCCAGGTTGAAGGCACCAAGGATTTTGTTGTCAGACGCCATTTCGCGCTCACCCTGGAAAACCCGGATGGTCACAGCGTTCTGGTTGTCCTCGGCGGTCGAGAAGATCTGCGACTTCTTGGTCGGGATGGTGGTATTGCGGTCGATCAGACGGGTGAACACGCCACCCAGTGTTTCGATACCCAAGCTCAGCGGCGTTACGTCGAGCAGCACCACGTCCTTGACGTCACCCTGCAGAACACCGGCCTGAATGGCGGCACCCATCGCAACAACCTCGTCAGGGTTCACACCCTTGTGTGGCTCTTTACCGAAGAACTTCGTCACTTCCTCGACCACTTTGGGCATGCGGGTCATACCACCCACGAGCACCACTTCGTCGATGTCGCCAGCGGAAAGACCAGCATCCTTCAGAGCGGCCTGACATGGTTTCAGCGAGGATTTGATCAGATCACCGACCAGGCTTTCCAGTTTGGAGCGGGTCAGTTTCATGACCATGTGCAGCGGCTGGCCGTTGGAGCCCATCGAGATGAACGGCTGGTTGATCTCGGTCTGGCTGGAGGAGGACAGTTCGATTTTGGCTTTCTCTGCGGCCTCTTTCAGACGCTGCAGGGCCATCTTGTCCTGTGTCAGGTCAACCTGGTGCTCTTTTTTGAACTCATCGGCGAGGTAGTTGACGATGCGCATGTCAAAGTCTTCGCCGCCAAGGAAGGTGTCACCATTGGTGGATTTCACTTCGAAAAGGCCATCGTCGATTTCGAGGATGGTCACGTCGAATGTACCGCCGCCAAGGTCATAGACCGCGATGGTTTGTGTGTTTTCCTTGTCGAGGCCATAGGCAAGTGCTGCAGCTGTCGGCTCGTTGATGATCCGCAGAACCTCAAGACCGGCAATCTTGCCCGCGTCCTTGGTTGCCTGACGCTGGGCGTCGTTGAAATAGGCCGGAACCGTGATGACAGCTTGAGTCACGTCTTCGCCCAGATAGCTCTCGGCGGTTTCTTTCATTTTGCCCAGGATGAACGCAGAAATCTGCGAGGGAGAGTACTTCTCGCCCTTTGCCTCAACCCATGCGTCGCCGTTACCGCCGTCGATAACGGCGAAGGGGAGGTTTTTCTTATCCTTGGCAAGATCCGCGTCGTCGTTGCGACGGCCGATCAGGCGCTTGACGCCAAAGATTGTATTGTCAGGGTTGGTGACCGCCTGGCGTTTTGCCGGCTGGCCGACGAGTCGCTCTTCGTCAGTGAAGGCGACGATCGAAGGTGTCGTACGTGCACCTTCTGCATTCTCAATAACACGCGGCTGCGAACCGTCCATGATGGCGATGCAGCTGTTTGTGGTTCCAAGGTCGATACCGATCACTTTGGCCATTTTCTGATCCCTCTTAAAACTTAAGGCGATGACACGGAATGCGGACCCGTTTTGGCGCCCTGATCCCGATCTCTTTTCACATGAAGCGGGTCGCCCCATGCGGTTCGGAGGGTATATAAGGAGGGGTCAGCGGCCCTGCAACCTTTGAGAGCGCCGCCTGCAGGGAATCCGGCAGAAAATTCAGCAATGACAGCCAGGAGGGGCAGGACTGATGCAAATGAGCATCGCGGGCTTTGAAATTCACAAGGGTTTGCTCGACAGAACCGCCTGCGAAGCACTGGTGCAGGATCTGCGTGACATTGTCCGCCAGGCACCCTTTTTCGATCCCGTTACGCCCCGGGGCAAGCCGATGTCTGTGCGGATGACTGCTGCGGGTCAATATGGCTGGATCACGGATCGGGCCGGTTACCGCTACAGTAAAACGCATCCCGCCGGCATGTCCTGGCCACCCATTCCTGAAAGTGTCCTGCAGATATGGCGCGGGGTCTCCGGTACGGACCGTGTGCCGGAGTGCTGCCTGATCAACTATTATGGCGAGGGCGCGCGCATGGGCATGCATCAGGACAAAGACGAAGCGGGTTTTGACTGGCCTGTCGTGTCCGTGTCGCTGGGCGATGATGGTCTTTTCCGGATGGGTGGTGTCGAACGGGGTGGCAAGACACAGTCTGTCTGGCTGGAAAGCGGTGATGTCGTCGTGATGGGGGGAGCCGCGCGCCTTGCCCACCACGGGGTGGATCGTATCCGGTTCGGGTCTTCATCCCTGCTGGAAAACAATGGACGGCTCAATCTGACGCTGCGGGTCGTGACCTAGCATCCCTGCGCCCGTTCCACTGAAAGTCAGGCAGCTCCGGCAAGGTCCGGCAGGTCATCAGTCTCCAGAAAACAGGCCTCGAGCTTTTTCACCATCGTGCAATAGATGTGGAATGCCTTCTCGTTTTGCCCCACCCGGATGGCTGCAACGCACAATGAAATGACTCCGTAGACGGTTTCCCAGATTTCTTCTTCATCTTCACGCCGGTGAATGGCCGCGACGATCGCAGGCGCGGTTCTGTAGTAGAGCCCGACCAGATACTCGCCATCTGACCTCGTGAGCAGATATTCATCCCTGAACCGGCGCAGCACCTCAAGTTCTGTGCAGTCGTCGCTCAACCCTCTGTGCGTCACGCAGGCCGTTGTCAGATAGCAGGGCCCGCGGCGGCGGCGTGGCGCAGCAGGTGCCGCTGCCCGCGCTGCTTCTTCCTGTCGGTTGCGTTCCTCCCGGGCCTTGTGCACGCCCGTCAGCCATTCCACCTGGATAAGCTGCGACACCCAATTGGGGTCCATCAGAGCCCGTTTGGTTTCGCTGTCTGGGTTCGCGCCGGCCTCGCGTTCATTTTGCTGACCGTAGAACTCCAGGATCAGGGGCATAAGCGCGACAGGTCCCGTAATGAACGGCACCATCGCCGGATCGTAGTCATAATCAGCTTTTTGCAGACCATTGCCAATTTTTTCCAGCATAAAATCTAGAAAGCGTTGGTTGGGAGGAGCTGCGACCAGATTGTTTGAAATGTTGCCCCGCATGTACTGCGCCATCGCTGCGATACGCGTTTTGTCAGACAACGCCTGATCTGATTCGATGGAGTCTCCGGCGTTCGCCCCGGCAAGAGTATCTGCAGACATGTCCGTGTGGTCCGCGACTTCCAGACCTGTTTCGAACATCTTCTGAAATGCCTGGCGGACGCCTCCGGCCAGATCATTCTGCAGGTCTGCCTGAACCGTGAGGTCGCCGGCCCTATGCGAGCGGGCGAGCGCCATCGGAAGATTGCTTTCCATGTCACCCACATACTGAATGTTGGGACCAAATGCGGGAATGCCCGTTTCATCCGACATCGTCATATCCCATGAACTGACATCGGCATCCCCAAGGTTGAGATCCACGTCCATGTATATCCCGCCCTCGCTCAGCAGAATCGAGTACCGCGCAAGGTCGGACATCATCGTGAAAGCGCCTTTCGCGCCTTCTTGCGTCTTTTCATACGCGATTTCATAGGTCGGCTTCACACGGTCATCGACCTGGTCCTGAAGAGTGCGGTTGATTTCAAAGTTGGGGGCAAGTGCCAGTTGCCGGAGTTCGTCGCTGCCATCCAGAAACCCGCATTTGCGGCTGTCAGTCCACAGTTTGATGCCCCAGCCGACCTTGTCGGTGATACTTGCGTGAATGCTGCGGATGTTCTCGACTTCCCCACTGCCAATACTGTCGCCGATCCAGATCATATGGATGACGTTCGGCACTGCCTTTTTGCTTCCGTCATTCTGGTGAGCATTCACGATCGCCTGAATTTGCGGGAGGCTGTCATGATCTTTGCGCCGCACGGCTTCTACAAGAAGCCGGTTCAGGTCCTGTCGGTTGGCCGCTTCGTTGTCCGCGACGTAGGTACGGATAGGGTCCAGGCTTGCCGAATCGAGCTCGACCCCGGCGTCGCCCGGAGCCGTACGTATGCCAAGGGGCACGCGCTGAACGGGTGGCGGCAGATCAGTACTGCGGTCTGAAACCTGCAGGTTTTCTGCACCGCGCTCCTGCGATTCCATGTCAGCGGATAAGGATGCGGCGCCCTCTCCACCGGGTTTCCGGGCCAGAACTGCGGTGCTGTGATCTGCACGGCTTTGAAGCTGAGCGAGCCGTTGCGCAGGAGGGCTGCTCGATGCCTGATCCTGAAGGCCTGACAGGATTTCTGACTGAATGCCGCTTTCCGCGTTTTCGTGTGTGGCCTGACTGCCGGAACGCCGGGGCTGGCGCGCAGCGGCTGAAACCGGTGCTGGACTTTGTGTTTTCATTCTGGCTGTGCTGACCGGTCTTTCGAATGCTCGCAATAAGTGTATCACAAAGTCCCATCAGCAGGAGACCTTTTGTGAACAGTTTCGATCAGAACATGCCGGACGCGCGCGCCGCCTGTCTGCGGTGCGGTACCCGTTTCCCGAAGCAGCCTTTTGTGATCAGCGCCGTGCGCTCCAGCTGATGGAGGCATGTCGGCGGGTGTAGAACTCGCCCATCAACCCGATCATCACCAGTACGACGCCGACGATCAGCGCGTATTCCCAGTTTGTGAACCGCGGGACGTAGTTGATGAAGATGAACCCGCGCGCCTGATCGATGGAGTGAAACAGCGGGTTCCAGTCAAACATTGCCAGCATATAGCCGGGCATGACGTTCGCCACGAACATCTTGCCCGAAGCGATCATATTGGCCCGCTGATAGATCGTGTTGAAGATGGTCACAAACTGCGGCATCCAGGGTTTGAGCGCCAGCAGAACAAGGCCGATGGCAACACCGGTGAACCAGGCAATCATGAACATCGCAAAGGCGGCAAAGGGTTCGTCGATTGTGATCGGTGTCCATGCCACATGATACAGAAACAGGATCACAGACATCGACAGGACCTGAATATAGAGCGAGCCCACAGCCGCCGAAGCGATGGCAATGATCGTGTTCATCGGCGCATGCTGCATCATCGGGCTGGCGGGGCCCTCGGAACTGACAACAGCGCCCATGGCCTTTGTGTGCGTCATAAAGAGAAAGACGCCGGACATAATGTAGAGCAGGAAATCGCCCCGCACTGCGGCACCCTGCAGACCGAGAAGGGCGAACATGGCATAGAAGGCGGCCACAAAAATCACCACCTGCAGCAGGTTTATTCCGATGGCCAGAAAGGCGTTCGAATGCGTCTTGCGTACGGAACGCACCACTGAATGGTATATCAGCGAGAATATCGTGAGGGCAGAAGACAGAGTACCCTGTCGTCTGTGGGATGCCTGAAACATGTCTGCCGGGCCTCGTGTTTAAGGGCAGTATTGCACGGATTTCTTGCTGTTCCGTTAGGCTGACAGCATAAGGGGCGGTGACGGTTTGATCAACAACTGAGGAACCAGGAATAAAGTATATGAATTACAGTATGTTGGAAGCTGAGATGCGACGGCTTGCTCTGCTGGGCGGCGCGCGCATCATGGAGATTTATGAGGCTGACGACTTTGAGGTGAAGGTCAAATCCGATGCGAGCCCTGTGACAGAAGCTGACGAAGCTGCGGATGAAATTATCTCTGCGGGGCTGCGTGAATCGTTTCCGGAAATACTGCTGGTGACCGAAGAGCAGGCGGCAACTCACGACAAAACGGGTGACACCTTTCTGATCGTGGATCCGCTCGACGGCACCAAGGAATTCATCAACAGACGCGGGGATTTTACCGTCAATATCGCCCTTGTAGAGAACGGGATACCGACCCGTGGCGTGGTCTACGCGCCTGCCCGGGGGCGTATGTTCTACACTGACAGCACCGGCCGTGCCGTTGAGGAAACCGGTGTGCTGGCACTGGATCAGGTCGGCCCGCTGAACCCCATATCAGTCTCTGAGCCGGACAATTCCGCACTGATGGTTGTGGCGTCCAAATCCCACCGGGACCAGGCGACAGATGACTACATCAACAAATATGCCGTGCAGGACATGAAGAGTGCCGGCAGTTCCCTGAAATTTTGTCTCGTTGCAACTGGTGAGGCGGACATCTACCCCCGGCTGGGGCGCACGATGGAGTGGGACACTGCAGCAGGCGACGCAGTACTGCGTGGCGCGGGCGGAATCGTCGTGCGGTTCGATGATCATTCACCGCTGACTTATGGCAAAGAGGGGTACGCCAATCCCTTTTTCATCGCGAGTGCGCCGGCCGTGACGCTCAAAACCGGCTGATGTCTGTTCTGATTGCAATCCCCGCCCGTTACGCGTCATCCCGGTATCCCGGGAAACCACTCGCTGTGCTGCGCGGCGCGTCGGGCGAGGGTCAGAGTCTGATCGAACGCAGCTGGCGCGCGGCAATGTCCGTTTCCGGTGTGGACCGCGTGGTCGTCGCCACGGATGACACCCGCATTGAAGAGGCCGCCCATGCCTTTGGCGCCGAGGTCGTGATGACGTCACCGGATTGCGCAAACGGTACCGAACGCTGTGCTGAGGCTCACGAAAAACTGGGTGGTGGATATGACATCGTGGTCAACCTGCAGGGCGACGCGCCACTGACACCACACTGGTTTATCGAAGACCTGGTCGAAGGGCTTCGGGCAGCACCTGACGCCGAAATTGCCACGCCGGTTCTGCGGTGTGACGGCGCAACCCTGAACGGTTTTCTCGAAGACCGGCAGGCCGGACGCGTCGGCGGCACCACAGCGGTGTTCGGCGATGGCGGTCAGGCTCTTTATTTTTCCAAGGAAGTGATTCCCTTTACCGGCCGGACCTGGACCGGAGATGAAGCGGAAACACCGGTTTTTCACCATGTCGGCGTATATGCCTATCGCCCGGCCGCGCTCGCCGCTTATCCGGGCTGGAAGACAGGACCGCTGGAACAGCTGGAAGGCCTCGAACAGCTCAGATTCCTTGAGAACGGGCGCCATGTCCTGTGTGTTGAGGTTTCCGCCCGGGGCCGTCAGTTCTGGGAACTCAATAACCCCGAGGATGTGCCGCGTCTGGAAAAGATGATGAAGGAGATGGGGGTTAACTGACTTTTGTCAGAGATGTCGCCATAACTGGCGGCATTCCGCCATAATTATGCCATCCCCAACGTTATGGTGCGCAGGGGAAAGAAGGACTGTATCTCTCCGGGCATTCAGCCATGAAATGCTGTACGACCCGGATCGTGTGAGGCCATTGGCACAGTGAGGCGATTATGTGGTACAGTGGCGCAATGTATTGTTAGGACCAAGAGTAATGAAACATAAGGTAACCAAAGCGATTTTCCCGGTCGCAGGACTGGGCACGCGCTTTCTGCCCGCCACCAAGTCAGTTCCAAAAGAAATCATGACGCTGGTCGACAGACCGCTCATCCAATACGCGATCGACGAGGCCCGTGCCGCCGGGATCAAGGAATTCATCTTTGTTACCTCACGCGGTAAAGGGGCGCTCGAGGATTACTTCGACCACGCGCCTCAGCTCGAGGAAGAGCTGCGCAAAAAAGGTAAAACCCAGCTTCTCGAAACGCTGGAATCCACGAACATGGAAAGCGGCGCGATTGCCTATATCCGCCAGCACCGCGCGCTTGGTCTTGGCCATGCGGTCTGGTGTGCGCGCCGTCTGATCGGGGACGAGCCGTTTGCCGTTATTCTGCCGGATGACGTGATCGCCGCCGAAAAACCCTGTCTTCAGCAGATGGCGGAAGCCTATGAGGAAACCGGTGGCAACATGGTTGCCGCGATGGAGGTTCCTGCCGCCAAAGCATCATCATATGGCATGCTCGATATTTCCGAGGACATGGGCGCGATGGTGCGGGTCAAGGGTATGGTCGAGAAACCACCCGCCGGTGAAGCGCCGTCCAACCTTGCTGTCATCGGCCGTTATATTCTGTCGCCTACCGTTCTGCAGAATCTCCACAGCATCAAATCCGGCGCTGGCGGTGAAATCCAGCTGACGGATGCCATTGCGACAGAGATCGGAACCGGCAACGGGGTGTACGGCTACCGGTTTGCCGGCCAGCGGTTCGACTGTGGATCCAAGTCCGGGTTCCTGCAGGCCACCGTTGCATTTGGTCTGGCCCGCGATGAACTGCGTGACGATCTGTCCGCTTATCTGCATGATATTGTCACGATGGGCAAAGCAGCAGAGTAAGGCAGCACTCCATGACCAATATCCTGGTAACCGGCGGCGCGGGCTATATCGGCTCGCACGCCTGTAAGGCTCTGAAAGCGGCGGGATACACGCCTGTAACCTTTGATAATCTGATCACCGGATGGCAGGACGCCGTCCGGTTCGGTCCGTTCGAACAGGGGGACCTGCTGGATCCGGCGCGGCTCAGGGAAGTGTTTGCCAGGTGGAAGCCAGCAGCTGTCATGCATTTTGCGGCACTCAGCCAGGTTGGCGAGAGTATGCAGCAACCGGGCGTTTACTGGCGAAACAATGTGCAGGGGTCTCTGAATCTGATCGAGGCGGCCGTTGAGAGCGGATGCAAACAGTTTGTGTTCTCCTCAACATGCGCCACCTATGGCGATCAGGACAACGTGGTTCTGGATGAGAACAGCGAACAGCACCCGATCAACGCCTATGGCGCCTCAAAACGCGCGATTGAAGACATTCTGCGCGACTTTGATGCGGCTCATGGGCTGAAGCATGTGATTTTCCGCTACTTCAACGTGGCGGGTGCGGATCCCGAGGGTGAAGTGGGCGAATTCCACCAGCCTGAAACACACCTTGTGCCGTTGCTGCTCGATGCCATTGACGGCAAACGCGATGCGCTCACGATTTTCGGCACTGACTATGACACGCCCGACGGTACCTGTATCCGCGATTACGTGCATGTCTGCGATCTGGTTGATGCTCATGTTCTGGGGCTGAACTGGCTGGAGCAGGGCAAAGGGTCCCGCGTTTTTAATCTTGGGACGGGAACGGGTTTCTCCGTGCGCGAGGTTATGGATCAGAGCCGTGCCGTGACCAACAGGCCGGTGCCCTATACGGAAGGTGACCGCCGCCCCGGCGACTGCACCCGACTTGTGTCCGGGTCGACCCGCGCCGAAGCCGAACTGGGCTGGACCCCGTCGCGCTCGACAATGAAGACGATGATCCGGGATGCATGGCGCTGGCATCAGAGCGGGCACTACGACCACTAGACCCTGAGACCGCCTTCTGAATGGGGAATGGGAGCGGCTTACGCGGCCTGTTCGGCCTCACCCGAAGTCAGGATCGTATAGAGCGTAGCCGGATCCGGATTCGCCCGCAGTTTGGCGCAGATTGCCGAGTCCCTCAGCGTGCGTGAAACGAGCGCCAGAGCTTTCAGGTGCTCAACACCTGCATCTTCCGGTGCAAACAAACCGAATGCGATGTCTACGGGCTGGCGGTCGACGGCATTAAAATCAATCGGCTTGTCCAGCAGAACAAAAACCCCGGCCACCGATTCCAGACGCGACGTGCGCGCATGCGGCAGTGCCACGCCGTAGCCTACGCCAGTCGGTCCAAGTGCCTCGCGCGCCAGCAGCGCATCCAGGATTTCACCGGAGGGCAGGCCATAGACCTGCTCAGCCAGATCGCCAAGGCTCTGCATCAGGCGCTTTTTACTGGAGGCCGAGGTGATAACCTTAACGGCCTCCGGTTTAAGGAGGGTAGCAAAATCCATAAATTACGCACTTTTGCCCGGGGTTTCCGCGCAGGGTCCTACTGAGGGTCAATCCAGCCGATGTTGCCATCTTCGCGGCGATACACGACATTCAGCCCGTTTTTGCTCTCATTCCGAAAGACCAGGACGGGCGCGCCAGCGAGTTCCATCTGCATCACGGCTTCTCCGACGGAGAGAGATGGGATTTTGGTTTCCATCTCGGCCACGATCATGGGCTGCAGCGTGTCCGGCTCATTATCTTCCGAGTCGGTTTCTGATGCGAGGATATATGAGGAGCCTCCGTATAATTCAACCGGTTCTGATCGATCTTTGTGATGATCTTTCAACCTGCGCTTGTAGCGCCGCAGCTGCTTCTCCATCTTTTCGCAACATGCATCAAATGCTGCGTATATTTCCGTCTGATGTGCTTTGGCCTGAGCGGTCAGACCGGTTGACAGGTGAACTGTCGCTTCACAAACGTATTCATGCGCCGATCTGGAAAAAACCACGACAGCTTCGGTGGGACGCTCTGCGTATTTCTTGACAGATTCGCCAAGTTCTTCTTTGACGTGCGTCTGCAGTGCTTCACCAATGTCGATCTGTTTTCCGCTGATCTGATACCGCATATCTTCTCCTTCTCATGGCGAACTCCGGCTGGTGTCAGCGACTGAACGCTGACGACAGTTTAACGGAGTTTCAGAAAATGGCTTAAGTTCAGGTTGTTAGCGTCGAACCCCTGCAGAGCAGGGTAAAGGTCCAAAAGACAGAGCCGGATACTAGCCATGCGTCTATTGAGCCCGAAAAGGCGCGCTTGAGTCAAACAAAACACACTCTCAAAACGCGAAAAAATGGTTAACGCGCTGGAGGGTCTGTTAAGAAATCCGGAAGTTGTCGCCAAGATATACGCGGCGGACATTCTCATTCTGCACGACATCATCCGGTGTGCCGGACATCAGAACCTGCCCTTCGTGCAGGATATAGGCACGGTCCACAATCTCGAGCGTTTCGCGCACGTTGTGGTCCGTGATCAGCACGCCGATTCCGCGGTTTTTCAGGTCCGACACAAGCTGGCGGATGTCGCCGACGGAAATCGGGTCCACGCCGGCGAATGGCTCATCCAGCAGCAGATACCGGGGATTCGCTGCGAGTGATCGCGCAATTTCGACGCGGCGCCGTTCCCCACCTGAAAGGGCAAGCGCAGGTGCGCGGCGCAGGTGCTCAATGGAGAACTCGCTCAGAAGCTCCTCCAGACGCTCACGCCGTTTGTGGCGGTTGCTCTCCGTTATATCCAGGATCGCGGCAATGTTGTCCTGCACGGAAAGACCACGAAAGATGCTCATTTCCTGCGGAAGGTACCCGATACCCATCTGCGCACGCCGGTACATGGGAAACCCGGTCACATCCTGACCATCGATTGTCACAGACCCGCCTTCAGGCGTCACCAGGCCGGCGATTGCATAGAAGGTGGTGGTTTTTCCGGACCCATTCGGACCAAGGAGTGCGGTAACCTCGCCACGCTCCAGATACATTGAAAAGTCGCGGATAACCGTCTTCTTACGGTAAGATTTTCGCAGGTGCTCAACACGCAGTCCGGCGGACCCTTCGGCAACAGTCAGTTTGGGCGCGGCCATCAGTTGTCGCCGGTCTGCAGAACAGTCCGGATGTTCCCGCTCATCCGGGCAGTGCCCTCGCGCAGCTGGACCGTCATCTGGTCTGCTGATAGAACTGAAGGACCCTGCACAAGCAGGACATTGCCGGTCATCACGATAGAGCCATTGTCGATATCGTAATTCGCGGCCTCAGATTCGGCGGCGTCCTCGCCGGACACGAGTGTTACCCCGCCGGATGCCTCCAGGCGCTCGATCCCTTCGGCGGCGGTTTTGTAAACCACGAGGACTTTGGCCGCGGACAGCCGCATTTCACCCTGCGCAATCACGACGTTGTCGGTGAAAACAGCGGTTCCGGTTTCCTGATCGACAGACAGGTTATCCGCTGTGACCTCCACCGGCAGATCCGTCGACTGCTGCAGCGCGCCAAAAGCCACATTCGCGCCCTGTGCAGCGGCAACGTTTGCCATAACCATAAGCGACAGGGAAAAAGCAATCAGTCTGAACACATTCACGGAGTTAATCTTCCACCTCTTTCGGCTGATATAGCAGCTTAACGCCATTTGTGAAAACCATTTGGGCGTTTGCGTCGTTGCGTCCCGCCCTGAGGTGCATGGCGCCGGCAACGAGATCCCCCGCCGGCGTAATTGCCGATACTGTTTCCGGAGACCTGACATCAAGAGCGGTGACCCGAGCCGTCAGGAACTGGCTGCGCACTTCGTATCCCTGGGATGAGACCAGAATGACGTTGCCGGTCAGATCTGCCTGATCATCCGCCAGCAGAACAGAAGCGGTGTCCGACTTCACGGTCACGGCGGTCCCACCCGCCATATCAATACGGACGAACACGTCTTTGGCACGGGTCTCGCCGACAAGCTCCTGCGGGCTGGTGACTTCTTCCGCCACGAAAGCAATCAGATCACCGTCAGCGGTCGTGCCCGAGAAATAAGGTCCGGTGATTTTCTGGTTCGCCAGTCGGTTCTGAACATCGGCATCCGCAAAGGGAATAGAACTGGTCGGGTCAGTCGCACGCGAGAGCAGGAAAAGCGTCGACAGAATGGCCAGTGCCATGATGGGCAGGGCTACTTTGAGCCATGCGACCATCTGCGAATACCGGTCTCCCTGCATACCCGCTTATCCCAGTCCGACGCGCAGGCAGTCGTGAATATGGATAAGACCCACAACGGTTTCAGGTGCCTCAGGCCGCACCACCAGGAGGCAGGTGATCTCGCGGGCATTCATCACACTGACGGCTTTTTCGGCCAGATCACCTGGCGCAATGGTGACCGGCGACGGCGTCATCACCTCGCCGGCGCAGGCGCTGCTGAGCTTGTCGAGGTGCCGGCCGATGTCTCCGTTGGTGATGATCCCGCGCAGTTTTCCGGTGGCATCTGTCACGGCAACCACGCCGAATCCCTTCTGACCGATGATAGCCAGAGCGGAGGCCATCGGTGCATCCTCAGCGACCAGCGGCAGTGCATCGCCCGTGTGCATCAGATCTTCGACGCGGCTCAGCTGGGCGCCCAGTTTTCCGCCGGGATGGAAATCGCGGAAGTTTTCCGGCGTGAACTCGCGGTGCTCCATCAGCGCGATTGCCAGGGCATCACCCAGTGCCAGCGTCATTGTCGTGGAGTTCGATGGCACGACACCGGTACCACAGGCCTCGCCCAGCGATGGAAGCAACAGCACAACGTCGCATTGGCGACCGAGGCTGCTGTGTGCATTGCGCGTAATCCCCAGCAGGGGAATGTCGTAGCGACGCGAATAGGTGACCAAGTCGGCAAGCTCCGGCGCTTCGCCCGAATTGGAAATCGCCAGGACCACGTCGGCGGAAGTGATCATGCCAAGATCACCGTGGCTGGCTTCTGCAGGGTGCACAAATTGCGCAGGCGTGCCGGTGCTGGCAAGTGTGGCCGCAATCTTGCGTGCAACATGCCCGGATTTGCCAATGCCGGTGACAATGACACGCCCCTTGCTGTTGAGCAAAAGATCGATCGCTTCGCGAAACCGTCCGTCTAGGGTCTCAGCCAGGTGGCTGAGCGCGTCAGCCTCCGCGCGGATGACCCGCCGGGCGGTATCGATAAAGGGTGTTTTCATGAATGGGCGAAAATATCCGTGTCCGGCCAGCCCGCCAGATCGAGCTGCGCCCGCATTGGCAGGAAATCAAAACAGGCCTGCGCCATTTCCATTCTGCCTTCGCGTTCCAGCATGATGTTCAGTGCATCACGCAGCTGATGCAGGTAAAGAACGTCGGAGGCGGCATAATCCACCTGCGCGTCCGTCAGAGTTTCGGCACCCCAGTCACTGGATTGCTGCTGTTTTGAAATGTCGATGTTCAGCAGTTCCTGCAGCAGTTTGGCCAGGCCATGACGGTCCGTGAAAGTCCGGACGAGGCGGCTGGCGATCTTGGTGCAATAGACCGGCGCGGTAACCGCACCGAAAGCGTTGAGCATCGCGGCGATATCAAACCGGCCGAAGTGGAACAGCTTCAGCACGTCCGGATCTTCAAGAAGGCGGCAGAGGTTTGGGGCCTCTGTCTGACCGATGCTGATCTGCACGAGATGCGCGTTGCCATCACCGCTCGAAAGCTGCACGACGCACAGCCTGTCCCGGTGTGGGTTGAGCCCCATGGTTTCGCAGTCAATGGCGACCACAGGACCAAGGTCGAGGCCATCGGGCAGATCATTTTTGTATACAGAGTGAGTCATGGCACCCCTATAGCCTGACTTCTCCGGGCGGAAAAGCCCGCGGTCTCAGCCCCGGTCGCTCAGCGCTTCAGGTTCCGGCCGCTTTATCCGGTCCAGCAGACCGGAGACCAGAACGTGACAATCGTGGCCCCGCCACCCATCCGGACAGAGCGCCGGTGGCAGCGCGGGATGCCGCAGAACGAGGCGGCGCCAGTTGTGTACAATCAGGCAGCGCAGCACAGCGCGGCTGACCGGGGGCAGATCATCCGTCTCTGAAATCGATGCATCGATGTCTTTCAGAATGCTGTGCAGAGACTTATATTCGGCAAAAAGCCTGTCGGACACCACAGTTTTCCGCACCCAGTCCGGAACCGTATCGCCGGTGAGAATAAGCACATCGCGGGACGCCTGTGCTGTCTCTGCACCTGCGTATATTCTGGGTGCAATCTGCGTGAACCCCGCAGTGGCGATTGCCTCTCTGTTCTCGCTGCCATCCGTTACAATGATTTTCCACGACTGGCAGACGTCTTCGGGACGTGCGTAAATCCGCCGGCTCGCAGTTACCGTTTCTTCCCTGCCAAAACGGGTCAGACTGTGCCGGCTTGTGCGGCCGGTTTTTTCAGACTG
Source organism: Roseobacter phycocola (assembly GCF_042055075.2). Classification (GTDB taxonomy): domain Bacteria; phylum Pseudomonadota; class Alphaproteobacteria; order Rhodobacterales; family Rhodobacteraceae; genus Roseobacter. The sequence continues at coordinate 3,341,331 of NZ_CP194010.1, read as the reverse complement.
TATCCAGCCGTCGTTCCGCAGCCGGTGCAGCGCAACACGGGTGGCCTCGGGCCGTACATCCATCGCCGTCATAATGGCAGACAACACCGGACCTTCGATTGCCGCGCCGTCTTCCTGCGCCAGATCGCCGAACACCGAGACCAGCAGCGACCAGACGCGCTGGCCGCCAAGGTCGGTCAGTGCTGTCGTCCACGGAGAGAGGTCTTCAGAAAGCATTCATTGTCAGCAATTCGTACTCTGCAACGGTCGCCGCCTCCTGGTTGGTGAGCCTGACATGCCAGCGAACCTCGCCGTATTCTTCGTTCCGCGGTGTCTTTGCCTTAACGGTCAGTTGTACAGAGATCGTGTCCCCCGGACTAACCGGCGCCATGAACCTCAGAGAATCGAGACCGGTGTTTGCCAGAACCGGCCCGGGATCCGGCTCAACGAACATGCCGGCGGCGAAACTCAGCAGAAGGTATCCATGCGCGACCCGCCCGGGAAAGAACGGGTTTGCCGCCGCTGCCGCCTCGTCCATATGCGCATAAAACCTGTCGCCGGTGAAATGTGCAAAAGTCTCAATGTCATCAAGCGTCACGGTGCGGGGGCCCGCATGCAGTGTATCCCCGATGGATAAATCGCCGAACGGCTTCGTAAACGGATGCGCTGCGTCTGTTTGCGTGGCAGCACCCGGGCACCATTGTTTTGTGATGCTGCTCAGAATGTCAGGGCTGCCCTGAACGGCAGTTCGCTGCATATAGTGCAGCACGCCCCGGATCCCGCCCAGTTCCTCGCCGCCACCTGCACGCCCCGGCCCGCCATGCACCATATGGGGGAGCGGGGCACCGTGACCGGTCGCTTCGGCCTGAGATGTCCGATTGTTGAAATAAAGACGCCCGTGGAACGCGGCCGACCCCAGTGTGATTTCCCGGGCAGTGTCGGTGCAGTTGGTGAAAACCGATGCCACCAGCGATCCCTTACCCCTGTTCAGCAGGCGGATCGCGTGCGGCACATCCCGGTATCCCATCACGGTGGCGACAGGTCCGAAGGCCTCGGTGTCATGCAGGTGTTGTGCCGAATCCGGGTCCGGGGCACAGAACAGCATCGGTTGCAGGAACGATCCGTTTGCTACGGTTTCCCCCTGTACAGTGACTGTTTCAGGGTCTCCGAATACCCGTTCGACGTCCTGCGCGATACGCTCAGCTTTGGCCAGTACATCGCGGCGTTGAGCATGTGACACCAGTGCGCCCATCCCGGTCGTTTCAAGTCTGGGGTCACCCACAGTTGTTGCTGCCAGCTTCTCTGACACCAGGTGCAGAACGGCATCCACATGCGCATCCGGCACCATAATCCGGCGGATCGCGGTGCATTTCTGCCCCGCTTTTACGGTCATTTCCCGATGCACTTCCCGCACAAAGAGATCAAATTCCGGAGTTCCCGGAGCTGCATCGCGGCCCAGCACCGAGGCATTCAGACTGTCCTGTTCGGCCATGAACCGGGTGCTGTTTTCCATGAGACGGCGGTTGGACCGGAGATTCATTGCCGTCTCAGAAGAGCCGGTAAAGCTGACCACATCCTGGCAGTCCAGATGATCCAAGAGGTCACCCGTGCCACCGGTTATCAGCTGCAACGCTCCGTCAGGCAGCAGGCCGCTTTGCAGCATCAGCCGCACACAGGCTTCGGTGACATAGCACGTCGCGGTTGCGGGTTTGACGATGGAGGGGACACCGGCAAGCAGGGCGGGCGCGAGTTTTTCCAGCATGCCCCAGACCGGGAAATTGAAGGCGTTGATCTGAACCGCGACGCCCTGCAACGGGACCGCGATGTGCTGACCCATAAAATCACCGGAGCGGCTGAGCTGTTCTGTAGCGCCGTCGAGATAGACATGGCCATCGGGCATTTCGCGCCGACCCTTGGAGGCAAAGACCAGCATCGTGCCGATACCGCCGTCAACGTCGATCAGATGATCTTTCTGCGTGGCGCCGGTATCAAAGCTGAGATCGTAAAGAAGCTGCCGATGGTCACGCAGGTAAAGGGCCAGCGCCTTGATCAGGCGTGCGCGGTCGTGGAAGGTCATTTCCCGCAGCGCGGGCCCGCCCTTTTCACGCGCCCAGCCGTGCATCGCAACGGTGTCGAGCGCGTCGTTTCCGGCCACGCATATGGGTTCGCCGGTGATCGCACTGGCCACAGACCGCGCGCCCTCACCCGGCGGCACCCACTGGCCCGCCGCAAAGCTCTGTATTTCGGTTATCCCGTTGTCCCGCGGCATGCCCTCTCCTCAGTGGGTATCGTATTCGACGGTAATCGTGTCCCCAAGCGGGTAGCACTGGCACGTCAGGACCATCCCCTGCTCAACCTCATAGTCCTCAAGTGCGTGGTTGCTGAGCATTTCATATTCGCCCTCGGTAACTCGCGCTTTGCAGGTCGAACAAACACCGGCCTTACAGGCAAACGGCGCGTCCAGTGCGTTGTCCAGCGAGGCCTCCAGCACTGACTGGTCCCGCGGCATGGTAAAACTGCGGGTCACGCCTTCGACGGTCACTCGGGCGGCTGTTCCTGGCTGACCCTGTGCACGCTCGGACATTTCCTGCCTGGCCAGCCGTCCCTGCTGGCTTTCGGTGAACAGTTCAAAGCGGATGCGTTCCTTCTCTAACCCGTGCTCTTTCAGGCTTTCAGCGATGGTCAGCATCATCGGCTCCGGTCCGCAGATGTAGGCGGTGTTCAGATCTTCCAGACTGATCCACTGATCCAGCAGTGCCGCGCATTTCCCGCTGTCGACCCGCCCGGTAAAAAGCTCCATGTCCTGACCCGACTCCAGGATATGGATCAGGGTCAGGCGGTTCATGTAGCGGTTCTTCAGATCTTCCAGTTCCTCGCGGAACATGATCGTGTTCACGGCACGGTTCGCATAGACCAGCGTGAACCGGTTCTCCGGATCCCGTGCCAGAACTGTTTTCAGTACCGAGAGCACCGGTGTGATCCCGGAGCCTCCGGCGAATCCGATATGATTTTTCCCTGAATGTGTCTCTGTTCCTAAAGAAAACGTACCTGAAGGAGGCATGGCCTCAAGGTGGTCACCCACTTTCAGGCCCGTGTTCGCAAAGGTAGAGAAAGCGCCGCCCTCCACGCGTTTGATCCCGACCTGAAGCAGGCCTTCGTCCGGTGCGGTACAGATCGAATAATTCCGCCTCAGTTCAGTCCCGTCGAAATCATGGCGGAAAGTCAGATACTGCCCTTCGGTGAAACGAAACTTTTCCGGCACGTCGGGTTGCAGCGTCAGCACCACGGCATCACGGATGGTCCGGTGAATGTCAGTAACGGTCAGGGTGTGGAACCGGGTCATGTCAGATACACTTGAAATAATCGAACGGTTCAAGGCATGCGCGGCATCGCCACTGCGCCTTGCAGGGTGTTGAGCCAAACTGGCTGATCCGCTCCACATCGCCTGACTTACAGCGCGGACAATGCGACGGCCCGCCTGCCGGCCGGGGCGGTGCAATACCGTATTCTTCGAGCTTCCTGCGACCTTCCGCAGACAGCCAGTCCGTGGTCCAGGCCGGGGACAGCTGGGTTTTCAGTGCGAGGTTTTCAATGCCCTGGTCGCGCAGCGCTGTCTCTATGTCCAGGTTGATGATCCGCGTCGCAGGGCACCCCGAATAGGTCGGCGTGACAGTGACCTCCAGCATTTCATCCTTCCACGAAATATCTCTGATAACGCCCAGATCGACCAGGCTGATCACCGGTATTTCTGGGTCGGGCACAGCGCTCAGCCACTCCCAGACAGTCTCTGTTGTGGGTTTATCCGTTACCATGTCGCGTCCGGATAGGCCCGTTGCAGCCATTGCATCTGTGTCAGAAGGTGGCCCAGGTGCTCGGAATGGCGGGTCCCTGTTTTCCCTCCGCTGTGTGCAAAACTGCTGTCCGGGCGTGTCAGCGTGGCGTCAGCGAATACCGCATTCACCCGGGTGTCGTAGTCCGCGCGCAGTGCTGCAGGGTCGGGTGCGATGCCCTGCGCCACCATTTCGGCGTCCAAGGCATCCGGCGTGAACATTTCACCGACATAAGGCCAGAGCCGGTCCAGTGCCGCCTGCATCCTGCGGTGGCTTTCTTCGGTGCCATCGCCAAGGCCGATGACCGTGTCCCTCGTCCGGTCCAGGTGGTAGCGCACTTCTTTGACCGACTTCTCCGCAATGGCGGCGATCCGTTCATCCCTGCTGGAAAGCAAACCGGTCAGAAACAGCTCGTGCCACGCGTCAAAAAGGAACTGCCGCATGATGGTCTGTCCGAAGTCGCCGTTCGGCTGCTCGACCAGCAACAGGTTTCGGAAGTCCCAGACGTCTCTGCGAAAGGCCAGTGCATCCGCGTCACGGCCCTGATCCTCGACCTCGCCTGCCAGGTTCAGCCACAGGGTTGTCTGCCCGATCAGATCAAGCGCTGTGTTTGCCAGTGCGATATCTTCTTCGAGCACAGGCGCCACGCCACACCATTCAGACACCCGGTGTCCCAGAACGAGGGTATTGTCCCCCATCCGGCAGAGAAATTCGAACAGCGGATCGCTCACATCGCCCCCGCGTCGTCCGGAATGTCATAGAAGGTCGGGTGCCGGTACACTTTGTCGTTCGAGGGCTCATAGAGAGGCCCTTTGTCGTCAGGGCTCGATGCCGTGACGGCGCTGGCCTCCACCACCCAGATGCTGACGCCTTCATTGCGCCGCGTGTACACATCGCGGGCGTTTTTGATGGCGGCTTCGGCGTCGGTGGCATGCAGCGAGCCGACGTGCCGGTGGCTCAGACCATGCTGTCCGCGGATGAAAACTTCCCAAAGGGGCCATTCGTTTGTCATATCGGTTACTCCGCTGCGACCCTGCGGGCTTTCTTCTTTGCCGCATGCGCCATCAGACCGTCACGGACCCATGCGCCATCGTCCCAGGCCTTGTTGCGCGCTTCCATACGTTCGACAGAACAGGGACCATTGCCCCTGAGCACGTCAAAGAATTCGTCCCAGTCGGGCTCCGAGAAATCGTAGTGACCGCGTTCCTCATTCCATTTCAGGTGCTCGTCCGGAATATTCAGGCCCAGAAAGGCCGCCTGTGGCGCGGTCTGGTCCACGAACTTCTGACGCAGCTCGTCATTGGTGTTCATCTTGATTTTCCAGGCCATGTTCTGCTCAGAATGCACCGAGTTGGCGTCTGACGGCCCGAACATCATCAGCGACGGATACCAGAAGCGGTTCAGCGCATCCTGTGCCATCTTCCGCTGCGCTTCGGTGCCGTTGGCCATCTTCATCATGATGTCGAAGCCCTGGCGCTGGTGGAAACTTTCCTCTTTGCAGATCCGCACCATGGCGCGGGCATAGGGACCATAGGACGTGCGCTGCAGCGGCACCTGGTTCATGATCGCCGCACCATCAACCAGCCAGCCAACGGCCCCCATATCAGCCCATGTCAGGGTCGGGTAATTGAAGATGGACGAATACTTCATTTTGCCGGACAGCAGATCACGGGTCAGCTGGTCACGGCTCACCCCCAGCGTTTCCGCCGCACAGTAAAGGTAGAGGCCATGCCCCGCTTCGTCCTGTACCTTCGCCAGCAGGATCGCCTTGCGCTCAAGTGTTGGCGCGCGGGTAATCCAGTTGCCCTCGGGCAGCTGTCCGACGATTTCGGAATGGGCGTGCTGCCCGATCTGGCGGATCAGTGTTTTGCGGTACCCTTCGGGCATCCAGTCCTTGGGCTCGATCTTTTCACCGGCGTCTATGCGCTGCTGGAAGGCGGCGAGTTTTTCCGGATCGTCCTGTGACTTTTCGGATTTGATCATCTGTGCATACATCGTTCAGACCCTTTCCAGAATAAGTGCAACGCCTTGACCAACACCGACACACATGGTGCAGAGCGCATAACGCCCGCCGGTGCGTTGCAGCTGATATGCTGCGGTCATCACCAGCCGTGCGCCGGACATGCCCAGCGGGTGACCCAGCGCAATGGCGCCGCCGTTGGGGTTCACGTGCGGTGCGTCATCGGCGACGCCCAGTTCGCGCAGTGTCGCAATGCCCTGGGCTGCGAAGGCTTCATTGAGTTCTATGACGTCCATCTGGTCAATGGTCATGCCTGCGCGGTCCAGCACTTTGCGGCAGGCCGGGACCGGGCCGATGCCCATCACACGCGGCGCCACACCTGCGGCGGACATCGCAACGATACGTGCCATCGGGGTCAGTCCGTTACGGGCGGCGGCCTCTTCGGAGGCGATCAGCATGGCGGCGGCCCCGTCATTCACACCAGACGCATTTCCCGCCGTGACCGTCAGCTCCGGTCCGTTGATCCCGCGCAGGCCAGCGAGCTTTTCAACGGTGGTGCCGGGGCGCGGATGTTCATCACGGGTTACCTCCAGCGGGTCGCCGCGCCGCTGCGGAATGCTCACGGGTGTGATCTCTCCGGCAAAAAGATCGGCGGCCTGGGCTGCCTCCCAGCGGGCCTGACTGCGGGCGGCAAATGCGTCCTGGTCCGCGCGGCTGACATTGTAATCGGCGGCGACATTGTCCGCGGTTTCCGGCATGGAATCGATACCGTATTCCGCTTTCATTTTGGGGTTCACAAACCGCCAGCCGATTGTGGTGTCGTATACCTGATTGTTCCGGCTGAAAGCTGTGTCAGCTTTGGGCATGACAAAGGGCGCGCGGCTCATGCTTTCAACGCCACCGGCGATGCCTATGTCCATGTCGCCAGCCCTGATGGCGCGCGATACCGCACCCACGGCATCCATACCCGAGGCACAGAGCCTGTTTATCGTCATTCCAGGTACATCGACCGGCAGACCAGCCAGCAGCAGGGCCATACGGGCCACGTTCCGGTTGTCTTCGCCCGCCTGGTTTGCGCAGCCCAGCACAACATCGTCGACGGCGCTCCAGTCCATACCGGGATTTCGCGCGGCCAGAGCTGCAATCGGGGCCGCAGCCAGGTCGTCCGCGCGCAACCCGGAAAGCCCGCCGCCATAGCGACCGATCGGGGTTCGCTGTGCGTCGCAGATGAATGCCTGCATGAAGTCCTCCGTTTCTCCGGAAACTAGGGCAGGTCACGATTCGACGCAATATTTATGTTACGTATGCGATGGCGATGTGAATTATCCGTAACGCTTCAGGCGTCCTCTCTGTTGTTGGCCGGATCACAGCTGACAGCGAGCGCGCGCAGCGTGGTACCACCAGTGCCGTGGTCGGTATTCCTGTCGGGGGCGTGGCGTTTGCCGCTGTTTCCGGTGCCCGATCCCCGCGCCGGATTGTCGGCACGCCGCACCGTATCCTGAATGTCTTCTACGGCGCGCTGTACGCCGCGGCAGATACCGCTGAGCGTTGCCACACGCTCTGAACTGTTGGCGCAGAACAGGTCGCTTTTCTGCGCGGCATCGAACATCGATACCAGGTTCTGAAGTTGCAGGTCCGCCAGCGCGGAGAAAAAACGAATATCGTCGAACACCAGACGGCTGGTGTCAGCGGCTGTGTCCTGCAGAACCGGCATGGCCGTTGCGACGACGCGGTCCGCTTTCGACCGCATCGGTGCATGCTGCAGCAGGATGTCCCAGTGCAGCTCTCCGTTTGGCAGGGTCAGGCTCTGAAAATACCGCTGATCCTCTGAGGTTGCGGCGCAGCCGGCAAAACGCGCCTGGACCGCCGTGGCTTCCTCTTCGGGCAGAAAATCGGCCGGTTCTGCGCCCTGCATATCCGCAGCGTGCAACCCCGACACAGCGCACCATGCACTGTTGCCACACATAAATGAAAACGGCGCGTCCGGGCGGGCGCGCTGTGCCGCAAACATCGGCACGTTAAAATTATCAAACAATGTCGCCAGCTGGCTGGCGGAACGTGTACTGAACATCAGTCCTCTCAAAAATCGGGTGCCCAATGGTGCCGGATTTCTGTTGTCAGTTACTTACCCGAACAACTTCAATTTTACCTATTTCAGGTTTCTGATCCGGCACGGTTTTCGCGAGGAAAGACGTGTAATCAGTGGTTTGCAGAAAAAGTGGAGGATCGTTCCGGGACTGCGAACAGTCTGTGCACGAAACGACCCCCGTGAAAAATGGTTAATCGCCCAGGGTGACCCAGGCCGCGTTGCGTGCAGAGGACCGGACGCAGGCATCCACAAACTGCATGCCGCGCAGGCCATCGACGATATCGGGATAAATGACCTCCGGGGCGGGATCACGTCCCTCGCGACGGGCGACAATCGCTTCTGCAGCCTCGGAATAAATGTTGGCAAATCCTTCCAGATACCCTTCTGGATGTCCGGGCGGGATGCGGCTCATCCTTGCTGCTGCATCACCAGCCCCCGCGCCATTCCGGGTGATCAGGCGCTTGGGCTCGCCAAGGGGTGTGAACCAGAGCTGGTTCGGGTTCTCCTGGGACCATTCCAGCCCGCCCTTTTCGCCGTAAACCCGCAGACGCAGTGCGTTTTCGTTGCCGGGCGCCACCTGGCTGCACCACAGCATACCGCGCGCGCCCCCGTGAAACCGCAGCATCACGTGGCCATTGTCATCCAGCTGACGACCGGGGACAAAGGCCTGCAGATCGGCAGCCAGGCTTTCAACCGTCAGGCCGGTCACAAAGCAGGCAAGGTTATGCGCATGGGTACCGATGTCGCCGGTGGATCCCCCGGCACCGGACCGTGCCGGATCCGTGCGCCACGCGGCCTGTTTGAAGTCCTGCTCCTCGCTCAGCCAGTCCTGCGGGTATTCTACCTGCACCACGCGGACCGCACCGATATCACCGGCGCTGATCATCGCGCGCGCCTGCCGCACCATCGGATAGCCGGTGTAGTTATGCGTCAGCACGAACAGCGCATCAGAGCTTTCCACGGTTTTCACAAACTTGCGCGCGTCCGCCATGGTCGAAGTCAGCGGTTTGTCACAGATGACGTGGATGCCCCGTTTCAGGAACTCTCGCGCGGCGGCGAAATGTACGTGATTGGGCGTGACAATGGCCACAGCCTCGATCCCGTTTTTCAGGCGCGCCTCGCGGATCGCCATCTGTTTGAAATCGTCATAAATCCGGTCTTCGGCAAGCCCCAGCGCCTCGCCTGAGGCCCGTGATTTCTCCGGTGTCGAGGACAGGGCCCCGGCCACCAGTTCGTAACGGTCGTCAATGCGTGATGCGATGCGGTGCACGGCGCCGATAAAGGCGTCGTTGCCGCCGCCCACCATGCCCAGTCTGATGCGGCTCATATTTTATATCCCCAGCATTTTGCGGTTTGCGGCCTCGTCTGTGCCACCATCGGCAAAGTCGTCAAAGGCCCGTTCGGTCACGCGGATGATATGATCGGAAACGAACTGTGCGCCCTCGCGTGCACCGTCTTCGGGGTGCTTGAGGCAGCATTCCCATTCCACCACGGCCCAGCCGTCGAAATCATTGGCGGCCATTTTGGAAAAGACAGCAGCGAAATCAACCTGCCCGTCGCCCAGGCTGCGGAAGCGGCCCGCGCGGTCCACCCAGGACTGGTAGCCGCCATAGACACCCTGTCTGCCGGTCGGATTGAACTCGGCATCCTTGACGTGGAACATACGGATCCGGTCTTTGTAGATGTCGATGTTGTCGAGGTAATCAAGGCACTGCAGCACATAGTGCGACGGGTCATAGAGCATGTTGCAGCGGGCGTGATTGCCAACGCGTTCCAGGAACATCTCAAAGGTAACACCGTCGTGCAGATCCTCGCCCGGGTGGATTTCATAGCAGACATCCACACCGCAGTCCTCGGCATGATCCAGGATCGGCCGCCAGCGCTTTGCCAGTTCGTCAAAAGCGGTTTCGACAAGACCCGCCGGGCGCTGTGGCCAGGGGTACATATAGGGCCAGGCCAGCGCGCCGGAGAAGGTCGCATGTGCCCCGATGCCCATGTTGGCCGACGCTGACAGCGCCTTTTTCACCTGGTCTGTGGCCCATTCCTGCCGCGCCTGCGGGTTGCCGTGTACCGACGGGTCGGCAAAGCCGTCAAAGCCTGCGTCATAGGCGGGGTGCACCGCAACAAGCTGGCCCTGCAGGTGGGTCGACAGCTCAGTGACCTCGATCCCGTTCGCGGCGGCCTGACCTTTAAAATCGTCGCAATACGTCTTGCTTTCTGCCGCCTGTGCCAGATCGAAAAGACGACCATCCCAGCTGGGGACCTGAACACCTTTGTAGCCGCAGTCCGCGGCCCATTTCGTGATGGCATCCCAGGAATTGAAGGGGGCGTCATCCCCCGCGAACTGCGCCAGAAACAGCGCCGGTCCCTTGATGGTTTTCATGTATTTTCCTCCCTAGTGCGCGCCGGTTCCGGCGGCAGGTTTTCTTTCAGATAAACGTCGATGCGGATGCGTTCCTGAGCGGTGTTGATCGGTGATTTATCAACCACAGCGCGCATGATCCGCAATGCACTTCGTACCAGGTGGCCGGCATCCTGGCTGATTACCGCGTCGAACAGCCCGTCGCCAAGCGCCCTGCGGGACAAAGGCGTCAGCTCATGGGCGACAATGACCGGAGCGTTCTGCATGCCGGTCCTGTCAAAATGACGGATCAGCCCGGCGTTCCCGGCGGCAGACGAATAGATGCCTACAATGTTTCCCGTCCGCTCCAGCGTCTGAGGCAGCAGCCTTTCGATCAGATCCGGGTCATCCCGGCCCTCGAGCGAGGCGAGCACATTCAGATTCGGGAAATCCCGGGCCATGACCTCGTCAAACCCCAGGCGGCGTTCAAGATGATCGCGTGCCAGCATAGAGCCTGTCAGCACCAGGATATTGCCCTGGACCGGCCCCAGAAAGCGCCCCATCAGCTGGGCCGCGGTCCGCCCTGCCGCGATATTGTCTATGCCGACATAGGTGTTCCGTTCTGAGCTTGGGATGTCCGACACCAGCGAAACGACGGATACCCCATGTGCCCGCAGTCGCGAGATGCTGTCGCGTACTGAAGGTGTCTCCGGGCCGAAGACGGCAACGCCATCGGTCTGCGTCACGTCGACCTCGTTTATCGCCTCGGCGAGTGCCATCGGATCAAACGCCGGTACGCTGATGTGTGACACCTGCGTGCGGTCACGCAGGAGGCCCGGCGACAGATCGGCGATGTGCTCCTCGATCAGGGACAGGAACTCGTTATTGGTCGCCGGAAGGATAAACAGAAAGCGATAGACCCGCCCGCGTGCCAGATTGGCCGCAGCTGTGTCACGCACATATCCCAGATCGGCGATGGCCCGATTGACCTTTTCGACAGTGATCTTGCGGACGCCGGGGCGTTCGTTGAGCACCCGGTCCACGGTCGCAAGGCTGACCCTGGCCACACGCGCAATGTCGTTGACCGTAGGTTTCAGCGGATTGTTCTCGCGACCGGCTTTCATGCCTGCTGGGTTATCCTTTCATCGCGCTGACCAGACCCTCAAAGAGGCGGGCCACCGCTTCGGCGCCCGGGTCGTTGTGACCAATCAGGTTTTCCTCGGGCACATAGGAGGCGCGCCCGGCTTTGGCCCGGCCGATGGCCGCGGTGGCATCCGCTCCCGTGCGCGCGGCGGCAGCGGCCTGATCCACGCCATCCGGCAGCGCAGTCAGCGCGGGTTCCAGCGCGTCGATCATGGTGCGGTCACCGGCGCGCGCGCCGCCCACTTCGCTGATCCGCTGCAACCCCTTGAGGAGGGCTTCATGCGTCGGATGTCCGTTGGCGCAGGCATCGCCTGCCGCGCCGAAAAAGATGGCGAGGATGACGCCCGAGGACCCGCCCATGGTCTGGCTGAGTTCGTTACCGACGGCGCGGAAAAGCTGGGTCAGATCGGCGAGCGGCATCCGGTCAAGCGATCCTTTGAGCGCGCGTGCTGCGGTGGCAAGGGTGCTGCCTGTGTCGCCATCCCCCGATTTTGCATCCAGCAGGTTCAGGTCGCTTTCAGCCGCGATCAGCAGATCGCAGCAGGTCTCAATGATGCCCCGGACCCGTGGGTTCTCGGACGGAATGGGCTGGATCGGGCTCAGCCCGTCGGGCAGCGGCTTTGCGATCACATCATCCAACGTGAACATGCCGGGCCATGCAGCAAGCGGGACCGGGCGTTCGAGACCCGCCCTTGCGGCATCGGACAGTGGCAGGACAGAAACGGAAAACCCGTGCATATCCAGGGACGTCATCATCGGCGCCGGGCCGATCACCGCCGTAATACCGGCTGCCTTGGGCGAGGATGCGAGGGCCTGCGCCAGCACGGACATCTCCAGCGGGGTGGTGCTGCCCAGGTTGTTGAGAAGGGCCACATGCGGTGTGCCGTCGAGGCGGCCTGCCAGCTTGTCGAGAACCATGTCCATGGCGCTGGCGGCTGTATCAAACTGAACCTGCTGCACCCCGGCCTCACCGTGGATCCCGAGGCCCAGTTCAGCCATGCCGCTGGCGATCCGGTCTTCTTTGGCGGAACCGGGCACCGTGCAGGTGTCGAGCGACATGCCGATGGAGGCCATTTCATCATTGGCCTTCTGTGCCGCCGCCGTCACGGTGTCGAGGTCCGCGCCATCTGCTGCCAGAGCGCCTGCGATCTTGTGCACGAAAAGTGTCCCCGCCACGCCGCGCGCCTGAGGCAGATCGGGCAGGGCGATATCATCATCGACCACGACCATCGACACCTTGAGGCCGAAAGCCCGGGCGCGTTCAGCCGCGAGACCAAAGTTCAGCCGGTCGCCTGTGTAATTTTTGACGATCAGCAGACAGCCGGCCTCGCCGGTGACCGCGAGGATACCGGCGAGAACCGCGTCGACAGAGGGAGAGGCAAAAACCTCGCCGCAGACCGCCGCCGTCAGCATCCCGTCGCCGACAAATCCCGCGTGGGCCGGTTCGTGACCGGACCCGCCGCCCGAGATCAGAGCAACCTGCGATTTATCCCAGTCCGTGCGGCAGACCACTTTGATATGCGGGTAGCCGTCCAGCCTGCAAAGGGCACCCCCCGAAGCTGCGAGAAGCCCGTCGATGGCATCGGTGACCAGGTTTTCCCTGCTGTTGATAAACTGCGCCACAGATATCTCCTTTCAGTAGATCCGGTTGCCCTGCGCATCGAAGCACAGAGGGTCCTTTGGGGTGATCCTGACCACGCCGCCGGGCGCATACTGCGCATGCGGGTCGGCCAGGGTGATGATGTCGTGCCCGTCCAGTTTCAGGTGCAGACGGTTGTGATCGCCCAGCCGTTCGATCCGGCCGATGGCGGCTTCGCGGCCTTCTCCCTGTGTGACATGTTCGGGCCGCAGACCGATCCGGTGCGCCCCCTTGGGTGCGGTGCCGAAAAGGTCCGCTGGCAGAATATTGATGCGGGGCAGACCAAGGCGCGAGGCGACATAAACCGAATTCGGGTTCTCGTAGATGTCGCGGGGTGTGCCGTACTGCACCAGCCGGCCCTCGTTCAGCACACCCACATGGGTGGCCATGGTCATGGCCTCAATCTGGTCGTGCGTCACATAGAGAATAGTGGCGCCGAGGTTTGCCTGAATGCGTTTGAGTTCGATGCGCAGATCGGTGCGCAGTTTGGCGTCAAGCGAGCTGAGCGGTTCGTCCATCAGATAGACCTGCGGGTCGCGCACCAGCGCCCGGCCGATGGAGACACGCTGCATCTCTCCGCCTGAGAGCGCGGTCGCCTTGTTGTCGAGCTTGTGGGAAATCTGCAGAACATCGGCGACTTCGTTCACCTTGCGGTCAATCTCGTCCCGCGGGGTGCGCAGGATCGGAGATTTCAGCGGAAATTCCAGGTTTTCGCGCACGGTGAGATGCGGGTAGAGCGAATACTGCTGAAAGACCATGGCCACATCGCGCTGGGCCGGTGTCTCATCGCGCAGGGTGTGCCCGCCTATGCTGATTTCGCCGGCGTCCAGCTTTTCAAGCCCGGAGATCAGGCGCAGTGTCGTGGTCTTGCCCGCACCTGTCGGGCCCAGCAGGACCACAAAGGCACCGTCGGGAATGGTCATGTCGACCCCTTCGACACCAACTGTGTCACCGAAGGATTTGGAAACACCTTTGAGGACGACCTCAGCCATTGGACAGCACCCCGTTGTTCAGTTCGGACCGCAGGGCGCGGCCGGAGGTTTCATCAAAAAGCGTGATGGTTTCAGCGTTGAAGCCAAGGCCGACTTTTTCGCCCGTGGTGGCCACCTGGCCTGACGGCACGCGGGCTTTGAGTTCGCCGTTTGGGGTATCCAGCGTGATGATCTGTGTGGTGCCGAGATATTCAGTGGCGACAACCTCGCCCCGGTAGTCACCGCTGTCAGACAGCGTGACATGTTCGGGCCGCACACCAAAGACCATTTTACCTGCAGCACCCTCTATCTGGCGTGGGACGGCCATGGTCTGCCCCTGCAGATCGACGCTGGTTGTCCCTTCGGGAACAGTGCCATCGAAGCCCAGAAAGTTCATCGAGGGCGAGCCGATGAAATCCGCGACGAACATGGATGCAGGTTTGTCGTAGATTTCCTGGGGCGTGCCGAACTGTTCGACCACGGCGTTGTTCATGACCACGATCTTGTCGCCCATCTGCATGGCCTCCAGCTGGTCGTGGGTCACATAGACGGTGGTGGCGTTCATGCGGTCGTGCAGGGCGCGCAGCTCTTCGGACATGTGCTCGCGGAATTCTGCATCGAGTGCGCCAAGGGGTTCGTCCATCATGAACGCCTTGGGATTGCGCACGATGGCGCGGCCCAGTGCCACCCGCTGGCGGTCGCCGCCAGACAGACCCCCCACGGGTTTTTTGAGGATATCGCGGATGCCCAGAATGCCTGCAACCTCGTCCACCTTGTCGCGCACGGCGGCCCGGTTCATGCCCTGGCTGACCAGCGGATAGCTTAGGTTTTTATAGACATTCATGTGCGGATAGAGCGCGAACATCTGGAACACAAAAGCAATGTCACGCTGGCTGGGTGGCTTCTGGCTGATCTCTTCGCCGTCGAGCCAGATCTCGCCCGACGTGGGCAGTTCCAGACCGGCGATCATGCGCAGCGTTGTGGTTTTGCCGCAGCCGGACGGGCCCAGCAGCATGAAGAATTCACCGTCCTCAATGGTGAAGCTGGATTCTTTCACAGCGGTGAAATCACCGAATTCCTTGCGGACATTTTTGATTACGATTTCAGCCATTGGCTTTCTTGTCCCTGTGATAGGTCAGTGCCTGTGAAATGAAGGCGCGCAGCGGCCCTTCGGGCAGAGGTTGTTCCGGATCGAGCAGCAGGCCGCGGTTTCCGTCGAAGGCAAGATCCCCGTCCTGGCGCAGCCGGAAATCCCGGACCAGGGTTGTCTGGCAGTGCACATAGACCCCGGCCCGCGCCGGCGTCTCGCTGGTCACACCCAGCCGCAATGTGGTGCCTGTTTTCCGCGTGGTGTTCAGGTAGGCTGGTTGCCCCCATTTCAGGGTCTCCTCCAGCGGGCCGGCACCGAGGTCCTCCGCGAGCGACAGGATCATATCGCGGACGCGCAGGTGGCAGTCCCGGACGGCCGGCGGGAAGGCATTGATTGCTGCCGATACGTCGGCCTGGGGTGTCATAAGAGCGGTCATTTCGGGAAGTGACTGACGATGATGAACATCACGGTGCCTATGAGCGTCGTGATGAAGGAATAGGTGAACGCCCACATCACGAAGGGCTGCATCAGCATGAAGACGCCGAGCGCGATAATGATCGTCGCCAGCATTTCCCAGGGGCCGCGGCGCAGGCGGATCAGGCCAGAGATAAAGTTGCTCATCACAGGGCCTCCGGGGGCTGTCGGTGGGGCGTCGGTATTGCGTCGGTATCACGTCGGTAAAACGTCGGTGCGCAGCGCACGGTGGTGCAGGGTCCGGTTAAGGTCATTTGCGCACCGCTCCGAAAGTAATGCCGCGCAGCAGATGTTTGCGCAGGGCCACGGTGAAGATCATTACCGGCAGCAGGAAGATGGTGGCGCCTGCAGCAACCGCGGGCCAGTCAAGACCACCGACACCGATGATCGTCGGGATAAAGGGCGGAGCCGTCTGGGCCGTGCCGGAGGTCAGCAGAACCGCAAAGGCGTATTCGTTCCAGGCGAAGATCAGGCAGAAGATCGCTGTTGATGCAATGCCGGTGGCGGCCTGGGGCAGCACGACTTTGTAGAAGGCCTGGAAGCGGGTGTACCCGTCGATGAGGGCAGCTTCTTCGTATTCGCGCGGGATCTCGTCGATGAAACCTTTGAGCAACCAGACCGCGAGCGATATGTTCACCGCCGTGTAGAGCAGGATCATGCCCAGGTGTGTGTCCGACAGGCCTAGCTGGCGGTACATCAGGAAGATCGGGATCGCCACGGCAATGGGAGGCATCATCCGCGTACTGAGAATGAAAAACAGCAGGTCATCCGCGAGCGGTATTTTGAACCTGGAGAAGGCATAGGCCGCCAGTGTGCCGAGGAAGATACTGAGGAAGGTCGAGCCGAAGCCGATGATCACGGAATTGAGGAAGCGTTCGCCGAATTTCGAGGGGCCCGCGATGACCATATCATACTGGCGCACGATCTCTTCGTACCAGGTTTCCGGCGGATTGGCGGCGAGGAATTCGTCCGTCTGGCGGGTGCGGGTGGTGAAGAGGTTCACGTAGCCTTCGAGGGTGGGTTCAAAGACCACCTTGGGCGGATAGCTGATGGCATCGGCGGGCGACTTGAACCCTGTGAGCATGATCCAGGCCAGCGGGATCATGGTGATCAGCGCGTAGAGAATGACCAGCGTACCGGCGAACCATTTGGAGCGCTTGCTGGGCTCGGTGACGGAGAAACTGCTCATGATCGGGTGCCTGTGTGTTGGGCTGAGGTCGGAGGGGGGCTTCCTGCCCCCCGGCTGGCGCCTCCCCCCGGGGATATTTCGGGCCAGAAGAAGAGGCGGGCGGCCGGGATAAGGCGGGTCATCGTTCTTTGACCTTGTTCAGGGCTTTGACGTAGATGCTGGCCAGGCCGAACACGGTGACAAAGAGGATGATGGCGTAGGCTGAGGCATAGCCGGTGCGCCATTTCTCGAAGGCTTCGCGTTTGAGGTTGATGGAGGTGAGTTCGGTGGTGGAGCCCGGGCCGCCGCCGGTGAGCTGGACTACCAGGTCGAACATTTTGAAGTTCTCGATCCCGCGGAAGAGTACGGCAAGCATCAGGAAGGGCAGCACCATGGGGATGGTGATGGTGAAGAACTGCCGGAGTTTGGAGGCGCGGTCGATCTCTGCGGCCTCGTAGATGTAGTCGGGGATTGACCGCAGGCCGGCGAGGCAGATGAGCATCACGAAGGGGGTCCACATCCAGGTGTCCACGATCACGATGGACCATGGTGCGAGGTCCACCGAGCCCAGCATTTCGAAGCTGGAGGGATCCTTGCCGGTGAAAAAGGCGATGATGTAGTTAAAGAGGCCGATCTGCGGCTGGTAGAGGAACTTCCAGAAGTTGCCGACCACCGCGGGGCTCAGCATCATCGGCAGCACGATGATGGTCGTCCAGAGATCGTTGCCTTTGAATTTCTTGTTGATCAGGTAGGCCAGCGTGAAGCCGATGAGCACCTGGAAGAAGATTGTCCAGAACAGGAAATGCGCTGTGGCCTGCATGTTCAGCCAGATGTCGCTGTCGGTCAGGATGCGCTCGTAGTTGCGCAGGCCCACGTAGTCGACTTCGCGGTTCAGGCGGTTGGCGCGGAAGTTGGTAAAGCTGAGATTGATGGTCCAGATCAGCGGAAAGATGTTGATCGCCAGCAGCAGGAAGATCGTGGGCGCCACGAAGATCCAGGCGATGGCACGGTCGCTGAGACCTTTGATTTTGCGGGCCATGGCAGGCGGTGTTGCCTGTGCCGCGCGGGAGATAGGGGTGTCTGGCATGTGGACGCAGCTTTCCCGGGGCGAGACGGAAGAGCCCGTCCAGCCGGTTGGTCAGGGGACAGGGCGGGACCCGGGTTGCCCGGGGCCCCACCCTGAGGCGATGTTCAGAGTTTGCCTTCGTCTTCGAAGGTTTCTGTCCAGTCTTCGATCAGCTTGTCGAGCGCCTCTTTGGCGGTACCCTGATCGGCAACCACGTAGTCGTGGATGCGTTTCTGCATGGCCAGCAGCAGTTCGGCGTAGGCCGGTTCCTGCCAGAAGTCCTGGACGGCGCCCATGGCTTCGAGGAAGTCACCGGCAAAGGGGGCGCTGTCTACAAAGCTGTCGCTTTCCAGCACGGCCTTGTGCGCCGAATACCCGCCCAGATCCCACCATTTCTGCTGCACTTCAGGGTTGGCGAACCACTTGATGTATTCAAGGGCCGCGTCCTGTTTGTCAGAATAGGCAACAACCGAGATGCCCTGACCGCCCAGCGTAGAGCCGGCCTGGTTCTGCGGCGGGTTCACGAAGAAGTCGATCTTGTCGCCGCCGGTGTTCGGGTCTGCATAGAGGCCCGGGAAGAAGGCGAACCAGTTCATCGCCATCGCGACCTGACCGGATTTGAAGGCGTCGAGGCTTTCACCCATGTAGGAGTTTGTGTAACCCGGAGGTGTGGCTGTCTCGTAGAACTCTTTATAGAATTCAAGAGCTTCGACCGCTTCCGGCGAGTTTACAGCGCCTTCCATGTCATAGGAGCCGGGCGTGTTTTCATACTTGAAACCCCAGGGGTAGAGCGCGCCGGTGACACCCATGGTGATACCTTCGGACCCGCGTTCGGTGAAGATCGCAGCACCGTAAACCGTCTGGCCGTCAATTTCGCGGCCCTGGAAGAACTGCGCGATTTCCAGCAGTTCCTTTTGGGATGCGGGCTCTGCCAGTTCGCGGCCGGTGGAGGCTTTGAAGGCTTCGCGGATGTCTTCACGGGCGAACCAGTCCTTGCGGTAGAACCAGCCGTTCGCATCGCCCATGGCGGGCAGCGCGTAGTAGTTCGGCGTGCCTTTGGGCCATGTGGAATAGGCATAAACGGTTGCATCGGCGAAATCGCCCATGGAGATGCCTTCGGCGTCGAAGAAGTCGTTCAGTTTCACATAGTGGCCGTTTTCAGCGCCACCACCGATCCACTGGCTGTCGCCGATCAGCAGGTCGCAGAGTTTACCACCCGAGTTCAGCTCGTTGAGCATCCGGTCGGCAAAGTTGGGCCATGGGATGAACTCGAAGCTCATGGAGTGGCCGGATTGTTCCTCAAATTCCTTGCTCAGCTCAACCAGAGCGTTTGCCGGGTCCCAGGCGGCCCAGCAGAGCGTCAGGTCATCGGCCTGAGCAGAAGCACCAAGGCTTGCAACTGTCATGCTCAGCGCGCTGACCGCGGTCAGTTTTGAATATTTCATGTAATTCCTCCCTATGAGTCCGCCCGACCGGTTCCAGCCGATTCGGGTAATGACTGCGTCCGACGCTAGTTGAGGTACGCACCTCATGTCGACATATTTCTGAGGGGCGTACCTCAAAAATGGGTTAAGCATCTGAAAATAATGGAATTAAACTTTCATTAACCGTGATTTCAGCGTGAGCACGATGGGCGAAGTATGCCGCATCAGGTCAGGAGGAATGCCGTAATCTGCGTTCGCGCCAGACGATAAGGAGGCCGCCGCCCACGATCAGGATTGCTCCGGGGAACAGCGTTTCCCATGGTGTCTCGCCGAAGAAAACCCACCCCAGAACAAAGGCCAGTGGAATGCCGAAATAGCTGAAAGGCGCGAGGTTGCTTTGTTCGGTCATGCGGTAGGCCACAATCAAAAGCAGAACAGCAATGCCGCCGAAAAAGCCCATCGCAATGATCCAGCCCAGGTCAGCCAGGCTGGAAACCGGCGTAAAGCCGCCCCAGAAAAGGGTGATCAGGAAGGTCGCGGTCAGGGCTGTGACAGAGGCGTAAAAATTGACCATGGGCGTCGGCACATCGTCATCGAAGAGACGCGCCGTGACAGCGACTGCGGCATAAAGAAAGGCTGCCCCCAGTGGCAGGAGTGACGCGAAGCTGAAAGCGTCGGTGCCGGGCCGCATGATAAGGATAACGCCGGCAAACCCGATGAGCACGGCGGCCCATCTCACCCAACCGACTTTTTCGCCAAGCAGGGGGACTGCGAGTGCTGTGACGAAAAGCGCGTTGGCGTAAGCGATGGTCGATGCGGTGGCGAAGGCCATCAGGCCCAGCGACATGTAAAACATCAGCTGCGCCGCTGACACGATGGCACCACGGGCAAGGGCCAGCTTCCATTGCCGTATGCGCCACGGTCTGCCGGCGTCCCGCCACATCTTTGACAGCCAAAGGGCAAGGAGCGAAGGGATAAGGGCAAAAAGGTTACGCCACGCGGAAAGCTCCTGTGCTGTGTAGCGGTCAGACAGCAGTTTGATGGTGAGCCCCATCGCGTCAAAAAAGAGCAGTGCCACAAGACTGGTTATGATGGCGAGGCCGGTTTGGTCAGTGCTGCGCATCCATGTCCTCGCTGGTGTTCCAGGCGACGCTAACTGGCGCCACGGTCCACGGCAAGCGGGACTATTCGGTGGGATCGACGCGGCCGCGCAGGGACTTGACTTCGCCGCGGACTTTCTTGGCTTTGAGCCTGCGCTTTTTGGAGCCGAGCGTGGGTCGCGTGGCGATCCGGCGTTTCGGGCGGACCAGTGCCTTGCGGACCAGCTCCGCCAGGCGTTCGCGCACGATATCGCGGTTGCGGGCCTGGCTACGGGTCTCGTCGCACTGCAGGACCAGCGCGCCTTCGGTCGTCCAGCGCCGCCCGGCCAGGCGTTTCAGACGGTTTTTCACCGCAGGCGGCAGGTTGGGGGACCGTTCTGCCTCAAACCGCAGCTCGACCGCCGAGGAGACCTTGTTGACGTTCTGCCCACCCGGACCGGAGGCCCGCATGAAGCTTTCGGTGAATTCCCAGTCCTCAAGGGTGATGTCATCGTTGATTTTCAGCATGGGTCAGGCCAGCCGCCCCGAGATACTGACGGAATTCCCGGACGGATCCTTGGCGTTGGCAAAAACATAGCCGTCCGCCTGATGCAGGGGGCCGAATTCCAGACCATTGCGGGCCGCCCCGGCGGCGAACCCAGGCACATCCGGCACGGTGAAAACCAGTTTGACCGCCGCCTGCCCCTGGCGCGCCCCTTTGCCCGCAGGATGCAGCAGCAGAATGACGCCGTCGCCCGGTGGACGCAGTTCGGTGATGCGGTCGCCCGGCAGATTGTGGCGTGTATACCCGAAGTGGCCGGTGTAGAACGCGGCCATTTCATCGGTCTTGCGGGTATAGAGAATAAGGCTGGCGAGCACGGGTGGCATAACAGATCACGGTTTGAGTTGTGGGATGGGGTGTAACGTAAAAGGGCCACACCCGGAAGTGTGGCCCAATCGAATGGTTTAAGGAGGGGATCGGTTAGACCGAGATCCACTCAGGAGTTCTGCCCGTCAAGGGCTGCCTCAGCAGGCGACCTCCAAAGCTGTTCCGACACCTCGCTCCAATACCTTTCTTGACACTGGATCACCTCCTTTACCTATCTGTTGACGTTGAAAGAATCGTCGCACAGGTTTCGGAAATCACCAAGCTTTTTTTCGTTAACAAAACCGATGAGCCGGTGTGGGGCCAGGGGTCTGCTTTATTGCGCGGCAGAGGCTGCCCGTGCGGTGATCACCCGGAACGGTACCAGCGCCAGCAGTGCCAGGCTGAGCTTGACGGCCCAGTCGGCCACCGCGAGAGAGACCCAGAGCGGGGCCTCGGGCCCGGTACCGAGCAGCGGCAGGATCTCGCCGGCCCAGGACACGTCATTGGCGGGTTCGATAAAGGTCAGGCCTGCGGAGAAGGCAATGGTGAAGAACAGCGCGGTGTCCACGGTACTGCCGATCAGCGTGGAGGCCAGCGGCGCGCGCCACCAGCGGCCATCGCGCAGAGCGGAGAAAATCGCCACATCCAGCAGCTGTGCCGTCAGGAAGGCAATTCCCGACCCAAGCGCGATGCGCAGGGTCACGAGCGGGCCGAATTCGCCGATGATCTGTGTGCCGATCAGCGAACAGATTATGCCGACGATGAAACCCGCAAAGACCACGCGGCGTGCGGCTGCCGCGCCATAGACGCGGTTCATGATGTCGGTCACGAGGAATGCGAGCGGATAGGTGAACGCGCCCCAGGTCAGCCAGTTGCCGAAGAGGAACTGCACGAGAATGTTCGAGGCGACCACAATGGCAGCCATGGCAATAATGCCGGGAAGGTGAGCGCGTGTCATAGATGTATCCGTTTTGACAAGGTTGCGGCACTTGGCGGACCCGATCGGGCCAACGCGCGGTCTTTACGGCGGATGCCCGTGCAGCGCAAGTCACTCTGTGAGGATATATTCCACGATTTCCGAGCGCAGCATGGGCAGGAAATTATCGTCTGAGACCATGGTCAGGCGGATTTGCCCGTCCGTGTCGCGCCAGACTGCGATGCCTTCGAGGTTTCCGTGGGTGAAAAGCGGTGTCTCCAGAATGACGCGCGTGTTCTTAAAACCTGTTTCGGTGACGGTCATGCTGCGGACCCGCGAGCGGAAGCCAAATGGATAGACGGCCCGTTCCAGCACATAGAGGCGTCCGTCGGGGCCAAAGTCAGCACCGGTGGGTTTGAAGCCCTCGGCCAGCCGCAGGGTAAAGGGTTGCTCCCATGGTCCGGTCACATTCCGCCGGTAAACCAGCGCTTCCCAGGCGCCGGATGCGACCCCTTCCGGAATGGCAAACAGACGGCCCTGCGCATCTATGGCCAGTGCCTCCAGGCCACCGTTCTTCGGCAGCGCCCGCCATGATCTGGTGTAGGACGGCCAGACCGCGGACGCCTCCCATGTCTCATAGCGCAGAACCCGGTGGGCATGCTCAAAGGACACGTTGAGCCGCCCGGCGCTGTCAAGAGCCAGGCCTTCGGCATCGGTATGGGGGAAATCCGGGGCGTTGCCGAACCGGTCGACCAGGCGCTGAAAGGCGGTTATTTCTGCGCTCTTCAAAGCCCCGTCCTGCCGGGTGAAGGAGCCGCGCGCCATATGACCCCGGTCGGTGACCAGAAACCAGGCGCTGCCATCGTCTGAAACCTCGATGCCTGAAAAGCCACCAGCCCAGTCAGCCTCTGTTTCGGCGGGAATGATGGCGCTGAGCTGCGCGGGCTGCGCGTCGGGCGGCGTGGCCGGAGGGTCCGGTTTCAGGGCAAACCATGGTGCAAAGCCAACCGCTGCGACGCCAAACGCCGTGATCAGCGGGACTGTAAAACGGCGGCGCATTGTGACGGCAGATCGGCGAGCACAAGGTCGCGGCGGGGTTTTCTGGGTTTGGCGTTTGGATCGGGCGGCGGCGGGTTGAGAATATTATTCACCCAGGCCTGGGCGTCCGCGCATCCGTCCCCGGCGGGTGGCGGTGCCTGATCAATGCAGCCGGTCGCACCCGCCGGGCATTTCAGACGTACGTGAAAATGGTAGTGATGCCCGAACCAGGGGCGTACTTTGTTGAGCCAGGCGCGGTCGCCGCGTGCGTCTTTGCACATCTGAACCTTGGCGCCGGGGAAGATGAAAATACGCGCAACACGCGGATCAGAGGCTGCGGCCTTGATGATTTCGTGGTGCGCCGGTGTCCAGTTGTCGTTCACGAAAGCCCCGCGTTCCCGGCGCAGGGAGATCGACGAGATTGCTTCGCGGTCGGCTGCGGACAGCGCCAGGTTGCCTGCGGGCCGCAGCCAGATGTCGGCGTCGAGCCCGATCTGGTGGCTGGCGTGGCCCGACAGCATCGGTCCGCCGCGGGGCTGGCTGAGATCGCCCACATAGAGACCATTCCACCCGGGCTGGCGCGCAGCTGCGCGGCTGAGATCCTGCACGAAATCGACCGTTTCAGGGTGCGCCCAGTTGCGGTTGCGCGACAGACGCATCGCCTGCCAGGTCGGTCCGGTTTCAGGCAGTTCCGCCGCACCGGCGATGCAGCCTTTGGCATAGCTGCCCAGAGGGCCCGGGCGCTGGGCCGACGCTTCTTTCTTTGCGCCAAACAGCTGTTTCGCGACAGCGTTCGAATTCCCGGACGTGGCGATGACCGGTTCCGGTGTTGCGCGCACCTCCGGCGCCGGAGCTTCGTCGCAGCTGGCAAGGGTGAGGCAGGCGAGGGCAGTCAACAGTCCGGTGAAGAAGCGGGTCATGCGGCGCGGTCTCCTTTGGGGTTGACCCATATGAGCACAATCAGGGCGAGTACGAAAAGCCCGATCAGAGGAGAAATGCCCAGGCGGGCGTTTTCGGTCGCGGTTGTGACGACGCTGATCAGCAGCGGCGCCAGAAAAGCGGTGGCCTTGCCGGACAGCGCAAAGAGCCCGAACGCCTCTGTCGGACGGTCGGGGTTGGTGTGCCGCACCATCATGGAGCGCGACGCGGCATAGAGCGCACCACCCGCGCCGCCGATCGCAGCGCCGCACACAAAGAACGTCAGATCGGGGAGCGTTGATCCCGGTGGTAACGGTACTCCGAAGAAGGTTTCGCGTGACATGCCGACAATCACGCTGCAGACAGCGATCAGAATGAAAATACAGACTCTGATAACGGGTTTAGGGCCGTATTTTTCATCAAAGAGCCCCCCGACCCAGGTGGCAATCGCCGCTGTAATGGCCCCGATGATCCCGAATATCGCGATGTTGGTGAGGGACCAGTCGAGCACCAGGCGGGCATAGACACCGCCGAAGCCATAAAGCGCATTCAGCGCGTCACGGTAAAGCATGGACGACCCCAGGTAGGCAGCGAGGCTGGGCCGGCGGAACACCTGCGCGAGAGAGGCACGCAGGTCGGCCATCGCGGCGCTGAAGCCGCCCTGTTTCACAGCAGGCTTTGGTTCGCGCACCCAGGCAAAATAGGGGATCATAAAGATTACGAACCAGCCGGCGATAAAGGGACCCACAAAGCGCGTGCCCTCGCTTTGCGATGCGTCCAGCCCAAGAGCGGGCGCGAGACCGATGAGTGTTGTGCCGTCCTGCGGATTGGCCTCAAAGAAAAACAGCAGCATGATAAAGAGCGAGACAACCCCGCCCCAGTAGCCCAGCGATGCGCCCACGCCGCTGATTTTGCCGATGGTGTCTTCGTCACCGAGGCCCGGCAGTTGTGCGTTTACAAAGATCAGGGCAAATTCCGCCGCCACGAACCCGATGGCAAAGGCATAAAGGCAGAACCAGAGCGCGGAGCCATCCGGCACCATATACCACAGGGAGGCTGAGGCGATGACAT
Source organism: Roseobacter phycocola (assembly GCF_042055075.2). Classification (GTDB taxonomy): domain Bacteria; phylum Pseudomonadota; class Alphaproteobacteria; order Rhodobacterales; family Rhodobacteraceae; genus Roseobacter. Next base: position 3,316,267 of record NZ_CP194010.1, on the reverse strand, counting down.
AGACCACCGAAAAGGCGACAATCCAGGGCATGCGGCGGCCCGTGCTGTCCGCATAGGCCCCGATCACCGGACCAAGGACCGCGATAAAAAGGCCCGCGACCAGCTGTGCATTAGCCCAGACGCTTTGGGCGCGCGCATCGGCTGCGTTCTCAGACATGCCTGATGTGGTAAAGAAATCGGTCGCCACGCCTGCAAAATAGGGTCCGAAGATAAACGTCAGACCCAGGGTGTAATAGGGTTGCGCGGCCCAGTCGAAGGCGAACCAGCCCCAGATCCGCTTCTTTTCTGCTGTCATACCCGCCTGCCTCTTTAGGGTATCTTAAGCTAAAACAGGCACAAGCGCGCGGCGCAAGCACGGGTTTTGCAGCGCGGCGGGGACTTGCCCTTTGCCGGTCGCCTGCTTAACTGGGAAACGTCGCAAAGAAAGGGCCATTGATGCAATCGCTGTTCGAAATTCTGATGCTTCTGCTGAACGTTGTGTGGTTCTTTATCATCGCGCACGTCATCATGAGCTGGCTGATCAATTTCCAGGTTCTGAACACGCAGCAACAGCTGGTGGCTCAGATCTGGTATGGACTGAACCGCCTGCTGGAGCCGATTTATGGGCCTGTGCGCCGGATGCTGCCGCAGATGGGCGGGATCGACCTGGCGCCGCTGGCCGTACTGCTGATCGTGGCCATCCTGCGGATTGTGCTGGTCAACAACTACGCGCTCTTCATCTGAGCCACCTGTCCCTGCGAAGATTATTTCGGGTCGCTGACGGGTAGGCCTTGTCCCTGAATCCACGGTGTGGGAGTCTGCGTAAAAGAGCAGATCATTTCACAGGGTTTTCATGACAGGCGCTGCCACGCTGTTACGTGATGTTTTTGGGTTCGACAGCTTCCGGCTGGGCCAGGAAGATATTGTCACGGCTGTTTCCGCAGGCGAAAACGTGCTGGCGATCATGCCGACGGGCGGGGGAAAATCCCTGTGCTTTCAGCTGCCTGCCCTGATCCGGGATGGTGTGACGGTGGTGATCTCACCGCTGATTGCACTGATGCGTGATCAGGTGCGCGCCCTGCAGGAGGCCGGTGTTTCCGCCGGGGCGCTGACGTCGGGAAACACGCCTGAGGAAACCGATGCGGTGTTTGAAGCGCTGGATGCCGGAACGCTGAAACTGCTCTATATGGCACCGGAACGGCTGGCCTCGGGTGGTGCGGCGGGGCTTTTGCGGCGCGCGGGCGTGTCGATGATCGCCGTGGATGAAGCGCATTGCGTCAGCCAGTGGGGTCACGATTTCCGCCCGGATTACCTGCGCATCGGTGCGCTGCGCCGTGATCTGGGGGTGCCGCTGGCCGCCTTTACCGCCACCGCCGATGCCGAAACGCGCCAGGAAATCGTTGAAAAACTCTTTGATGGCGCCGCACCCCGCGCGTTTCTGCATGGGTTTGACCGACCGAATATTCATCTGGCGTTCCAGGCCAAGAACAGCCCGCGTCGCCAGATCCTGGACTTTGCCGATGCCCGGCGCGGGCAATCCGGCATTGTTTATTGCGGCACCCGTGCCAAGACCGAAGGGCTGGCCACGGGGTTGCGCGAGGCGGGCCACACGGCGCTGCATTACCATGGCGGCATGGACGCGGAAGACCGGCGGATTGCAGAGCGCCGGTTCCAGCAGGAAGACGGGCTGATCGTGGTGGCAACGGTCGCGTTCGGGATGGGCGTTGATAAACCGGATATCCGCTGGGTTGCGCATGCGGATCTGCCGAAATCGATCGAAGCTTATTACCAGGAAATCGGACGGGCGGGGCGCGACGGCGCGCCGGCTGAAACCCTGACATTGTTCGGGCCGGAGGATATCCGGCTGCGGCGGTCCCAGATTGACGAAGGTCTTGCGCCGCCGGAGCGCCGCGCTGCGGATCACGCACGGCTCAACGCGTTGCTTGGTCTCGCCGAGGCGCTGTCCTGCCGGCGTGAGACACTGTTGCGGTATTTCGGTGAAACGGACGTGTCCTGTGGCAGATGTGATCTGTGTGATACGCCAGCGGATGTGTTTGACGGTACGACTGCCGTGCGCAAGGCGCTGTCGGCCATTTTGCGCACCGGCGAGAGCTTTGGTGCGGGACATCTGATCGATATTCTGATCGGGAATGAAACCGACAAGGTCCGTCAGCGCGGGCACGAGGCCCTGCCGACCTTCGCCGTGGGTCAGGAGTATGACCGGCGGCAGTGGCAGGCAGTTTTCCGGCAGATGATGGGGCATGATCTGGTGCGGCCGGACCCCGAACGCCACGGCGCCCTGCGGATGACGGATGCAGCCCTGCCGATCCTGCGGGATCAGGCGAGCATCTCACTGCGCCGCGACAGTATTGCGGCGGCGAAAGCCACCCGGCGTCCTGCGGTTAAGGCCATGGTTTCGGAAGAGGATGCGCCGCTGTTGTCTGCGCTGAAGGCAAAACGCCGTGCAATTGCCGAGGCCGCACGGGTCCCGGCCTATATCATTTTCACCGACCGGACGCTGATCGAGATGGCCGAAAAGCGCCCGCAGACGCTGGATGAGATGGCGGGCATCGGCGGTGTCGGTGCCAAAAAGCTGGACAGTTATGGCGATGCCTTTCTGGAGGTGATCGCCGGAGAAGCCCCACAGATGCATCCGACCAGGCGCAAGCTGGCGGGGCGGTCCGCCGGGTCGGTCTATGACCGTCTGCTGGAAGTGCAGGCCAGCCTTGCCCGCGGAGAAGGTGGCCTGGACAAGCCTCTGAGTTGTCCTGCTTCGCTGCTGGCGAAGGTCGCGCAACTGCACGCGCCGGACCCTGTTTTGCTGCAGAAATTGCTGGGCGAGCGCCGCGCCGAAAGATTTGGCCCGGCATTTCTGGACGTCCTGCGGGAGGCGGGCTAGATCACGCCGGAGAGCCGGGGTGACCGATTGAGGAGACGCAGATGCTGGTGGTGATTTCGCCTGCAAAACGACTGGACTGGGACGCGCAGACCGCGCAGATGACGCAACCGGTGTTTCAGCCGGACGCGGTGCGCCTGGCGAAAACGGCGCGCAACCTGACGCTGGGTGGGCTGAAGTCACTCATGGGTCTGAGCGACGATCTGGCGCGGCTCAACCGGGATCGCTTCCGTGCCTTTCAGGACGACCCGGAGCAGGAGGTCACGCGCCCTGCTGTGATGGCTTTTGCCGGCGATACCTATCAGGGGCTGGAGGCGGGCAGCCTGTCCGCGGATGAGCTGGACTGGGCGCAGGATCACCTGCGTATCCTGTCCGGTCTTTATGGTGTGCTGCGGCCGATGGATGCGATCCAGCCGTACCGTCTGGAAATGGGCAGCCGTCTGAAAACGCGCCGTGGGGGCAACCTGTATGATTACTGGCGTGATACCCTGTCGCGGCATCTGAATGCGCAGGCCGAAACGGTCAGTACGGGCGTGCTGGTGAACTGCGCCAGTCAGGAATATTTCGGTGCCGTCGCACCCGGCGCGCTGAAGCTGCGGGTGATTACCCCGGCGTTCATGGAAGACAAAGACGACGGCAAAGGCCCGAAGATGGTCAGTTTCTTTGCCAAAAAGGCACGTGGTGCCATGGCGCGCTATGTGATCGTTAACCGGCTGACGGACCCTGAAGGCCTGCTGGATTTCGACACCGGCGGCTACCGGTATCGGCCCGATCTTTCATCGGACGACAAGCCGGTTTTCGTGCGGCCTTATCCGGCTTCCTGATCCGGTTCGGGCACCGGACTGATCACGCCCTTGGGGCAATGCGCCAGAATGCGCGAGACGATCTCGGCTTTGCGCAGGGGTTTGGTCATGTAGTGATCGAGGCCGGCGGCCAGGATCTCCTTTTCATCACCGGCCATGGCATGGGCCGTCAGAGCCACGATCGGGATGCGCTGGCCGTCCTTTTCCAGTTCGCGGATTTTGGTCGCGGCCTGTTTGCCGTCGAGGCGCGGCATGGAGATGTCCATAAAGATCATATCGGGATTGAAGTTCTGCCAGCCTTCGACCGCCTCAACGCCGTCGCAGGCAAACTCCAGGTCAATGTCCAGTGACTTGACCATTTTAGAGAACACAAGCCGGTTCGTTTTATTGTCTTCGGCTGCGAGGATGCGCATTTTTCTTGGAGCCTCGGGAGCCTCGGGAGCCTCGGGAGCCTCGGGAGCCTCGGGAGCCTCGGGAGCCTCGGCCGCAGCTCCGGCGACTGCGTTGGTTTCTTCGGGTTCCGGTGCTTCGACCGGGTCCGTTGCAGGCGCTGTGGGGGCGGGAGCAGCCGGTGGCACCTTCTCTTCAACGGTTTCTTCTGCAGGCGCCGGTGCAGATCTGTGCCGGAAAGAGGGCAGCGCGGGTGCTGGTTCCTCTACAACAAATTTGCTGAAACACTCCTCAGACAGCCATGTGTGCAGGTCCTGGCGTACAAAGGGACGCTGGACAAGCTTGCTGGCGGCGTCTCTGTCGGGGCTTTTGCGGGCGTTCCCGATATTGCGGCACATCACATAGACGGGGCCGCTGTGCCCGGCGCTCCGCATCTCAGCGGTCAGCGCCAGACCGTTCTGATCGGGCAGATCGTGGTCGCACATCACCAGATCCACGCTGTCATCCAGCCGGCTCATCGCATTCCGGGCGGTATTGCATGTCGTGACCCGCAGGCCCAGTTGTTCAAGCTGCAGGCAGAGGTGGTTCTGCTCGGCACCGGTGCCGTCGACGAGCAGCACGTGGCGCAGTGATTCCGCCATTTCCGGCGCTTCCAGCAGCGCAGGCCCCGACGTGCTGAGATCAACCTCAAAGCAGAACTCGGAGCCCGTGCCCTCCTCAGAGGTCACCCAGATGCGGCCCCCCATCATGGCCACCAGCCGCTGCGTGATCGCGAGGCCCAGGCCGGTACCGTCAAACTGCCGGTTGCGTTCATTTTCGACCTGATTGAATTCGCCGAAGATGAGGTCGATCTGGTCCTCGGGAATGCCAATTCCGGTGTCGCAGACGCTGACCGTCAGACACACTGTTTCGCCGGCCTCGTCGGGTTTGCCGCGGACCCGGACCACCACATGTCCCTCGGTGGTGAATTTCACGGCGTTGCCGATCAGGTTCGTCAGCACCTGACGGATCCGGCCCGGGTCGCCGACAAGTTCGCCGGTCAGACCGGGTTCGTAGTCCATCAGAAGGCTGATGCCTTTGTCCTGTGCCGATGCCTGCAGCAGGGTCAGAATGTCGTAGATCGCCTTTTCAAGATCGAAGGGTTCGGGATGCAGCTCCAGCCGGTCCGCTTCGATCTTGGAGTAGTCGAGCACGTCGTTGATGATGACCAGCAGCGCCTCGCCCGAACGTTTGATCGTATCGACATACAGTTCCTGTTCCTCGTCCAGATCGCCTTCCATCAGAAGGTCTGCCATGCCCACGACGCCGTTCATCGGCGTGCGCAGTTCGTGGCTCATGTTGGCGAGGAATGCCGATTTGGCGCGGTTGGCGATTTCGGCGCTCTGTCGGGCGGATTTGAGTTTCTTTTCGTATTCGACCGATTCTGTGATGTTCAGTCCGAGCGAGATGATGTCACCATCCGGTCCGCGCTGGTCCAGCAGGCGGATGTACTGGCCGTTCCACAACTGGATCACTTCGGGCTGGGGGTCGGGCGACTGGATCCGCTCGATCATGTACTGGCGCCAGTCGGCGGGGTGGATGCTGCCGGTGTTGACGATCCCCTCGTCGGTCAGCATCTGCAGAATAGTGACGTAACTAACCCCCGGTTTGATCTCTTCCAGCCCGTCGAAAACCTCCAGATAGGATGGGTTGGCCATGATCATTTCAAAGTCGGGGGAAAAGAACGCAAAGCCGTCCTTGATGGCTTCAATCGAATGCCAGAGCCGGCGCTCAACACGCTGGATCTTTTCCTGCGCGGCGCTGAGGTCGGATTTCACACGTTTGTTTTCGTCGCGGACTGTCGCAACCTCGGCGCGTGTTTCGACAATCTGGTCGGTCAGGTTACGCGCGTGCTGACCCAGCTTGCGGTTGGCCGCAAAGAGTTCGGCCTGCTTGACTTCAAGCAGCCTTTCCGCGGCCAGCCGCCGGCGTCTCTCTTCTGCCAGGATGTTGGCAAGGGTCATAAAAACAATCGCAGGTTGGTCTCAACTGACCAGCCGGTGATACATTCTTTACCGTGAAGAACTGCTTAATCTGCGCGCAGTGGGTGGGTCGTTTTCCGGTCGTTTCTGCCCGAAATACATCCTCAGGCGGTCAGCGCCGGCCCTCACGCAGCCATGCGGTTGTAATGAGTGCCGCCGTCAGCAGCAGCACCAGCCAGCCCGGCAACAGAGTCGTTTGCCGCACGTCGCGCGTTTCATAGGCGTCGCGCGGTGTCAGCCCGATCCAACCGCGCCCGGCGGCAGGGCGGCCTTCGCGCACGTCGCGCAACCGGGGCAGACCGTCTTCCAGCCGCAGGATACCGCCCCGCAGCCCGGCCACAACGGGGGCCAGGATTTCACCCGTGGCGATTGTCTGCTCGAACTCGCGGGGTGCGGCAGGGCCAAGACCAATCACCGCGATCTGATCCCCGTTTTCCAGCCGGTAGAGCCCGATTTCCGGGCCCTCAAACACCGTTTCAAAGACACCCGGACGGCTTTCTGTCAGCTCCAGCTCGGTGACATTGCCGGACGGATCGGTCAGCCGCAGGGGTGGGACTTCTTCTCCCAGCGTGCGGCGCTGAATGCGCATGGTTTGACCGGTGGCCTGTGCTGTCAACGCTTCTTCTTCCAGCTCGGGTTCTTTCATCATCCAGTGGGCGAGGCGGCGCAGCAGTTCAAGCTGCGGGCCGCCGCCCTCATATCCGCGGTTCCAGAGCCAGGCGTGATCAGAGGCCAGCAGCGCCACGCGCCCGGCGCCGACCCGGTCCAGGACCAGAAGCGGCCGGTCGCCTGTGCCGGACATCACCGTGTGCCCGGTGGTATTGGCAATCTCGACCTGACGCAGCCAGCGGCCCCAGTCGCCGCCGCCCGGCAACCCGGTGCTGACCGGATGGCGCTCGCCAAGCTCGGTAACGGTCGGCCGGTAGGGCTGGTCCACAACGCGGGCGGTCGGCGCGCCGGGCAGAACAGAGCCCAGCGGTGAGCGGAAAATGCTGTCGGCGCCGGCGAAGTCCGGACCCGCCGCGACCAGGACGGCACCGCCGGCGCGGATGTAGTTGGCGACGTTATCGAGGTAGAGCGAGGGCAGGATGCCGCGGCGTTTGTACCGGTCAAAAATGATCAGATCGAAGTCGTCAATCTTTTCCAGAAACAGTTCGCGCGTGGGGAAGGCAATCAGGGACAGTTCGCTGACCGGCACGCCATCCTGCTTTTCGGGCGGGCGCAGGATCGTGAAATGCACGAGGTCTACAGAGCTGTCTGATTTCAGCAGGTTACGCCATGTGCGGCCACCGGGATGCGGCTCGCCCGAGACGAGCAGAACGCGCAGGCGGTCCCGCACGCCGTTCATCTGGATCAGCGCCTTGTTGTTGCGGTCGGTCAGTTCGCCCTCCGCAGTCGGTACGGTGAATTCGATCACGTTGCGACCGCCATGGGGAAGTGTCACCGGCAGTTCGATATCCTGGCCCAGCGGGACCTGAAATTCCTGCGGTTCTGCACCATCGACTGAGATCAGCAGCGGGGCGACGACTGCCCCGGCGGGGGCGGCTCCCATATCCTCGACCCGCAGGGTCAGCGTGACGGGTTCACCGATGATCGCAAAGGCAGGTGCATTGCGGATCGACAGGCGGCGGTCCCAGTCGGTTTCCTCGCCCGTCAGCAGCAGATGCATGGGCGCGGGCAGATTAACGGGCAGATCGGCGTCATGCACACGTCCATCGCTGAGCGCGATCACGCCGGCAATCCGGGCGCGGGGCTCTTCGGCAAGCGCTGTGGACAGCGCCGTCATCAGCTGCGTGCCCGCATCGCCTTCGCCATCGGACACGGTCACCCGACGCACTTCGGTGTTGGAACGGGCGCTGATCCGCGCGGCCAGTTCGTCAGCGGCAGTCAGCGTCTGTTCGGGGCGGTCGGACAACTGCTGGCTGGCGCTGTCATCTTCGAGCATCACCACAATATCGGTGAGCGGCGCGCGGTCTTCCTGCTGATAGGAAGGATTGATCAGCGCGCCCAGCACCACCAGAGCCGCAAGTCCGCGCAGTGGCCATCCGTTCAGGCCGCGCAATCCTGCCAGCACGACAGAGGCCAGCGCGATGACCGCGACCACTGTGACCATCGCCCAGGGGACGAGCGGGTCGAATATGATCGTGCCCGTCACTGGCCGAGCCTGTCGAGCAGTGCAGGTACGTGGACCTGGTCAGATTTATAGTTGCCCGTCAGCACGTGCATGATGAGGTTAATGCCGAACCTATAGGCCAGTTCGCGCTGACGCTCGCCGGTGAACCCGCGGCCCACGGGGATCATGGGCGCACCATTCCGGTTCACTGCCCAGGCGGCGGCCCAGTCATTGCCGCCGATCACCACCGGTGTGACGCCATCGTTGAGGTTTCGGAACGGCATGCCCTCGATCTGTTCTGCATCAGGCGGGGCGGCTTCGACCCAGACCTCGCGGCTGGTGTGACGGCCGGGGAAGTCCTGCAGCAGGTAGAACGTGCGGGTCAGCACATGATCAGTCGGCAGTGGTTCGAGCGGTGGAATATCGAGCGGGGCCGCCAGATCCCGGAGCTTGCGCCCGTTGGGAGAGGCGGCGCCAAAGCGGGCGATATCCGCATCGCGGGTATCAAAAAGAATCAGACCGCCGGACCGCAGGTACGCGTTGAGTTTTGCATAGGCCTCTGAGGACGGACGCGGCTGGTCGGGAGTGACCGGCCAGTACAGGATCGGGAAAAAAGCCAGTTCGTCGGTTTCCAGATTAACGCCAACGGGGTCAGCCGGTTCGACGGAGGTACGGAAATAGAGCGTCTGGGACAGGCCGGTCAAACCCGCCTGCGAGAGTTCATCGACCCGGTTGTCACCTGTCATGACATAGGCCAGCACCATTTCGGCAGTGGCATTCAGCGCAAAGGCGTCAGCTTCAGGGTCGTTTTCCTGCGCCTGAGCGCCGGCGGGTGGCAGCAGAAGGAGCGCCAGCAATGCGAGGGCCGCAGTGCTGTTGTTGACCCTGCCCAGCAGGCGGCCGGACAGCGCAAGGGAGGCCACCACATCCGCCAGCAGCAGCAGGATGGACAGGCTCAGCAGCCAGCCCGCTACCGGTTGTTCGGGCGGCACGGCAAAACCACGGATCGGGATATCAGCAGGCCAGGTGGCCGGGGTGAGCGTTGTTTCCGCGCTGATCACGTTGCGGGCCAGACGCCGGTCGCCATCGGCGTAGATGCCGGGCTGCATGTCGGGACCGGCAGGTGCATTGACCAGATCGGGCCCGGGCACACCGGGCAGCGTTCCGGCATCGCTGAGAACACCAAAGCCGTCCATCACCTGCTCGGGCGTCCATGTGGTGCCTTCCAGTTGCGTCGCATCCGGTGCGGAGGCAGAGGACGACACGGCCAGCCGTTCCAGCATCTGAACAAAGAGGCCCGACAGCGGCAGGGTTGACCAGTCCGCCGTTGCGGTGATGTGAAAGAGCACGATCTGGCCCTGTTCGCGGGATTTTCGGGTCACCATCGGTGTGCCATCGGTCAGCTCTGCGATCACACGTTCGGCCAGCGTCGGGTCCGGCTGGGCCATGACCTGGCTGGTGATCTGAACGTCGTCCGGAATGCGCAGACCGAAAAAGGGTGAATTCTCGCGGAAGGGTGCGAGGCTCTTGGGTTCCCCCCAGCTCATTGCGCCGCCCACAGTGCGGCCGCCGGTGCGCAGACGAACGGGCATCATCGGGTCTTCATCGATGCGGGAAATGTCGCTGGCGGCCACGCGGGGACCGGCAAAGCGCACAAGCAGACCACCTTCGTCGATCCATGCTCCGAGGTCTTCGGTTTCGGCAGGCGACAGGGTGGCCACATCCGCAAGGATGATCACATCCGGATTAGCAGGCAGCACATCGCTGATGGCGCCACGGATCAGGTCCGCATTCGGTGCGAGCGCCTGTTCGATATAGTGCAGCGGCGACAGCAGCTGCAGACCTTCGCGGCTCTCACGACCGGCAATCAGCGCGACTTCACGGCGGCGCAGGGCATCATCTGCCAGCGTTGTGGCACCGGCGGACCGCTGGCCCTGGATGTCAAACCGCGTGATGCGGGCGCGCAGTTCGGCAGGCAGGGACAGGGCCGTGGTGGTTTCGGTCTCGCCCGCTGCAAATACGGCTCCGGCGCTTGCAAGGATTGAAGCATTCCCCGCCGGGTCGCGGCCCTGTGCCTGTATCACGACCTCACGTTCCGGGCCCGGGGCTGCGCGCAGGGCGGTGATCTGGACCGCGCCGTCCTCAAAACCGGCGGGGCGCAGCGCAATCACATTGGCCGCGGTCTGGTAAATCTCAACAGCGCCGGCACTCTGAAAGGCGTCCAGCACATCCGCGCGACCGGGATAATCGAGCCCGTCGCTGAACCACATGGTGTCAAAAGCATCAAGATCGCCGGCCATAGACGCCACCTGTGCAGCGCGTGCAGCGTCAGGCTGCCAGGCGGCGGGGCGGAACCCGGGCAGACGGCTGCGCCAGGCATCGGCGGCCTGGAAAACCGGGGGTTCCGGGCTGGCCATGTCGAGGAACGCAACGGTTCTGCCTGCGCGGCCCGCGCGTGTCAGCTGGGCTTCGATGGCTTCGGCCTGTTCGGTCCAGCGCGTTGCACCGCCCCAGCTGCCGTCCAGCACGATCAGCAGCGGGCCGTCGCCGCGTGACGCTTCGGCTTCGGGGTTCAGTACCGGCCCGGCGAGACCAACGATGACGGCGGCAACGGCAAGGATGCGCAGCAGTAAAAGCCACCAGGGGGTCCGGTCACTGACGCTCTCGTCATCCTTCAGCCCCAGCAGCAGTGCCACACCCGGAAAACGCCGCCGGATCGGCGCCGGGGGCACCGCGCGTAAGATAAGCCACAGGATCGGCAGTGCCAGCAGCGCCAGCAGCAACCAGGGCGTGGTAAAGCCGATTCCGCCCAGAACAGTCATCGAACGCCCCCCGTATCCAGCGCCCGATAGAGCCAGAGCAGGGCGGATTGCGCTGTTTTGTCCGTGTGGTGCTGGCCATACTGCCAGCCGGTCAGCGCGCAGAGATCAGACAGCTCGGCCTTGCGGCGGGCCAGACGGTCAAGATAACGGTCGCGCAACTCGCTTGCCTTGAGCGTCTCATGGCTCAGGCTGCCGCCGACGCTTTCAAAAATGGTCCTGCCGCGAAACGGGAACGCTTCTTCCGAGGGGTCGAGTACATGCAGCAGCACGCCGCGCACGCCCCGGTCGGCGGCCTTGGTGAGGGCCAGGCGCACCTCGGACACATCGCCCATGAAATCAGAAATGAAGACAGCACGGGCGGAGGGGATCATCGCGCGGTGCTCGGGCGGGCTGTAGTCCTCCTGCGCGTCCTGCACGAACATCTCCGCCAGGCGCAGTATCTGTGTGTTGCCCCGGCGGGGCGGCAGCAGCGTGCCGGTCAGGCCAACGCGTTCGCCGCCGCGAACGAGAAGGATGGCCGTAGCAAGACCCAGAAGCCGCGCGCGGTCCGCTTTTTGGGGCAGTTTATCGTCACTGGCAAACCGCATGGACGCGCCCTGGTCGACCCAGAACATCACCGATTGTGCAATCTGCCATTCGCGTTCACGTACAAATTCCGTGTCGCCGCGGGCGGAACGCCGGTAGTCGATCAGCCGGCGGCTGTCGCCGGCCTGCGCCGGGCGGTATTGCCAGAAATCATCGCCCATGCCCGCACGGCGCCGGCCGTGGTCCCCCAGCAGGACGGATCCGGCCAGATGTTCGGCGCGCGCCAGCAAAGCGGGCAGCGTCGCCGCTTCGGTCTCGGCGTGGGCGCGGAGGGCGGTTGCTGTGCTCACGCGGCGGCCTTCGCTCCGGCAAGGTCGGCCGCTGTGGCTTCGATCAGACCCTGCAGGCTGTCACCACGGGCGCGGGCAGCGAAGTTGAGCGCCATCCGGTGGCTGAGCACAGGGCGGGCCATGTCGAGCACATCCTCAGCCGAGGGGGCGAGGCGACCCTGCAGCAGCGCGCGGGCCCGAACGGTCAGCATCAGCGCCTGTGCCGCCCGTGGCCCCGGGCCCCAGGCAACGGTGTCGCGCACCTGCTGGCTGGCGCTTTCCTCGTCGGGGCGGAAGGCGCGCACCAGATCGAGGATCATCTCGACCACGCTGTCACCGACGGGCATCCGGCGCAGCAATTGCTGTGCGGCCAGAAGTTCGGCGGCGGTAAAGACCTCGGTGGACTCCTCTTCGACATCACCGGTCGTGGCCAGCAGGATGTCGCGTTCGGTGGCACGGTCCGGATAGGCCACATCGATCTGCACAAGGAAACGGTCCAGCTGCGCCTCGGGCAGCGGATAGGTGCCTTCCTGCTCGATCGGGTTCTGCGTGGCGAGCACATGAAATGGCACACCAAGCGGCCGGTTTTCACCTGCAACAGTGACTGTTTTCTCCTGCATCGCCTGCAGCAGTGCGGATTGCGTACGCGGGCTGGCGCGGTTGATCTCGTCCGCCATCAGCAGCTGACAGAAAATCGGGCCCTGAATAAAGCGGAATGCCCGGGACCCGTCGGCGGCGGTGTCCAGCACTTCGGAGCCCAAAATATCCGCCGGCATCAGGTCGGGCGTGAACTGCACGCGGTTGCCATGCAGGCCCATCACCGTCGAGAGCGTTTCCACAAGGCGGGTCTTGCCAAGGCCCGGCAGACCGATCAGCAGACCGTGACCACCGCACAGAAGCGCCGTCAGGGTCAGTTCCACAACGCGTTCCTGGCCGATGAACCGTTTGGTGATGGAATCCCGGGCCGCATTCAGTTTTTCGCCAAGCGCTTCAATCTGCGCGACCATGTCTTCTGCATCACTCATGACAACGTGCTCCGATGGGTTATATGGTTGATGTAACTCTATCGCGGCGAAGGGAAATGGCAAAAGCTATGAGTGGACAAAAAACCGTGACCCCCTCGGCTGAAAGCCTTGCTGCCTCTGTTGCTGCTGTAAAATCACGCGGATTGCCGCCTGTGCACCTGTGGAACCCGCCTTTCTGCGGTGATCTGGACATGCGGATTGCACGCGACGGCACCTGGTTTTACCAGGGCACGCCCATCGGGCGGCCCGGTCTGGTCAGGCTGTTTTCATCGATTCTTAAAAAGGAAGATGGTAAATATTTCCTTGTCACACCGGTGGAGAAGGTCGGGATCACGGTGGATGATGCCCCCTTTGTGGCGGTGGATTTCGAGGTATCCGGCAACGCAGAGGACCAGTCCCTCCGGTTTGAAACGCAGGTCGGTGATCATATGACGGCCGGACCGGAAAACCCAATCCGCGTTGTGCGGGATGAGGAGACCGGCGAGCCTTCTCCTTATGTGCATGTACGCGCGGGTCTCGATGCGCTGATTGACCGTAAGAGTTTTTACCGTCTGGTGGATCTGGGCACGCATCATGACGACTGGTTCGGTGTGTGGTCAGGCGGGGTCTTTTTCCGCATCATCCCGAGCGCCGAACTGCCCTAGGCCGTTGCAGCGGGGCCACTGTCGTTTTTCACCTTGTCTGCTGTGGTTTCGGGCTCTTGGGTCCTTTCAGAACAGTCTCTATTCTGGTGCGCATCGCAACAGGGGGTGACGATGCAGCTTGCGGCAAACCTGGACCGGCTCTGGGCCGATCTGCCTTTTCTTGACCGTGTTGAGGCGGCCGCTGCGGCGGGCCTTTCGGGCGTTGCTGTGCCATTCCCCTATGAGATGCCGGCGCGCGAAACCCAGCTTGCCCTGCTGCGGGCAGGCCTCGGGCTGGTGCAGATTACAGTGCCGCCGCCAAACTATACCGGCGGTGACCGTGGTTTTGCAGCAGTGCCCGCCAGCGCACAGCGATTCCGGTATGATATGCGGCGCGCGCTGCGCTATGCGCATGAGCTGCGTGTCACGCATCTGCATGTGCTGGGCGGGGTCGCGGCGGGTGATGCGGCGCGCGCCACGCTGGTAGAAAATCTGACGGCTGTTGCAGCGGATCTGCCCGCCAACATAACGCTGACCATTGGTTCAGAAGCCGAGCCGGGGTCGTTCCCGGACAGTACCCAATCCGCAGCAGATGTGGTGCGCGAGGTTGGTGCGGCGCAGATCGGTCTGTCATTGGACCTGCCCGCTGATCCTGGTGGCGCGGAACAGACGCTGAAATCTCATGCGGATGTGCTGAAAACAGTCACTGTTTCGCAGGATCCGGGCGGTTTGAGCGCAGAGTTGCGGGCTGCAGTTGCCGCTGCCGGATACACGGGCCTCGTCATCGCGGCCTGGCCACTGTCGGGGCAGTCTGCCCCTGACCTGACAGGGCTGCAGGGCCTCGCGGGCTGATCAGTGCGCGACGGCCCAGTTGGGGCCTGTGCCCGCATCCACTGTCAGCTTCACATCCAGTTTCACCACCGGGTCGGCGGCGTTTTCCATCACGTCGCGGGCCGCGGTAATCAGCGCGTCCTCTGCCCCCTGATCCACTTCGAAAAGCAGTTCGTCATGCACCTGAAGCAGCATCGCGGCAGGCAGGTTTTCGATAGCCGCCGGCATGCGGATCATGGCGCGCCGGATGACATCCGCCGCCGTGCCCTGGATCGGCGCATTGATCGCGGCGCGCTGGGCGAACCCGGCACGGGGCCCCTTGGCTGCGATCTCGGGCGTGTGGATGCGGCGGCCAAAAAGCGTCTCTACGTACCCGTGTTCTTTGGCAAATGCCTTGGTGTCATCCATGTAAGTCCGGATGCCGGGGAAACGTTCGAAATAGCGGTTGATGAATTCCTGCGCTTCGGCACGCGGGATGCGCAGATTGCGCGCAAGCCCAAAGCCGGAAATGCCGTAGATGACGCCAAAGTTGATGGCTTTGGCCTGACGGCGGATGTCCGGGGTCATTTCGTCGAGTGGCACATCGAACATCTCGGATGCGGTCATCGCATGAATGTCCTGACCGTCCGCAAAGGCCTGTTTCAGCGCGGGAATATCCGCGATATGCGCGAGGATGCGCAGCTCAATCTGGCTGTAGTCGAGGGCGACGAGTGTTCTGCCTTCTTCGGCGACAAAGGCCTCGCGGATGCGGCGGCCTTCCTCGGTTCGGATCGGGATATTCTGCAGGTTAGGGTCTGTTGATGCGAGCCTGCCGGTGGATGCGCCTGCAATGGAATAGGAGGTATGAACCCGGCCTGTTTCCGCGTTGATATGCTCCTGCAGGGCGTCCGTATAGGTCGATTTCAGCTTGCTCAGCTGGCGCCAGTCAAGCACCCGTGCGGGCAGCTCATGCATTGTCGCCAGGTCTTCGAGCACATCGGCCCCGGTGGCCCAGGCGCCGGTCTTGCCCTTTTTGCCGCCTTCGATACCCATTTCATCAAACAGGATTTCGCCCAGTTGTTTGGGCGAGCCTACGTTGAATTTCCGCCCGGCCAGTTCGTAGATTTCGTCCTCCAGGCCCGCCATCTTCTGGCTGAACGCATTCGACATGCGTGAGAGTGTATCCCGGTCCACCTTGATGCCTGAGCGTTCCATACCGGCCAGCACCGGCACCAGTGGGCGTTCCATGGATTCGTAGACGCGCGTGACCTGTGCGCGGTGCAGCATCGGTTTGAAGTGCTGCCAGAGCCGCAGTGTGATTTCCGCATCCTCAGCCGCATAGGGCACGGCATCCTCAAGCGGCACCTTGTCGAAGGTAATTGCGGATTTACCAGAGCCTAACAGGGGTTTTATGGGGATTGGCGTGTGGTTGAGGTAGCGTTCCGACAACGCATCCATGCCATGATTGTGGAGCCCGGCGTGCATCGCATAGGACATCAGCATGGTGTCTTCGATGGGTGCGACAGTCACACCATTCCGGGCAAATATTTTCGCGTCATACTTCATGTTCTGGCCGATCTTGAGGATTGACGGATCCTCAAGAACAGGTTTCAGCAGTTCGAGCGCTTCGTTCAGGGGCATTTGCCCTTCGGCCAGATCGTCCGAGCCGAACAGATCATCACCGCGATGCGCTTTGTGCGTCAGCGGGATATAGCAGGCGCGGCCCGGTTTCACGCAGAGCGAAATGCCGACCAGATCGGCGCGCATTTCGTCGAGGCCGGTGGTTTCGGTATCCACGGCAACCCAGCCGTGTTCATAGATCTCGTCGATCCAGGTCTGCAAAGCAGCTGCATCGCCGACCTTTTCATATCCCGCAGGGTCAAAGGGAACCTCCTCGATCTGCGGCGCATCGGGTGCTGTGGCGGGCGTATCCTCAATGGTCGGCGGTTCGACGCCCAGCTGATCGGCAATGCGTTTGGTGAGGGTGCGGAACTCCATCTTTGCCAGAAACGGCATCAGCATTTCGGGGTCCGGGTCCCGTACTTCGAGATCATCGATCGTGAAGTCCAGCGGCGTGTTTTCGTCGAGCAGCACCAGGCTGCGCGACAGGCGGATCTGTTCCGCGTGATCGATCAGCGTCTGTCGGCGTTTGGGCTGTTTGATTTCCCCCGCGCGTTCCAGAAGTGCGTCGAGATCACCGTATTCATTGATCAGCAAAGCGGCTGTTTTGACGCCGATCCCTGGCGCGCCGGGCACGTTATCGACGGAATCGCCGGCCAAAGCCTGCACATCCACCACGCGTTCAGGGAATACGCCGAACTTCTCAAAAACGCCGTCGCGGTCAATGCGTCGGTTTTTCATCGCGTCCAGCATTTCGACGCCGCCGCCCACCAGCTGCATGAGATCCTTGTCGGAACTGATGATCGTGCAGCGTCCACCGGCTGCACGGGCCTGTACGGCAAGAGTGGCGATGATGTCATCGGCCTCAAAGCCTTCTTTTTCCTTGCAGGCGATGTTGAAGGCTTCGGTCGCCTCACGGGTCAGAGGGATCTGCGGGCGCAGATCTTCGGGCATGGCCTCGCGATTGGCCTTGTACTGGTCATAGAGCTCGTTGCGGAACGTGTGGCTGCCTTTGTCAAAGATGACCGCCACATGTGTTGGCGCGTCCGGTCCGGTGTTTCCTTCGACATACCGGTGCAGCATGTTGCAGAAGCCCGAGACGGCACCGATGGGCAGACCGTCGGATTTCCGGGTCAGGGGCGGCAGCGCGTGATAGGCGCGGAAGATGAACGCTGATCCGTCGATCAGGTGAAGATGATGCCCTTTTCCGAATGCCATGCCCGCCTCCCTCGCTGTTGTCTGCCTTCATGGCGTGACATCGCGGCGAAGTCCAGAATGGGCTGGCGCTGTCGGGCCGTTACCCGAAGATAGAATCCATATTCTGCATGATTCCGATCAGCAGCATGACACCAGCGATGATCATCACCACGGCGAGAAAGACCTGGATAAATACGGCACAGACACTGATCGCCAGACCGTAACCGGCGATGCGCCGGGGTTCGTTGCGGACATAGGCAATCACGGCTGTGATGATGCCCAGCACGCCCGCGGCGGGTGCGGCAACCATCAGAATGCGGTCAATGTCCCAGGCGCGCTGCACGATGGTTGCTTCGGGTTGTTCAAGGCCGAATAATGAACGCCAGGCCGCTGCGCGCATATTGCCTGCGATCTCGCCAATGGCGGTGCCGATGTCCTGTTGTGGCGCAAACGGGCCCGCAAAAACCACCAGGAGGGCGATGAACAAGCCGATCCCGCCCAGTGCGACGGCGGTCAGGGAAAAGGGTGTTGGGCCCTGAGGTCGTTCGATCTGCATGATTCAGCTCCGGTTTTCCGGAGCATACCCGCAAAAAGGGGCGGAATAAGGGCGTGTCTCAGACTTTGCCTTCGAAGTCTTTGTGGATGTATTTGCAGTCGCAATAGCCACATTCGACCCAGCCGGTGTCTTTGGGGATTTGCAGCCAGACACGCGGATGCCCCAGTGCGCCCTCGCCGCCGTCACAGGCGATGCGGTAGCGGTCGACAATCTTTGTTTCAGGCGCTTGCAGGGTCATTGGTGGTTCCTCGGGGTCGCTTGCGTCCCGTTATGACCAAAGCAGGTGTCAGGGGCAAGCCTGTCTGCAGTTTTCCGGGATCATGGGCGGTCGATGCGGAGTTGGTAGCAGTTGTTGCGGGCGGAGCGCACATGCACAAAGGCGACGGCAGGGTCCCGAAAGAGGGCGGTGACTTTGTCGCCAATATGGTCGGCAGGGATAATTTCGCCGGTTCCATAGATGATGCGTTCATCCGGTGAATACCCTTTGACCAGATAATCCGGCGATGTTTTAAGGATCTCCGGGATGTGGTTCCCGTCGGCCTGTGTGCAGGGCGTGGCACAGACAAAGATGGGTCCGGTTTCCGCATAGGGCTGGACTGTGTGGAAGGGCCGGTGTGCGAGAATCAGCATCTCCTTGCCTTCGGGGATCTGCTGCAGGCAGTGACGGCACGGATTGCCCTTGCCGTCCGATATGGCCCGCTCGGGTATCTGCCCGTTGGCGTCCGGCCCGCCTGCCTGCCATTTCCGGACGGTGTCAGTCTCTATTGCGGTGTATCTGTGCATATCAGGCTCCTTTTTCTGCGTCCTGTATGACGCAGGAAGCCGCTGGGAAACGACCCGGATGATGCGCAATCACAAAAGGACTCCAAATGAGAACAAAAGGTGAATATAAGGGTGTCCTACTATGTTTGCCGAACTCAGTATCACATCCAATTTCTCCTTCCTGAAGGGTGCATCCCACCCCGAGGAATATGTCTCCCGTGCTGCGGCGCTGGGGATCGGGGCGCTGGCGGTTGCAGATGAGAATTCGGTGGCCGGCATCGTGCGGGCCCATGCGCGGGCACGCGAGATCGCCCGTCAGGTGCAGGAGCGCCAGGACTGGGATGCCCGGCATGGTCTGACGGGCCCGCCCGCACCAGAGGGGACAGCCGTCAGCCCGGCGCTTTACGTCTGCCCCCGGCTTATTCCGGCCGCAAGGCTCGTGTTCACCGATGCCTGTCCGGTGACCGTCCTGCCGGAAAACCGGGCAGGCTGGGGCACGCTCTGCCGGATACTTTCGGCCGGGCGGTTGCGGGCGGAGAAAGGTTCCTGCGATCTGCAGCTCAGCGATCTGCTGGAGCGGGGCGAGGGGTTGCAGCTCATTCTGTGGCCAGAGGCGCAGAGGGTCCCACGCGGCGCGGGCGGATGGGTGCAAACAGCGCAGACGCTGGCGCGCCGCTTTGCCGGCAAACTGAATATCGGCCTGCATCCATCCTATGACGGGCGGGATGCGGAACGTTTTGCCGCCCTGACAGCAGAGGCAAACCGTCTGGGTCTGCCGACCCTGGCCAGTGCGGCACCGCTGATGCATCACGGGGCCCGCCGCAAGCTGGCGGATGTGGTCACGGCCATCCGCCTGAAACGCCGGGTGGATGATCTGGGGCGTGACGCGCTGCCCAACGGCGAGTCGCGCCTGCGCTCCGCTGCAGAGATGCGGCGCCTGTTCCGGGGGTTTGAGGATGCGGTGGATCGTACAGACACCCTTGCACAGAGACTGAATTTTTCCCTGGACGAACTGCGCTATGAATACCCGCTCGAAGGGACGGAGCATGAAACACCGGCGGAAAGGCTGCGGCGCCTGGCCTATGAGGGGCTTGAGTGGCGATACCCCTCCGGTGCGCCGGAAAAGGTGCACCGGTTGCTGGAACATGAGCTGACGCTCATCGCGAAACTTCGGTACGAGCCCTATTTCCTGACCGTACGGGATATTGTCGCCTTTGCCCGCAGCCGGGATATCCTGTGCCAGGGGCGGGGTTCTGCGGCCAATTCGGTGGTGTGTTACTGCATGGGCATCACCTCGGTCAGTCCGGAGATCGGCACGATGGTCTTTGAGCGTTTCGTGTCCGAGGCGCGGGATGAGCCCCCCGACATCGACGTGGATTTCGAGCATGAGCGCCGCGAGGAGGTGATCCAGCACATCTATGAACGCTACGGGCGGCACCGGGCGGGCCTTTGTGCGACGGTGGTGCATTACCGGGGCAAACGGGCGATCCGCGAGGTGGGCCGCGCCATGGGGCTGACGGAGGATACAATTTCCGCGCTTTCCTCGCAGCTCTGGGGCTTTTTCTCGACCAAAGGTATCGAGGCTGAACGCATGGCCGAGATCGGGCTGGATGCAGGTGACCGGCGACTGCAGCAGACCCTGGCGCTGGTCTATGAGATCAACGGTTTTCCGCGGCACCTCAGTCAGCATGTGGGCGGGTTCGTGATCACCGAAGGGCGGCTTGATGAACTGGTGCCGGTCGAGAATGCCACGATGGAGGGGCGCACCGTCATCTGCTGGGACAAGGATGACATCGAGACGCTGGGCATTCTGAAGGTGGATGTGCTGAGCCTTGGGATGCTGACCTGTATCCGCAAGGCCTTTGATCTGCTGCAGATGCACCACCGGGTGAGCCACACGCTGGCGACGCTGCCGCCCGAGGATCCGGAAGTCTATGACATGCTCTGCCGGGCGGACAGTATCGGTGTTTTCCAGGTCGAGAGCCGCGCGCAGATGAACTTTCTGCCACGGATGAAGCCGCGCAATTTCTACGATCTGGTGATTGAGGTGGCGATCATCCGGCCGGGTCCCATCCAGGGCGATATGGTGCATCCCTATATCCGGCGCCGCAACGGGGAGGAGCCGGTCAGTTTCCCATCAGACGAGCTGGGTGAGGTGCTGGGCAAGACCCTGGGTGTGCCGCTCTTTCAGGAGCAGGCGATGCAGATTGCGATTGTGGGGGCGGGATTCACACCCGATCAGGCGGACCGGCTGCGCCGCTCGCTGGCGACCTTCAAGAAACATGGCAATGTCAGCGAGTTCCGGACACTGTTCCTGCGCGGCATGAAGCGTAAGGGGTACGAAGAGGATTTTGCTGAGCGCTGCTTTTCCCAGATCGAAGGGTTCGGGTCCTATGGGTTTCCGGAGAGTCACGCGGCGAGTTTTGCCCTGCTGGTCTATGCCTCTGCCTGGATCAAATGCCACCATCCGGGGGTTTTTGCCTGTGCGTTGCTGAATGCGCAGCCGATGGGGTTTTATGCGCCCGCGCAGATCGTGCGGGATGCACGCGAGCACGGGGTTGAGGTTCGGCCCATCTGTGTGAATGCCAGTTTCTGGGACAATACAATGGAGCCGGACGGTCAGGGCGGTCTGGCGCTGCGCCTGGGTTTCCGGCAGATCCGCGGGCTGGGTGAGGAGGATGCCAGCTGGCTGACCGCGGCGCGGGGTAATGGCTATCAGTCTGTACGGGATGTCTGGCGGCGCGCAGGTCTGCATCCCGCGATGGTGGCGCGTCTGGCGGAGGCAGATGTCTTTGCCGGTCTGGGTCTGTCGCGGCGCGATGCGCTGTGGGAGGCCAAGGCATTGATGCCCGGCGCGCCACTGCCGCTGTTTGCGGGCGATATTGAAGGGGAGGCCATTGATGAGCCTGCGGCGCTGTTGCCGGAGATGACCGTAGGTGAGGAAGTGGTTGAGGATTATGTGTCGATGCGGCTGACGCTCCGGGCGCATCCGCTGGCGCTGTTACGCCATATGCTGACGCCCGGGCCGTGTGGCGATACCGGGCAGATGAGTGCCTCCGGCGGGGATATTTAAAGCCAGAAGAAGCCGGCCGCCGGGAAATAGGTTCACCCGCGCCGGATCAGACGTTACAAGGCCAGAAACACAAAACGTGGAGACGAGCAGATGAGTGCGCCAAAGCCGGTTGTCCTGTGTATTCTTGATGGCTGGGGCATCAGTGACCGTCGCGAGGGTAATGCACCTTTGCTGGCGGAGACGCCCACTATGGACCGGCTGATGGCGTCCTGTCCGCATGCGACTCTGGTGACCTACGGGCCGGATGTGGGATTGCCGCGCGGGCAGATGGGCAATTCGGAGGTGGGGCACACCAATATCGGGGCGGGCCGGGTCGTGGCGATGGATCTGGGGCAGATTGATCTGGCAATTGAAGAGGGCAGTTTCGCCGAAAACCAGCGCCTTCGGGACTTTATTGCAACTCTGAAGAAGACCGGCGGAACCGCGCATCTGATGGGCGTGGTTTCGGATGGCGGTGTGCATGGGCACATTTCTCATATGATTGCCGCGGCCCGTGCGCTGGCGGATGCAGGGTTGCCGGTCGTGGTGCATGCGCTGACCGACGGACGGGATGTAGCGCCTACCTCGGCTCCGGGGTTTATCGCTGCGCTGGAGGCATCCCTGCCGCCCGGCGTGAGCATCGCCACCGTTACCGGGCGCTATTACGCGATGGACCGGGACAACCGCTGGGACCGGGTTGGAAAGGCCTATGCGGCAATTGTCAGCGGTGAGGGTGCACAGGTGGCAACAGCAGCCAGCGCCGTTGAGGCCGCACATGCGCGCGGAGAAACAGATGAATTCATCGTGGCGTCTGTCATCGGTGGCTATACCGGCGCGCAGGATGGTGACGGTGTTTTCTGTCTGAATTTCCGGGCGGACCGGGCGCGCGAGATCATGGCGGCTGTTGGTGCGGCGGAGTTTGACGGGTTTGACCGTGGCGCGCGCGTTTCCTGGGCGGCGCTGATGGGCATGGCGCAGTATTCCGAAGCGCATTCTGAATACATGACGGTGATGTATCCCAAGCCGGAAATCAAAAACACGCTGGGCGACTGGGTGGCGCAGAAAGGTCTGCGGCAATACCGTCTCGCGGAGACGGAAAAGTACCCGCATGTGACCTTCTTCCTGAATGGGGGCGAGGAGGTTTCCTTTGACGGTGAAGACAGGAAAATGCCCAAATCACCCGATGTGGCGACGTATGATCTGCAGCCTGAGATGTCAGCGGGTGAAGTGACGGATGCACTGGTTGGCGCGATCCGGGAGGGTTACGATCTGATTGTCGTGAACTACGCCAACCCGGACATGGTCGGTCATACCGGCGATCTGGAAGCGGCGATGCGTGCCTGTGAAGCTGTGGATGCCGGTCTGGGCCGGGCGCTTGAGGCGCTTGAGGCGGCGGGTGGTGCGATGATCGTCTGTGCGGATCATGGCAACTGTGACGTGATGATCGATCCTGAGACCGGTGGGCCACATACGGCGCACACGCTGAACCCGGTGCCGGTTGTTGTGGTGGGCGCGCCCGATGGTGCGCAGCTGTCAGACGGACGTCTGGCCGATCTGGCACCGACGCTGCTGCACCTGATGCAGATTGAAAAACCAGATGAGATGACCGGTACATGCCTGCTGTCCTGAAGGGTCTCGTTGTTGCGTTTTGTCTGTTCCCCTTTGTGGGTGCGGCAGACCCGGTCAGTGAGGCGCGGGCTGCGATGGCACGTCTTGAGGCGGCGTCAGATGCGCTGGATGCGGCGGGATCCGGCAGAGAGCGGGTGCGCGCGCTGACCGAGACCATCCGCGCTTTTGAGGATGGGCTTGCTGCTGTGCGCACCGGTCTGAGGGCCGCCACGTCGCGCGAGCAGGCGCTTGGCAGTGATCTGCGCCGTCGCGACAGTGAAATCGCCGCCCTTCTGGTAACATTACGCGGGGTGTCCGCCGGACCGTCGCCTGTGCTGCTGCTGCATCCGGAAGGGCCTGCTGGCAGTGTGCGTGCGGGCATGGTGCTCTCTGGCCTTGTACCTGAACTGAATGCCCGGGCGCTGGCGCTGCGCGAAGACTTTGGCGAACTGCAGCGGTTGCAGAGCCTGCAGGCGGATGCCGAACTGCGTCTGCAGGAAGGTCTGAATGATCTGCAGGCGGCACGAACCCAGCTGAGCCAGGCGATCGCCGATCGCGGAGACCTGCCGCGGCGTTTCACCAATGATCCGGTGCGTGAGGCCATTCTGATCGCCTCGGCGGATACGCTGGACAGTTTCGCCCGGGGTCTTGAACGGATCGCCGTGGATGAAACCGACGATGCCCCGCTGCCGGCCGTTGCACAGAAAGGGGATCTGCCGCTTCCGGTGGGGGGCACGATCACGCGTCGTGCGGGGGAGCCGGATGCTGCAGGCGTTGTGCGCCCGGGGATCATTATCGCAGCGGCCGGGCAGGCCGTTGTCACCGCACCGGTTCCGGCGACCGTGCGTTATGCCGGCCCGCTGCTCGATTTCGGGAACGCGGTCATTATTGAGCCGCAATCGGATGTTCTCATCGTTCTTGCAGGCCTTGAGACGCTTTATGGCAGCGCAGGAGAGGTGGTTGCGGCAGGGGATCCGCTCGGTCTGATGGGCGGTACACCGGCAACAGGGGAAACAGAAGTTTCAACAGATGGTGATGACACTGGCGCACAGCGGCCAGAAACGCTCTATATAGAGGTAAGACAGAACAACACACCTGAGGACCCGAGCCTCTGGTTCCGAACCGATAAGGATGGATAACCGGTATGAAGAAGTTTGCCATGGCCGCGCTGGGCGGCACGCTTGCAGGGGTCCTGGCGACCACGCAGGTCGCAGGCCCGCTGCTGGCGCAGGAATCGCAACGCTCCGGCAGTGTCTATGAGCAGCTGGATCTGTTCGGCGATATTTTCGAGCGGATCCGTGCCCAATACGTCGAAGAGGTCGATCCGGGCGATCTGATTGAGGCCGCGATTGACGGCATGCTCACATCGCTGGATCCGCACTCCAGTTATCTCAGCCCGGATGATGCGGCCCAGATGCGTGTGCAGACACGTGGTGAATTCGGTGGGCTTGGGATCGAAGTGACCCAGGAAGAGGGTTTCGTCAAAGTGGTCTCGCCCATTGATGGCACGCCTGCAGATGAAGCGGGTATGGAAGCCGGCGATTTCATCACCCATGTGGACGGGGAATCGGTGCTGGGTCTGAGCCTCGATGAAGCGGTGACTATGATGCGTGGCCCGGTCGGGTCCGAGATCATCATTACCGTCGTGCGCGAAGGTGAGGCCGAGCCGTTCGATGTCTCCATCATCCGCGACACGATCAAGCTGACAGCTGTCCGGACCCGCACCGAAGGCGACACGGTTGTCCTGCGGGTGACCACCTTTAACGACCAGACCTATACCAATCTGGAATCCGGCCTGCAAAAACAGGTCGAAGAGGCCGGTGGCATGGATGCGATCAACGGCATCGTCGTCGATCTGCGTAACAACCCCGGTGGTCTGCTGACCCAGGCGATCCGCGTATCGGACGCCTTCCTTGAAAAAGGTGAGATCGTCTCCACCCGTGGACGTGAGGTTCAGGATGGTGAGCGGTTCAACGCAACGCCGGGCGACCTTGCAGAGGGCAAGCCCATTGTCGTGCTGATAAACGGTGGATCGGCCTCGGCATCCGAGATTGTGGCCGGTGCGCTGCAGGATCACCGCCGTGCGATTGTTGTCGGCACCAAGAGTTTCGGCAAAGGGTCTGTTCAGACGGTGATGCCCCTGCGCAGTGATGGGGCGATGCGCCTGACCACTGCGCGGTATTATACGCCGTCGGGCCGGTCCATTCAGGCGCTGGGTGTCTCACCTGACATCATCGTGGAACAGCCGCGCCGCCGGCCAAACGAAGAGGCCGAAGCGGAGGACGATCGTCCGTCGCGTTCCGAGGCGGACCTGCGCGGCAGCCTGAACAACGACAGCCTGTCCGAAGACGAGATTGAACAGATCGAGGCGGACCGGGCCAAAGCAGAAGCTGCCGCGGCGCTGCGCGAGGAAGATTATCAGCTCGCCTATGCCATCGACATTCTCAAAGGTCTGTCGGCGATTGGTTCACAGAACTGATCAGCCCGCCTGACGCAAATGAAAATCCCCGCCGGACTTCCGGCGGGGATTTTTTAATGAGCTGTCGCGGGTTGCCCGGAAGCGATCACCCCGCGCGCAGCAGCCGCGGGGCGATCTGCTTCAGAGGTCCATGTAGTCATGGCCCTCTTTTTTGCCGCCCGGGTGTGTCACGGCCCCGAGGTAAGTCGGGCCGACCAGCTGCGCGTATTTCCAAAGCGCCCCGGCACCGTAGATGGTCGGGCGGGCGCCTTTCCAGTTTTCTTTCCGCGTGGCCAGTTCCTCGTCGGTCAGGTCCACGGAAATGGTGCCTTCGATGGCGTTCAGCGTGATCATGTCACCGTTTTCCAGCAGGGCGATGGGCCCGCCATGGGCGGCTTCCGGCCCGACGTGACCCACGCAGAAACCGCGTGTCGCGCCAGAGAAACGGCCATCGGTGATCAGCGCCACCTTTTTACCCATGCCCTGACCGGACAGGGCTGCTGTGGTCGCCAGCATTTCGCGCATGCCGGGGCCGCCTGCCGGACCTTCGTTGCGGATCACAAAGACATCGCCTTCTTCATAGGTACGGTTCTGAACCGCATCAAAGGCGTCCTGTTCGCATTCGAAAACGCGTGCCGGGCCGGTGAACAGCAAGTGCTGGGGTTCCATGCCTGCGATCTTCACAATGGCGCCTTCGGGCGCGAGGTTGCCCTTGAGGCCCACGACACCGCCTGTTTTCGACAGAGGCGTTTCAACCGGATAGATCACGCGACCATCGGCTTCGAGGCTGACCTTGTCGATCTCTTCACCGATGGAATAGCCTGTTGCAGTCATGCAGTCTTCGTGCAGCAGACCGGCCTTGCGGAGCTCCTTGAGCACCACCGGCACACCGCCGCATTCGTACATGTCCTTGGCGACATACTGGCCGCCCGGTTTCAGGTCGACGAAATAGGGTGTGTCGCGGAAAATCTCGCAGACGTCTTCGAGGAAGAAGTCGATGCCCGCCTCATGTGCCATCGCCGGCAGGTGCAGACCCGCGTTGGTGGAGCCGCCCGTGCAGGCCACGATACGCGCCGCGTTTTCCAGCGATTTGCGCGTTACGATATCGCGGGCACGGATGTTTTTCTCGATGAGGTTCATAACCGCGGCACCGGAGGCTTCGGCATAGGCGTCGCGGCTCTCATAGGGCGCAGGGGCACCCGCAGAGTTCGGCAGCGCGAGACCGATGGCCTCAGAAACACAGGCCATGGTATTGGCCGTGAACTGGCCACCACAGGCACCGGCCGACGGGCAGGCCACGCGTTCCAGGATTTCCAGCTCGGCTTCGCTGAGCGTGCCGTTCTGCTGACGGCCGACCGCCTCGAACATGTCCTGAACGGTCAGATCGCGATCCGCGAAATCTTCCGGCACGGGGGCACCGGTGGGTGCGCGGCCCGGCAGGATCGACCCGCCATACAGGAACACCGATGGCACGTTGAGGCGGATCATCGCCATCATCATACCCGGCAGGGATTTGTCGCAGCCCGCCAGACCCACAATCGCGTCATAGCAGTGGCCGCGCATGGTCAGTTCAACCGTGTCGGCAATCGCCTCGCGGGACGCAAGCGAGGAGCGCATGCCCTCGTGGCCCATGGCAATACCGTCGGTCACGGTAATCGTCGTGAACTCCCGCGGGGTGCCGTCTTCGCGTTTTACGCCCATTTTCACGGCCTGAGCCTGGCGGTTGAGCGCGATGTTACACGGAGCGGCTTCGTTCCAGCAGGTGGCCACGCCCACCAGAGGCTGGTGAATTTCCTCGTCAGTCATGCCCATCGCATAATAGTAGGAACGGTGTGGCGCGCGCGCCGGCCCTTCGGTCACGTGACGGCTGGGCAGTTTCGATTTGTCAAAACGCGGTGTGGACATGGATAAGCCTCTCCCTCAGATGAGTCCCGCCCGGAATAGCCATCCGTCCGCGCTGCTGCAAGGCTCCAGCGTTTATTCCTGCACAGGGCTGCACGCGTCTGCGCGCTTGTATTGGCCTGACTGCGCGCCTAAGTTGTCCTTCAGGCAAAACCCGGCTGCTCCTCTGGCGGTCGCGCGCGGCCCGCGAAGCGGACCCTTCTGAAAGCCGGTTTATGGAACCATCTCTTTTTTCATTCATCTGGAAGTTCTCCAAAAAAGAGCAGCTGTTTTTGCTGTTCTTCACGATTTTCACCTTTCCGTTTCTCTACGCGACGCTTGAGCTGCCAAAGCGGATCATCAACGATGCGATCGGTGCCGACAAAGACGTCGTCATGGTCTGGGGTATTGATTTCAGTCAGACCCAGTTTCTGCTGACGCTCTGCGGTCTGTATCTGGGTGCCGTTCTGGTCCACGGGCTGCTGAAGATGCGCCTGAACACGATGAAGGGTGTGCTGGCCGAGCGGCTGCTGCGGCGGTTCCGGTACCAGCTGATCGGGCGGATGATGCGCTTCCCGCGCGCCTATTTCCGGTCAACCAGCCAGGGTGAGCTGGTCTCTATGGTGACCTCCGAGGCGGAGCCGATGGGCGGGCTGATGGGGGATGCTGTGGCTCAGCCGGTTTTCCAGGCCGGTCAGATGCTGATTATTGTGGTGTTTCTTTTTGCGCAGAGCATCTGGTTCGGCCTCGCAGGGATCGCGCTCATACCGCTGCAGGCCTGGCTTATTCCGATGCTCCAGCGGCAGATCAACCTGCTGAACAAAAAACGCATCGTGGAAGTGCGGCAGCTGGCGGCCGAAATCGGCGAAACGGCGGCCGGCATCACTGATCTTCGCACAAACGGCGGCTGGCGGTTCCGGCTGGCCGGGTTCACCAGCCGGCTGGGCAAGCTTTTTGAGATCCGGTTCCAGATCTACCAGAAGAAATTCTTCATGAAGTTTCTCAATAACTTCATCACCCAGCTGACGCCTTTTTTCTTCTATTCGGTG
Organism: Roseobacter phycocola; assembly: GCF_042055075.2. GTDB lineage: Bacteria > Pseudomonadota > Alphaproteobacteria > Rhodobacterales > Rhodobacteraceae > Roseobacter. Next base: position 3,287,748 of record NZ_CP194010.1, on the reverse strand, counting down.
GGCGGCATTCTGGCCATCCGCGGAGAGATCACAGTGGGTGCGCTGGTCGCGGCACTGGCAGCCTACAAGGATCTTTCCAGCCCGTGGAAGGAACTGCTGACCTACTACAACCAGGTGCAGGATATGTCTCTGCGCTGGGAGATCGTCACAGAACGGTTTGCGCCATCGGGCATGATTGACGAGGGCCTGTTTGAAGGTGAGCCCGCAGAGATGCCGCACCTGGATGGTGCAATCTCGATCCACAATGTCACCGTCCGGAATGCGGACGGCAACGCGGTCCTTGAGAATATCGATCTTGAGATTCCCGCCGGCGCGCGCGTGGCAATTAAAGCCTCAAGTCAGGTCGAGCGCACTGCCATGGCAGAACTGCTGACGCGGGAAGTGATGCCGGCGCGTGGCAGCGTGACCATCGCGGGACATGAACTTTCAGAGTTGCACCAGGCCGTGGTGGCAGCGCGGATCGGTTATGCCCACTCGCGACCCTACCTCTTTGACGGCACGTTGGGGGACAACCTGCTGATGCCGCTGAAATCCAGCCCGAAGACCGTGTTGTGGGATCCCGACAGAAAAGACCGGCATGCCATGGAAGCCGCCCGCTCCGGCAACAGCCCCGACAGCCTGAAGGCCGAATGGCTTGATCCGGGGATCGCAGGTCTGAATTCGGCAGAGGAAATCCGGGGCTGGTGGTTCCAGCTGGTTGAGGCGATGGGCCTTGATGAGTTTATGTTCCGCCGGATGCTTGGTGCGCGCATGGATCCGGTCGACCATCCTGATCTGGCGTCCCGTCTTGTTGCACTGCGCGACGAGGTTCATGAGCTGCTCGTGGAGCGTGGCCTCGATTCAGTTGTGCACCGCTTTCATCCTGATGAATTCAACCCGTCGATCCCGCTTGGCGGTAACCTGATGTTTGCTGCACCCAAGCGCGACATCAGTCAGGAAGGTCTGGCTGCCGAGCATGATTTCCTGTCGCTGATCATTGAACTGGGGCTTGCGGAACAGGGTATTGCGATCTCGCAGACCCTCATCGAAACGCTGCACCAGACCTTTGGCATGGACGGCACGGGACATCCGCTGTTCACCGCACTTGGTATCGAAGACACCCTTTACGAACGTCTCGTCGATATCGCGGCACGCCGCCAGGACAAGGGTGATCAGGCGCTGACCGAAGAGGAGTTTGCGCTGCTGCTGACGGTGCCCTTCGCGTTCAGTGCAGAACAGATCGGACCGGCTTTCCCCGAGGCGTTCAAACAGGAAATTCTTGAAATCCGCCGTGCCAAGAGCGAAGAAATGCGCGCGCGGGCGCAAAGCCTGTTTGTCCCGATCACACCGGACAACTACCTGCCGCGCCTGTCGATTATGGAAAACGTGCTTTACGGCAAAATCTCTGCCGTGGCCGGTGTTCAGGGAGAGCTCGTCGAGGATGTGGTGGCCGAAGTGCTCACCCGACACGAGCTCAAACGCTTTGTTGCGGAGACTATCCTGGACGTGCCGACAGGCCTTGGAGGGGCAAACCTAGCGTCAGTCTTCCAGGAGCGTGCTGCGTTCAGCCGTGCCGGGATCAAACGTCCGGACATTCTGATTCTGGATACTGTGCTGGCCAGTCATGACGCCGAAACGCGCAGCAAAACACGCAGCCGTCTGCAGGAACTGCTGCCGAAAACCACGCTGATTTTCCTTGAGGAGAAATTTGCCAACCCGCAGGCTTATGACATCTACGTCGAAATCCAGAACGGCCGCATTGACGGTGATACGTCGATGGAAACCCGCGAAGAAAGCGACACCGGTTCCGATGACCTGCGTCGCAAAATCCGCGCGATTTCACGGACCGAACTCTTTGCCAGTCTGGATGCCCGCAGCCAGCGTCTGCTCGCTTTCTCTGCGACCTGGTACAATGCCAAAGAAGGCAAACGTATTTTCGCGATGGGTGAAAAACCGGATGCTGCGTATCTGTGTCTCTCCGGTCGCGGGATGATGAGCTACCGCGATGACGATGGCGTTTCACGGGATGTGACGGCGGTGGAGCCCGGGCGGCTGATCGGGGACCTCGCGATTATCCTCAACGAGCCGCGGCAGCTGGACCTGACGGCCACCGAGGATTCGCAGTTCCTGCGCATCGGCGCAAAAGAATTCCGCTCGGTCATAGAGAATGACACAGGTGTTCTGATGCAGCTGCTGCATACCGTGGCCGAACACCTGACCGGTGCTGCCGAGCTGCTGCGCGAAGCGCGCGTCAATGTGCGGGATCGTGCCGTCGAACTGACCGCCGAAGCCGAAGAAGAGGCGAGACAGGCATCCGAAACTGAGAAGGCGGGCGACTGAACGTGCTGAACCGCCAGGATTACCGCGCGTATGATGCGCTGATCGAGCCTGTGCGCCGGACCGCCCAGGTGTGGCGCCTTCTGATGGGGCTCATTCTGGTCGCCGGTGTCTATCTGCTGTGCAATCAGATGTTCTTTCAGTTCCTCGGCACCATGCTGGGCCCGGGTGCCCTTGATTTCTTTGTCTCGGCGTCCGGCGGGAACTCCCCTGTGCGTATGCTCGTTCTGCTGGGCACATTTGGCTTTATGACGCTGGGCGTCGCTGTGGCTGTCCGGGTTGCCCACAGCCGTGGCATCACCAGCGTGTTCGGCGATTTTCGTGAAACCAGGCGGCAGTTTCTTGATGTGCTGATCGTTCTGGTGGTGCTGAATGCTGCGATTTTCGTGCTGCCGCCGTGGGGCATGGGCGGCGATCTCGTACCCAATCTGGATTTCGGCACCTGGATGCTCTTGCTGCCGCTGTCAGCAGGCGCGGTGCTGGTGCAGGTCAGCGCCGAGGAAATCCTCTTTCGCGGCTATATCCAGCAACAGCTGGCTGCCCGGTTCCGCGCACGGGCCATCTGGCTTCTGGTGCCTGCGCTGTTGTTTGGTCTGGGGCACTACATGCCGCTCGAAGCGGGGCCTAATGCGACGCTGATTGCGCTTTGGGCGGTGATGTTCGGCGTGCTTATGGCGGATCTCACCGCACGCTCGGGCACTCTGGGTCCGGCGATTGCGGTGCATTTTGTCAACAACTTTGCAGCACTTCTGCTGATTTCGCTGCCGGACACTCTGTCGGGTCTGTCGCTTTACGTGACACCCTTTTCGATGGAGGATTCCGATACGCTGCGGGCATGGCTGCCGGTGGATTTTGCCCTGATGTTTATCAGCTGGCTCGGCGCACGCCTTGCGCTTCGCCGCTGATTGCACTTTCTGCGGCGCGGTCTTATTTAGGGGTCTGAGAGTAACAGGGGTGGCCGTATGAACTGGATCACGAACTATGTCCGGCCGAGGATCAATTCGATCTTCTCGCGCCGCGAAACGCCGGACAATCTGTGGACCAAGTGCCCTGAGTGCGGAACGATGCTGTTTCACCGCGAAGTGGCAGACAATCTGAACGTCTGTTCCAACTGTGATCACCACATGCACATCACAGCGCGTGACCGGTTTACCGCGCTTTTTGACGGCGGGGTCTTTACGGAGGTTGAGGTCACAGCACCCGTTGCCGACCCGCTGAGTTTCCGTGACCAGAAACGTTACCCGGACCGGCTGAAGGCCGCACAGAAGCAGACCTCTGAGAAAGAGGCGATGCTGGTTGCGCGTGGTGAAATCGGCCGGACGCCGATCGTCGCTGCCGCGCAGGACTTTTCCTTCATGGCCGGATCGATGGGCATGTATGTCGGCAACGCCATCATTGCCGCAGCCGAAGAAGCGGTGAAGCTCGAACGTCCGCTGATCCTGTTTTCCGCGGCAGGTGGTGCCCGCATGCAGGAAGGCATTCTGTCCCTGATGCAGATGCCGCGCACCACAGTGGCGGTGCAGATGCTCAAGGAAGCCGGTCTGCCGTACATCGTCGTGCTGACCCATCCGACGACCGGCGGCGTGACCGCAAGCTATGCGATGCTGGGTGATGTGCATATTGCCGAACCCAATGCCCTGATCTGTTTCGCCGGGCCACGGGTGATCGAACAGACGATCCGTGAAAAACTGCCCGAAGGGTTCCAGCGCGCGGAATATCTGCTGGATCATGGCATGCTGGACCGGGTCACGCACCGCGGAAAGATGCGTGAAGAGCTGATCACCATCACCCGCATGCTGCTGGGCATGCCGCCCCCTGTCCGGGGTGATCTGCCGGCGCCTGATCCGGATCAGGAAGCCGCCGCCGAAGCTGCAGAAGCAGTTATTGCGGAGGCTGAAGCAGAGCCGCAGGACCCGCCAAAGAAATGACCGCGCTGACATCGGATGTCATCCTTGAGAGGATGATGGCGCTGCATCCCAAAGTGATTGATCTGACGCTGGACCGTGTCTGGCGACTGCTTGATGCGCTTGGAAATCCGCAAAACGATCTGCCCCCGGTCATTCACCTTGCCGGGACCAATGGCAAAGGATCCACTCAGGCGATGATCCGTGCGGGGCTTGAGGCTGCGGGCCATCGGGTCCACGCCTACACAAGTCCGCATCTGGCACGGTTTCATGAACGTATCCGCGTTGCCGGAGAGCTGATCCCCGAAGAGGATCTGACAGCAGTTCTGGATGAATGCTATGCGGCGAACGGTGGCGCCGACATTACTTATTTCGAGATCACAACCTGTGCGGCGCTTCTCGCGTTTGCGCGTACGCCTGCGGACTATACCCTGCTGGAGGTTGGTCTCGGTGGCAGGCTGGACGCGACAAACGTTGTGGACAAACCGGTTGTGACGGTGATCACACCGGTGTCGCTGGATCATCAGCAGTTTCTGGGGGACACGGTCGGTCAGATTGCCGGTGAAAAGGCGGGCATCATCAAGCGCGGTGTACCCTGTGTTGTCTCACGCCAGGCCGACGACGGCATGGATGTGATTGAGGCGACTGCGAACCGGCTGGGTGCGCCGCTGCTGGCTTATGGACAGCACTGGCATGCCGCCTCCGAACGCGACGGGATGGTTTTCCAGGATGAAAATGGTTTGCTTGATCTGCCGCTGCCGGTTCTGCCTGGCACACATCAGATCATGAATGCGGGTGCTGCGCTCACCGTGCTCAGGCACCTTGGGGTGCCGGCTGCTGCCTGCGAGGCTGCGATCACGAAAGCCAGCTGGCCCGCGCGGATGCAGCGGCTCAGGAACGGGCCGCTGGTGGAGGCCGCCGGGTCTGCGGAGCTCTGGCTCGATGGCGGGCATAATCCTGCGGCTGGTGAGGCGCTGGCACAGCATCTGGGAACGCTGCCTGAGCGCCCCACGTGGCTCATCTGCGGCATGCTCAACACAAAGGATATCGGCGGGTATATGCGCCCGGTTGCGCGCGCCGCCGACGGGCTGGTGGCCGTATCGATCCCGGGCGAGGCGAACACGCTGCCCGCGGAAACCACGGCCGATGCGGCACAGGCGGCGGGTCTGACGGCCGGTGTCGCAGCTGATGTGCACGCAGCTGTAGAGCAGATTACAGCACATACACCACATGCGCGAATACTGATCTGCGGGTCCCTCTATCTGGCCGGAAATGTCCTGCGCGACAACGGCTGAGTGAGTCCTTTTAGCCACAAAATGTAGTTCCCGCATGGCGATATTGACCCTGTGCGAATCAGGCGTCTATATCTTGCTCGCCTGGGTCTGCGGCATTTCTCGCAGGGCGGGAAATGTGCCTGTGGGGGGTACCATTCATGTGGTCTGAAAGCCGGACATTTCGGTCGGCGCGCGGTTTTTCGCGCGGGTCGTTTCGGCCTGCTGTATCGCGGCGGCGCTGGTTTGCCGGGCTGGCGCTGGCTGCCGGTCTGACACTGGTCGCAGGCGCAGGCGTGATTGCTCTGCCGGACGCGCAGGGTGGGGCGGCTGTGACGCGCGCGGATGTATCGCTCCTGACGATTGAAGCGCCGCCTGCGCTTGCCGCGCCACAACTGTCACCGGTGAGCCACCGGATATCGCGCCCTCTGCGGCTGACCGACAGGGATGCCGGGGCACATGATCTGAACACCCGAGTGCGCAATGTACTTTCGAGCTTTGGCCATGTCGCTGCTGCTGACGACCGCCTGCATACTCTTCTGGTGCGCATGCTCGCGGCCCGGCAGAGTGACGCATACATCCACGCGGCTGTAGCCGGGGGGCACCGGGACGGTGCATTTACCCTGCCGGAAACACTTTTGATGCCTGATGGTCAGCCGGATACGACGCGTCTGTTGGCCGCGTTTCTGGATGACGCGCGCGGTTAGCGACCCCAGCCTTCGGACTGCATTTCCCGCAGACGCGATGCCGTGCGTTCAAATTCGAAGGTTCCCTCGCCCTCGACATAGAGCATTTCGGGTTTTGCCGCCGCCGAGCAGATCAGTCGTACGCGCGCCTCATACAGGGCATCGATCAGCGTAACGAAACGCTTTGCTTCGTTGAAATTGTTGCGCGACAGCGTCGGGATATCATCCAGCACCAGAACCCGGATGGCATCAGCCAGCGCGAGATAGTCCGCGGGGCCAAGATGCCGGCCACACAAATCGTGAAACCGGGCGCGGGCCACACCGTTGCGAAAGCCGGGTATTTCCACCTCACGCCCTTTGACGCGCAGGATCAGCGGTGCCGCCGGTCCGCCGGTCAGGTCTTCCCACACGGCGTTCATGGCGGCGCGGCTCTCACTGTTGACCGGTGTGAAATAGACCTGCTGCCCACCCAGCCTGTCCTGGCGGTAGTCTGTCGGACTGACCAGTTCGTGGACCACCATTTTCTCGCCGATCAGGGCAATAAAGGGCAAAAAGAGGTCCCGGTTCAGGCCGTCCTTGTACAGGTCATCGGGAATGCGGTTCGAGGTTGTCACAACAACCACGCCGGCCGCAAACAGCGCTTCGAAGAGGCGTCCGACGATCATGGCGTCGGTGATGTCCGTGATCTGCATCTCGTCAAAGGCAAGCAGACGCACCGATGCAGCAACTTCTGCGGCAACCGGTGCAATGGCATCCTCGACACCTGTTTTCCGGGCCTCGTGCATGGCGGCATGGATTTCCTGCATGAAAGCGTGGAAATGCACGCGGCGCGCAGGCACGTCGCCCAGGTGATCCACAAAGAAATCCATCAGCATGGATTTTCCGCGACCCACACCGCCCCAAAGGTAGAGCCCCTTTGGCGGCTCCGGTGCCTTGCGGAAGAAACCTTTTTTCACCGGGGCTGCGAGTGCTGTCCGGATCCGTTCGAACTCGGGCAGCACGGCGATCTGTGCCGGATCCGGCTGCAGCGAACCGTCGTCTGTCATGCGCGTGTAAAGGTCGAGCAGGGTATCCATATCTCCGGCATATCCTGCGCGCCGCGCCGGGAAAAGAGGCAGGCCGCATAACGGTTTGTGATGGATGCGTAAAAACTCCTTAATTGACCCCGCATCTGCTTTGGCTACGGTCGCCCTGAGCAGGAGAGAACATATGTCCGCGCGCGCGCCCCTTTTTACCCCGGTTCTGATTGTCGGCATCGTCATCATCATGGTGAGTTTTGCGATCCGGTCGACTTTTGGCGTATTCCAGATTCCGATCGCAGATGAATTCGGGTGGCTGCGCGCTGAATTCTCTCTGGCGATTGCGATCCAGAACCTCGCCTGGGGCGTCGGTCAGCCATTGTTCGGGGCGCTGGCTGAAAAAATCGGTGACCGGAAAGCAATTGTTCTGGGGGCCGTGGTCTATGCGCTTGGGCTCGTTCTGACTGCGAATTCGGTCTCACCGCTGGAGCATCAGCTCTACGCCTGGCTTCTGGGCTTTGGCATCGCGGGTACGGGCTTTGGCGTGATCCTGGCCGTTGTTGGCCGTGCGGCATCTGACGAGAACCGCTCTATGTCGCTGGCAATCGTTTCCGCGGCAGGCAGCGGCGGGCAGATATTCGGACCGCCGGTTGCAGAATGGCTGCTGTCGGTGATGTCCTGGCAGAGCGTCTTTATCCTGTTTGCTGCGGCAATCCTCGCGGTGCTGCTGACCCTGCCGCTGATGCGCGCCCCGGCAATGGCCAGCAAATCAGAACTCGACGAAAGCCTCGGTGAAATTCTGGTCAAGGCGTTCCGCGACCCGTCGTATACGCTGATCTGGCTGGGCTTTTTCTCCTGCGGCTATCAGATCGCTTTCATCACAGCGCATTTCCCGGCGTTCGTGACAGAGCTGTGCGGCCCCATCATGCCGGGCGGTATGCTGGACAACATGGGGATCAGCACAACCTCAGCACTGGGCGCTGTGGCGATATCGCTGATCGGGTTTGCCAACATCGGTGGTACGCTGATGGCCGGCTGGCTGGGCAAACGGTATTCTAAAAAGTACCTGCTTGCGGGCATCTACACCGGCCGGACGGTTGTGGCTGCCCTGTTCATCATGTTCCCGATCACACCGGAATCCGTGATCCTTTTCTCGATTGCGATGGGGTCGCTCTGGCTGGCCACTATTCCGCTGACCTCGGGTCTGGTGGCGCATATCTATGGCCTGCGCTACATGGGCACGCTCTATGGAATTGTCTTTCTCAGCCACCAGCTTGGCAGTTTCCTGGGCGTCTGGTTGGGCGGCCGGATGTACGACATTTATGGCGACTATACGCTTGTCTGGTGGATCGGCGTGGGCGTCGGTGCCTTCAGCGCCATCATCCATCTGCCGATCCGGGAACGTCGCCTTGAAGGGCTCAGAACAGCCTAACCGCTCTGGTGGGTGAATTCGTGGATGTGGTCCAGCACCGTGGTGACGTGGGTATAGGTGAGCCCGTGTCCCGCATCATCAAGGATCACCGTCTGCACCGTAGGGTTCCATTCCACCAGACGGTCGGCCGCCGTAATGGGAATGACATCATCCTGCCGTCCCCAGATGGCCATCACGGGCACGCCTTCGGTCTGCAGGGTTTCATGCGCGGGACGCAGATCCTCCCGCAGAATGCCGCGCAGGCTGGCTGCAACGGCCGGTACAAAACCGCGCCAGTTCAGCTCTGCCTCCTGCAGATCGGCGATGCGCGTGTTGGCACCGGGAAGCCTGCGTTCGGCGGCGATGCCCTTGCGCAGAATGTTCGGGTAGAATTCAAGCGCCAGCCAGGTGCCGATCACCGGCCAGGTCATCATCCGGCGGAACAGGCTACCCGACAGATCCGTCATTCCGGCGGGTGCCAGCAACACAACCTGCCGGATCGCGACGGCCTCTGCGGCAGCAAAGGCTGCTGCTATTGAACCACCCATCGAATAACCTACAACGGTGATATCGTCGTCGATACGTTCATGGTCCAACAGTTCACTCAGCTGTCTGCGGAAGAAGGCGACGTCCTGTGTTCCTTTGGGCCGGTCGGAATAACCCCGGCCGTAAAGATCATAGGTCAGGACCCTGAAACCGATCTGGCTCAGCCCCTTTGCGATGCCTTCGTAGACAAAAGAGGGTGTGGTCAGCCCGTGAATACAGACAGCGACAGGCCCGCTTTCGGGGCCCCACCACCGGTAGTGTGTCACGCCGTCGGACAGCTGTGCGAACTGTCCGGGTGCCTCTTGGCGCGCGGCGTCAGTCATCTTTTTGCGCGTGGCCTCGATGATCAGCGGTGTGGCGATCACGGCGGCCAGGATCAGATATGCCCACATCATTGGTGCGCCCTCCACTGGTCGAGAATGTAGCGGCTGGTCATGAGGTCCAGATGAGCGCCACCGCCGTTTTTGAAGAGCGTGATTTCGTCGTCGGAGCCGCGTCTGAATTTTTCGGGCGTGTAGTAATCGCTGACAATATCCGCCGCTGCGAATGCGCCCGCTTCAATGGGTATCTTCAGCTCGCCGATGTGCCCCACCGTCGTCTCAAGGCTGTCGACAAACACCCGGGCGCGCCGCAGTGCGGTATCATCCGTTTCGCGCATGTCCGGGCGATAAGCGCCGATCAGATCGATGTGCTGGCCCGGCTGCAGCCAGTCGCCGCGCAGAACCGGTTCTGTGGTCATTGTGGCGCTGGTCACGATGTCGGCGGCTGAAACGGCCGTCTCAAGATCCTCCGCGACGGCAACATCCCCGAGGTCTGCGGCAAGCGCTTCCGCCCTGCTGCGTGTGCGGTTCCAGATCGTGAACCCGGCGTCGGGAAAGGCAGCAGAATAGGCGGCATGCAGGCCTCTTGCCTGTGTGCCCGCGCCGAGGATGAGGATTTTTTTGCTGTCAGGCCGCGCCAGACGCCGTGCGGCCAGCAGGCTGTCACCGGCGGTTTTCCACTTTGTGACCAGGTGAAAATCGATCACCGCGTCAAGCACACCGGTCGCATCCGCATAAAGCGTGACGCCGCCGTTGATGGTCGAGACATCTGTGCCATCGTTGCCGGGAAACACAGTCGCGGATTTCACCGCAAGACCGAGCCCGTCAATCCATGCCGCCCGGTTCAGCAGTGTGTCCTTTCCGCGATACAGAAACGTATCCGCTATCTCTGCGCGTGGCATCCGGTGGCCGGCAGCCAGCGCGTCGGTCAGGCCGATCCAGTCGAGCAGGGCATCCCCCTGATCAAAGGAAATGAACGGCGGTGTCATGCGGCTTCGGTATCTGTCAGAAGCCCGGCGGCAACAAGGCGGTCGGCCCAGCCCTGTGGCCCTTCGAACAGATGTGTCTGCCAGCCAAACTGCTGTGCCGCGGCGATATTGTCGGTCCGGTCATCTGCAAACAGCAGCGCGTTGCCGGACAGGCCCGACGTTGCCTCGACGCTGGTGTAGATCGCTGGATCGGGTTTGGTCATGCGCATGTGCCCGGAGATGAAATCGCGGTCAAAGTCGCGCAGAAAAGGATAGTGCGTCGCAGCATAGTCATAGCTTTCCACACCAAAATTCGTCAGCGAAAAGACCGGAACGCCCTTGTTCTGCAGCGCTTTCATCAGGCGCACGGAATGGTCGATGACCGGCGTGGCGAGCTCAATCCAGCGGTCATGCCACATGCGGATCTCGTTGCGCCAGTCAGGGTTTTTGTCTGCGGCCGCATAGATGGTTTCTGTGAAAGGATGCCCAAGATCGACCAGTTCGTTCATGCCGTGCAGATCCACCGCGTCAAACATCGCGCGGCGGCGGTCCTCGCCGATCGTGGCGTCATAAAACCGCTCGGGCTGCCATTCGATCAGCACGTTCCCGATGTCAAAAATGACGGCTTCCGGCTTTGGACTGCTCATATCCGCTCTCCTTTTCTGCAACAGCTAACGCAGCGTCCGGGCTTTGCGCAAGCTCTGCTCAAGCGCATTCAGAAACCGGCTCCTGTCCGATTTGGTGAAACCCTTGCCGCCGCCCTGCCGGAACGGGTCTGCAGCCCGCAGGTCGGCCATCAGATCGCGTGTCGCCAGAACGTTCCCGATGTTGGCCTGGGTCAGCGCCTCGCCATTGTGTTTCAGGACCTGAGCACCCGCCTCAACGCATTTCGCGGCCAGCGGAATATCACCGGTGACAACCACGTCACCCGGCCCGCAGCGTTCTGCGATCCACATATCCGCGACATCCGGGCCGTCAGGCACAATGACCGTCTCGACGAGCGGGTTCTGCGACATGCGCAGCCCGCCATTTGACACCACATACATCTTTACGCCGTGACGGGTGGCGACTTTCTCCGCTTCCGCTTTGACCGGACAGGCATCCGCATCAATGTAGAGCGCAGTCATGCCCAGAGTGCGTCTGCGTGAAAGGCGATGTGTTCTTCCATGAAGGTCGAAATGAAAAAGTAGCTGTGATCGTAGCCGGGCTGCAGCCGCAGGGTGGCCTGTTGCCGCCGCGTGTTCACGGCCTCTGCGAAGGCCTCGGGTTTCAGCAGGTCAATGAACTGATCACTGGTACCGGTGTCGATCAGCATGGGCCCGTCGAAGCCTTTTTCGCGCATCAGAACCGTTGCATCATGGGCGGCCCAGGACGCCTCATCGGCGCCGAGATAGGCGGTGAACTGTTTGCGGCCCCAGTCACTGGCTGTCGGATTGGAAATCGGCGCAAAAGCAGAGACGGAGCGGAAGCGTCCGGGCAGCGACATCGCCATGGTCAGCGCGCCGTGTCCGCCCATCGAATGCCCGGTGATGGCCTGGCGCTCCATATCGAGCGCAAATTCTGATCCCAGCAGCGCGGGCAGCTCTTCGGTGATGTAATCCCACATGTGGAAATGCGGAGCCCAGGGCGTTTCGGTGGCGTTCACATAAAATCCGGCCCCCTGGCCGAGATCATAGGCTTCGTCATTGGCAACATCATCGCCGCGCGGGGAGGTGTCCGGGAATACCAGCGCGATGCCCTGTTCCGCAGCCCAGGCCTGAGCCCCGGCCTTGGTCATGGCGTTTTCGTGTGTGCAGGTCAGACCGGACAGGAACCACAGCAGCGGGACGGGCCCGTCCTTTGCTTCGGCGGGCAGGAAAAGCGCAAAGGTCATCTCGCAGGCGCAGCTTTCGGACGCATGGCTGTAGACACCCTGGGTGCCGCCAAAGCAGGCATTTTCCGAGATGGTTTTCATAGTGGCTCTCCCTGATCGCATGTCTCATCCGTGGCTAATGCCTCAGCGGCCCTGCGGCAAGCCCCGTTGCTCAGGCGGCTGTGAACCACGCAATCACCGCGCTGACGGTCACGATGCTGATGATGGTTGAAACAAGTATCGCGGTGGAGACCCGTTGTGGCGCCACGCCGTAGTGCTGTGCCAGGATGTAAACGTTCCCGGCCACCGGCAGTGCTGCGGCCGATATGACCACCGTGGCGGTGTAGCGATCGACCGGAAACAGCCACAAAACGCCAACGGCAACCATGACCGGATGCAGCCCCAGTTTGCAGAACGTCAGCCACAGGGCGGTCTGCAGGCGTTCAGCGGATTTGCCCGCAAGCGAGGCACCAATAGCAAACAGCGCGCCCGGCGTGGCTGCGGCTCCGAGGATTGTCAGAAAATCGTTCATCGGGGCCGGTATGGGCAGTTCCAGCGCAGCCCAGGTAAGCCCGGCAATGACAGAAACGATCATCGGGTTGCGGACCAGACCCAGCCCGACCGTGCGGAAGGTCCGCAGGCTCAGACGCCCTTCGCGGGACAGGGTGATCAGGATAACGATCAGGCCGGAGAACACGATCAGGTCAATGCTGACGGTCATCACGACCGGCCCGATGGCCGCCTCGCCCAGCAGCAGCGTCAGCATCGGAATGCCCAGAAACCCGACATTGCCAATAACGGCGCATTGGGCCTCAACGGCAGAGACCTCCATGCTCTGCCCCCGCATCACGGCGACGGCCGTCGCGATCAGGTAAACGGCAACTGTGCCCGCCAGATAACCCAGGACAAGGTTCGTATCCCAGACATCGGACAGCTCCAGGTTCGATGTGAACCGGAAGATCATCGCGGACAGGGCAAAATAGAAAACGAATTTCGTCAGGTAGGCGGTGGCTTCTGCCGTGAAAAACCGGGTGTAGCCCGCCCAGTATCCCAGCCCGATCAGCGCGAAAAAGGGCAGGGTCTTGAGGAAAATGTCGATCATGTTCCCGGTCTGCCCGGAACGGGGGATGATATCAACCCGACCCGATCAGAACACCCGCTGCAAAGACCAGCGCACCACCGACAACGACCTGAAATGCGGCACGGAAGAAGGGCGTTTCCATAAACCGGTTCTGGATCCATGCAATCGCCCAGAGTTCAATGAACACCACGATGACAGCGATGACAGTCGCCGTCCAGAAATCGGTGATCAGATAAGGCAGCGCGTGGCCCAGCCCGCCCACAGTCGTCATGACGCCGGAGGCAACCCCCCGTTTCACCGGAGAGCCGCGGCCCGACAGCTGACCATCGTCAGATGCAGCTTCGGTAAAGCCCATGGAAATGCCGGCGCCCACGGAGGCCGCCAGACCAACCAGAAACGTCGTCCAGGTGTCCTGCGTGGCGAAAGCGGTGGCAAAAATCGGTGCGAGGGTCGACACCGATCCGTCCATCAGTCCCGCGAGGCCCGGTTGTACCCAGGTCAGGATGAACTGTCTTTTGGCGGCGTTTTCCTCGCGGTCACGGGCGTCGTCGCTCAGATGTTTTTCTTCAAGCTCCTCTGCTGTGGTCTGATGGCCCGCCTCTGCGGCGGCGAGATCGCCCAGCAGTTTGCGGGTCGCGGCATCGGTCGTGTTAGCGGCGGCCCGCAGGTAGAACTGTTCTGCGTCCCGCTCCATCGCCTCCGCTTCGGTGCGGATGCGCTCCAGACCGAGGTTTTCAACCAGCCAGACCGGACGCCTGTTGTAATACCCCGCGACATGCTCGCGACGGATCAGTGGGATGACAGTGCCAAAGCGCTCCGTATGCAGGTCAATCAGACGCTGGCGGTGCTGGTCTTCTTCAGCAGCCATGCCCTCAAAGACCTTTGCGCTGTCCGGGAAATCCGCACGCAGTGTCTCGGCATAACCGCGGTAAATGCGGGCGTCGTCTTCTTCCGAAGAGATCGCGAGTGCCAGGATTTCCTGTTCTGTAAGGTCGGAAAACCGTTTTCGGGATAACGAGAAACGCATAGAGATCTCCGGATACTTTAGAATGATTCTAAGGTTATTTGATTTCATGTTCAATGAACAATTCAGGTATTTTTCCGCTTTCCCCTTGGATATGAACCGATCGGTTTATATTGTGGACTGGCAATTCCGGAGGCATAATGACCGAAACAGCAGAACTCATCCGCAAGGGCCGGAAGTTTGACCAGGTGCTGGAAGGCGCGCGTCAGGTCTTTATGGCGGATGGTTTTGAGGGCGCGAGCGTTGATGAAATTGCGCGGGTGGCCAGCGTTTCCAAGGCCACGCTCTACAGCTATTTCCCGGACAAGAGACTGCTCTTTCTGGAAGTTGCGCGCAGTGAGTGCCAGCGCCAGTCCCGGAATGCGCTGGACCGCATCAATATGGATGGTGAGCCACAGGACGTTCTGACCCAGACCGGGCGGCATTTTCTGACGTTCATTACATCGCGGTTCGGTCAACAGATTTTCCGGATCTGTGTGGCGGAATCCGACAGGTTCCCGGAGCTTGGGCAACGGTTCTACGATTCCGGACCTGCGGTGTTCCGTGCAGAGATGGCCGCGTATTTTGAACGGGCGCAGGCCCGTGGGGAGCTGCGGATTGATGACTGTATCCTTGCAGCCGATCAGTTTGGAGAGCTGTGCAAAGCCGATGTCTGGCCACGGTTGATTTTCGGCGTGATCCGGACGGTGTCCGCGGACGAGATTGACCGTGTTGTGGCGGCGGCAGTCGAGACGTTTCTGGCGCGTTACGGAACCTGATCCGCAGACTCGACAGGGCCTGATCTGAGGGATAGATATATTAAGAACAAAATATGAACAATAAGATGATTCCGGGGTCCTTGCTGCCACAATGACTGATCGGCGAATTCTGTCTTTATGGTTCCCGCGACTGGGGGCTGACCGGCTGATGCGGCTGGATCCGCAGCTGCAGGATATACCTCTTGCTGTGGTGCAGGAGGTCAGTAATGCGCAGCTTGTGACTTCTGTGAATGCTTCTGCCGCCGTCAGGGGGATCAGGCCAGGACAGCCCGTCCGGGATGCGCATGCGATGTGCGACGGGCTGGTGACGCGGGCCCGTAACGACCAGGCCGAGGCGGCTTTTCTGACCGTTCTGCAGCGCTGGGCCGGCAAGTTCAGTCCCTGGGTGGCCACCGAAGGTGACGACGCGCTGGTGGTGGATCTGACCGGATGTGCACATCTTTTCGGAGGTGAGGCCCCTTTGCTGAGTGTTGTACATCAGGACTGCAGCGATCTGGGGCTCGCTGTGCGCATGGGGCTTGCGGATACACGCGGTGCGGCATGGGCGCTGGCGCGCTTTGCCGGCCGGACCGCCGGGTCGCACAGGTCCGGTGATGCAATCGACCAGGAAGCGCGGGCAACCCGGTCCCGCGCGGGCAAACGGCGGCACTGGACAAAGGGGGGCGCTGCACCTGTGCATACCCCGGGCGGGCAGGACCAGGTGCATCCGATTGCTGCCCCCGGGCAGAACTATTCGGCGCTCAGCCCGCTCCCGGTTGCAGCGCTGCGCCTTGAAGAGGGTGTCGCAGAACAGCTTGCCCGGCTGGGCCTGCGCCGTGTGGGAGACCTGCTGGGCCAGCCGCGTGCGTCACTGGCGCGCCGCTTCGGGCGTGGGCTTGTGATGCGGATGGACCAGGCGATGGGGTCCGCACCCGAACCGGTCTCTCCGGCAAAGTCGCCGGATCATTTCGCGGTGCGCCTGACGCTGCCGGAACCCATTGGACTTGAAGCAGATATTCTGGCTGGCATCGACCGCCTTTTACCAAACCTTTGCAAACAGTTACGGGACAGGGGGCGGGGCGTGCGCAGGGTGCGCCTGCAGGCATTCCGCAGTGACCATGACATTCAGTCGGTGGAGGCGGGCCTTGCGCGGCCAACCCATGACCCGGAGCGCATCCGCCCGCTGCTGGCCATGAAGCTGGAGGACATCGACGCAGGCTTTGGGATCGACATGCTGCGGCTGGAAGCGGTGCAGTCCGAGCCGCTGCACACCCGCCGGGCTGTGGGGCATCTGGATGCAGGTCAGGCGGTCAACCGGCGGCTGGCCAGCAACACCGCGATGGATGACCTGATTGGCCGGATCGGCGCGCGTGTGGGGCTGGATGCGGTGACGCGCCTGCACCCGGCGGAAAGCCACATTCCGGAAAAGACAAGCAAGGTCATGGCCGCGGCCTGGTCGGCCCCGCATGAGGGGGAATGGCGCCGCCCGCCGACGCCGCGTCCGCTGCTGATGTGGCGGCCGGAACCAGTGGGCGCGCCGGACACTCCGCAGGTGCCGCAGACGTTCCGCTGGCGGGGGCAGACGCTCCGGCGACGGCGGGCGACAGGTCCGGAACGGCTGGCGCCGGAATGGTGGCTGGATGACCCAGACTGGCGCACGGGCGTGCGCGACTACTGGGTCACTGATACCGAGGACGGCCAGCGGCTGTGGCTTTTTTACGGACACGGCGGTGCGATGTCATCGGGCTGGTTCTGTCACGGCGCATTTGCGTAAACGCAGCGCACGGTGCCGGGTGGGGCCCCGGGGCCGCATGCGCGGGTTAGCCCATAAAAACAAGGGAAATGCCACGTCGGTATAACGTCGGTGTTTTGTCGGTATTACGTCGGTGGATCACACCGGTCAGGCGCTGGTTACCGCACCGTGCGGCGGCGCGCGTTAACCATTTGGCGGGGGTATGTGGCAGGTGGGCGCAGGAACGGGGTTCCTGAATTTCCGCTTTGCGCCCAGAGTGACGGATCCTGCAAAACGTACGAACGCCTCAAATACATTACTTGCAGTAAGTCAAAAAGGCGTTCTGATAACACCTTGCTAGAACCGAAGCGTCAAACGTGACATAATCGACGTTTATCAACGCGACAGGGATGCAGATCATTGTTCAGTTTGAACCCGGAAATAAGTATCGGTAATATTCTTACATCCGTGTCAATCGTCGTTGCCTTGGGTACCTTTCTATACAACGAAGTTCAAAAACGCCATCAAATTGACCGGGTTTACGAAGCGGAGATACGAAACGAACTCGGCAGTGTTCTACGCGAGATTGCACAAATGGACGCGGAACTCAGAGTTTTGTTCTTGTCCATCGAGCCACTGTACGTGACGGCGAGTGAAATTGCCCTAGCCGGCGGTGAAAACGAACGTGACAAAGCATCTGAGAAGGCGAGAGATTTTCTGTGGCGCGAAATCGCTAATGTCCGAGCGGAAATGGAACGTCGTGTCCTCGCAACCAGTGCACAAAGCAATGGCTTAGCAATAGCTGGCACTTCCTTACAGTCGAAGTATGAAGCCTTCATTCAGCTGCACGGCAAAATCAGATTGGCTTCTTTTGCTGCGCTGTCAGAGGCAACACAGAAGGCAATGAACTCTGTGGCAGGAACCGCTGTTCATAGCGCAGAAATCGGAAATGCGCTTAGAGATGTCCATTATGTGGTGGAGCGATCCGCAATCGAGAAATCCGAAGCTGCCACCAAAGAATTGAGCTCAAAAATTCATGAAGTTGTGGAAAAATATGAGCCGACCAAACAACCCGAACTGGATTGACGGTGAGTCTTAGCAAGCGGACGTTCAAGTTTGTGAGATGAACGCCCGCCTAGTCCGACTCGCTACCCAGGTCACCTGCGGTTCTGGGGCAGGCCATCCGCGATGTCGTAGTAGTCGCCCTTGTCGCCCACAAAGATGTGCCGTTCCAGCGAGGTGCCCGTGGGGCCGTCGAAGGCGCCCATGGCGACGGCGGTCCAGTCATGGTGCACCGGGTCCCAGAACAGCGTGGAACCGCAGGTGCGGCAGAAGCCCCGGCGGACTTTTTCAGACGAATGATACCAGGCCACGTGATCCCCGCCCGTCACGCTGAGCGCGCTGCGCGGGATGTCGATGGAGGCCTCAAAATGGCCGGTCTGTTTGCGGCAGGCGGTGCAGTGACAGGCGGTCGGGCGCGGCAGGTCGCCGGTGACGGTGATGCGGACGGCACCGCAGAGGCAGGATCCTTTATGCATGTCCGGCTCCCTGACCCTCTGCCGGGCGGGCACGGCGGCGCGCGGTCAGGGCGCGGATAAGGGCGGTGGCCTCGGCAGGCGGTTTCTGTTCCAGCCGCTGGTAATCGGTGCCGTCCTTTTTCCGGGTCATCAGGCCACTGGCGATCATCGTGCGGCGCAGGGTTGCCGGGTCGTCAAAGCAATGCTCGCGGCGCAGGATGTCGTTCACGTCATGCTCGCGCAGGCAGGTGCCCGGGGGCAGCGCCGCCCACAGCGCCCAGAGCGCAAGGGTCTGTACCGCGCGCCGGGAGGGCCAGCGGATCAGCCGGCCACCGGCGTCAAACTGGTGCAGGGCCCGTTCCACAAGGCGCGCATCCGCCGGGTGGGTATCGTCCGGCCGGTCCAGACGTTTTGCAGCCGCCGTGGCCCCGCGCATGTGCTGCAGGTTCTGGAACCCGGCGGCACGGGCAAGCATGTTCATCAGGGTCAGGTGAGAGGGGCTGGTATCCCCCAGCTGGCGGGCGAGGGCGCGCGCAAAATGGGTCATGTCATCCGCGCGCAGCGGTATCGGTGTTTTGGTCATCATTCATCCGTTTCGGGCAGAATGCTGGTTCGCCGGTCGCTGTCTTAACGAAACGGTGCCCTTGTCAGATGCGATGCCGTTTTCGATGATATGGCAGGTTTAGCGCTCCGGGGTGGAGCAGCGACGCCTCGGTGTCTGCCGACCGTGGTCTGTGCATACACAAAAACCTGTGGTGCTGCAATTGCCCGGTCGCGTCAGCTGGCGGGCCGGTTATCGACGATGCGTACGGCTTTTCCCTGGGACCGGGCCACAGAGCCGGGTGGGCCAACGCTGACCTCTGCGGAGATGCCGACGGATTGTTTGATACGGTCTGCGAGGGCGCGGGCGGCGCTGGTATCGGCGCTGGTCTGAGCTTCGCAGAGGATGCGCATCTGGTCCATCCGGTCGGGGCGCGTGAGCTCGATCTGGAAATGCGGGGCGAGGCCGGGGGTGGCCATGATCGCCTCTTCGATCTGGGTTGGAAAGACGTTCACGCCGCGCAGGATGATCATGTCGTCGGACCGGCCTGTGACCTTTTCCATCCGGCGCATGGAGCGGGCCGTGCCTGGCAGCAGGCGTGTGAGATCGCGGGTGCGGTAGCGGATGATCGGGAAGGCCTCTTTGGTGAGCGAGGTAAAGACCAGCTCGCCCTGTTCGCCTTCGGCCACCGGTGCGCCGGTCACAGGGTCGACGATTTCAGGATAGAAGTGATCTTCCCAGATGTGCAGGCCGTCCTTGGTTTCCACGCATTCATTGGCGACACCCGGCCCCATGACCTCGGAGAGGCCATAGATATCGACGGCATGCATGTCGAAGGCGTCCTCGATCTCGCGCCGCATTGCGTTGGTCCAGGGTTCAGCGCCAAAGATGCCGACCTGCATGGAGGATTGTCGCGGGTCGAGGCCCGTGGCGTTGTATTCATCGAGCACCGACAGGGCGTAGGAGGGCGTGACCGTGATCCCGTCGGGGCGGAAATCCTCGATCAGGCGGACCTGCCGCTGTGTCATCCCGCCCGAAACGGGCACGGTGGTCAGGCCCAGGGCGTCGGCACCGAGGTGGATGCCCAGCCCGCCGGTAAAGAGCCCGTAGCCGTATGCGTTGTGCAAAAGGTCGCCGGGCCGCAGACCGGAAGCGCGCAGCGAACGGGCGACCACAGCGCCCCAGTTTGCGAGGTCGTTCTGCGTATATCCCACAACGGTCGGCTGGCCGGTGGTGCCGGAGGAGGCGTGGATGCGCGCGACCTGGTTGCGGGGCACGGCGAACATGCCAAAGGGGTAGTTCGCGCGCAGATCGGCCTTTTGCGTGAAGGGAAAGCGCGCAAGGTCGGACAGATCCCGGAGATCTGATGGGTGCACGCCCGCCGCATCAAAGCTCTGGCGGTAGTGGGGCACATGGTCATAGGCATGGCTGAGGGACCATTTCAGCCGTTCGGTCTGCAGGGCGGTGATTTCGTCACGGCTGGCGATCTCGATCGGATCAAGCGAACTGCGCTCGGGTGTCAGGTCTTTCATGCGGGTTCCCCCTCTTCCGGAAAATGCTGGCCGCGAATGGTGCGGGACAGGCCGCGGAACACGGCAATCGTTTCATTGTTCTGGCGGGTGACGGTGACGTCATAGACGCCCGAGCGGCCGCTGCGGGAGACCTCGGTCGCAGAGGCCGTCAATACATCACCGGCCTGGCCCGGCGCGAGATAGGTGATCTGGTTCTGCTGCGCCACTGCGACCTGGTTGTAGGAATTGCAGGCGAAGGCAAAGGCGGAATCGGCCAGCGTAAAGATAAAGCCGCCATGACAGATCCCATGGCCGTTCAGCATGTCTGCCGTCACGGGCATGGACAGCCGCGCGCGGCCAGGGGCCACATCATCGATGGTCATGCCGAGTGCCCGGCTCGCCGCATCTTTTTCCAGCATCAGGCGGGCACAGGCCCGGGCGCGCTCTTCAGGCGTCATCTGCTCTGGCATATGTGTTTCCGATTTCACTCCCTGTTACTCAATCGGTAACATATCACCTGCGACCTGTATATCCTTTCGTACGGGGCTTGATTTGCAGGCCGAAGGGCGCAAGTCTGGGGTATGAATTATCAGGTGCCGCCTCAGGGCAATCTTCATCATCTGCCGCCGCAACAGGTTGCGTTTCACCGTGCCGAACTGTCGGTCATTCTGTCTCTGTATGGCCGCTTTGTCGCTGCAGGCGAATGGCGCGACTATGGTATTTCGTGCCTGAAAGAAGTGGCCGTCTTTTCCGTGTTCCGCCGCACGGCGGAAAACCCGCTCTACCGTATCGAAAAACGCCCGCGTCTGCGCGACAAACAGGGCATGTACGCAGTGGTGGGCATGGACGGTCAGATCATGCGCCGTGGTCACGACCTGCGCACCGTGCTGCGGGTTCTGGAACGCAAGCTGATCCGCGCGGTCGAGTAAACGGGCTTACGCCGGAACGGGCAACCGTTTGTGCGCAGTCACGGGGCCACCGTCCTGCGCCACGATCCGCGCAATTGCATCATCTGTCGGCTCAAACCGTACCAGCATGTGCCCTGCGTTGGCATGGATCAGCGTCGCATCATCCGTGACCAGCGCCACATGCCCCTTCCAGAACAACAGATCATTGCGCTGCGGTGGCGTGCCCTCTGGCAGAAGGGTGCCGAGCCAGGCCTGCTGCTGGTCGCTGTCCCCGGGGCAGTCAATGCCGCAGGACAGACAGGCGGCCTGCACAAGGCCGGAACAGTCAATGCCACTGCCTGTGTTTCCACCCCAGAGATAGGGCGTACCCTCAAAAATCGCCGCGACCGAGGCCGGATCGCTGGCCAGAACACCGGCCTGATGAACCTGCTGGCGGGGCACAAACCCCTGCGATGTTTCGATGAAAACGGCGGTTTCGCTGATCGCGGTCAGCCGGGACCCGAAACTCAGCACCATAGTTTCCGGTGATTTGATATCCGGGCGCGCATAAGCGTGGGCCAGCCGTGTGGTCACCTGGTGCGTGGGCGTCGCGGGCGGGCCAATGGCCGCGTCGGGCAGGTAGCCGCAGTAACCGTCGGCCGTGGCACGTACCAGCGCATGGCCGCCCGCGCGGTGCAGCACGGTGACACCGGCACCAAGCGTCAGCTGCCTGTCGCGGGGCCCGCCCGGCGTGCGCAGGAGGTCAGCCACCGGCACGGCGACGGCGGCCGGTTCATTCAGCGTGACAAGGCCTGGGTCCGGTGTCGTGCGCGGGTCGGTCATGCGCCGGCGAGGCCGGTGATCGTGTCGAGCAGTGCCCGGATGCCCTGGCCGGTGCCGCCTTTGGTCCGGGCCGGGGCATCGGAGGGGTTCCAGCCGTAGATATCGAAATGCGCGTAGGTGCTGTCGCCGACGAAGCGGCGCAGAAAGAGGGCGGCTGTGATCGAGCCTGCGAACCCGCCTTTGGGCGCATTGTCCAGATCAGCAATGCCGGGTTCGATCATCGCCTCATAGGGCGCGTGAAACGGCATGCGCCAGACCGGGTCGTCCGTTGCCGCCGCTTTGGCCTCAAAAGCGGAGACGAATTCCGTGTTGTCGCAATAATAGGGGGCCAGATCCGGACCGACGGCGACCCGGGCAGCCCCGGTCAGTGTCGCCATAGAGACGATCAGGTCGGGGTTTTCCTCCTGCGCCAGGGCCAGTGCATCGGCGAGCACCAGGCGGCCTTCGGCGTCGGTGTTGTTGATTTCAACGGTCAGACCTTTTCGCGATGGCAGGATGTCACCGGGCCGGAACGCATTGCCGGACACCGCGTTTTCGACTGCCGGAATCAGCACCCGGAGACGGATACCAGCCGCCGTGGCCATAAGCATATGTGCCAGGCCCAGCACATTGGCAGCACCACCCATATCCTTTTTCATCAGGGCCATCGACCCGCCCGGTTTGAGGTTCAGGCCACCGGTGTCAAAACAGACGCCTTTGCCGACCAGGGTGATCTGTGGGCCGCTGTCACCCCAGCGCATGTCAATCAGGCGCGGCGTGCGGTCAGAGGCGCGGCCGACCGTATGGATCAGCGGGAAATTCCCGGCCAGCAGGTCGTCGCCGTGGGTGACACTGATGGCAGCGCCGTGTCGCCCGGCCAGATCGCGGGCCGCCTCCTCCAGCTCTGACGGTCCCATGTCGTTTGCGGGTGTGTTGATCAGGTCGCGGGCCAGAACCTCGCCCTCGGCAATCGCCAACAGTCTGGGGACGTCAAGTGATGCATCAGGTGCCAGCCGTGCGTCCGGGCTGCGGGCAGTGGCGTAGCGGTCAAAGCGATATCCGGCCAGCAGCCAGCCCAGCGTTTCCGTTTCCAGGCGGTCAGCGGGCAGGCCCGAGGCAATCCGGTATGCGCCCGCAGGCAGCCGGGGCACTGCGGCGGCAAGATGGAAGCGCGCGCGGCTGCGTGTTGTGCTGTTGCCATATCCCGCCAGAGCCATTGAGACTGTGCCATCCGCCCCTGGCACCGCAACGGCCTGACCGATGGCGCCGGTAAAGCCGCTTGCCGTGACCCAGGCGGTGATGTCAGAGGATTTGTCTGCCAGCCAGTCATCAATCCCGCCCTGCTCAATGATGTGCAGTGGGACGGGATCGGTATCGGGGTCAGCGAAGGAGACAGACATGACAAAAGGCCTTTCAGGAGCGTTCTCCTGTAAGCCTAGACAGATCGCAGGGCGGTGCAAGCGATCAGATAGTGATGTCCTGGAGGTCCCAGATTGCGGTCAGGGACTGTTCCCCGATGCGCAGCAGCCGCGCCAGGGTTGCAGCGATGGCCGGTTCGTCACCGGAATCCACAGCGGAGATTACGTCCCCTGCCACCCGTGCGAGGACATGCATGCCGATCTGATCCGCGATTGCGATCAGCGATCTGGCGCATTTGCGCAGATCCTGGCGGCTTCCGTTTTTGTGCAGCCGTCCACAATGTGACAGACGCAGTGCCAGCTCTTCCATCGCGCGACAGACGACATCTTCGGCACCTGCCTCGCCCAGCTCAACATAAAGCGCGCTCAGCCGGTCCTGATCGACGTGCACTTTCTCATTCAGCCTGATTTTCAGGACTTGATCCATTTCACTCACCTTAATACGCACCCACCGCGTGTGATGGATATGGCACGCCATTTGTATCCAAAGGGTTGAGACGGCCCCATATTTTCGCTCGAATTTGTCGCGAATTCGGGTTAGTCGGGTACGACAGTTGCGCAAATCGGACGAATTATGGATCAGGCAAAACCGCTGCCAGGCTATCTGGTGCAACGGTATCACGGCTGGAAAGCGACCGGATACGCAGAAAATCAGGCCTGGTACAGGCATCTGGCCGCAGATGGCCAGCACCCCCGGGCGATGGTCATTTCGTGCTGCGACAGCCGCGTTCATGTGACGTCGATATTCGGCGCCGACCAGGGTGAATTTTTCATTCACCGTAACATCGCAAACCTGGTGCCGCCCTTTGCGCCGGACGGGGACCATCATGGCACGTCGGCGGCGGTAGAATATGCGGTGACGGTACTGAAGGTCACGCATCTGATCGTGCTGGGCCACTCGGGCTGCGGCGGGGTGAAGGGCTGCATTGATATGTGCTGTGGCAATGCGCCGGAACTGGAAGAAGAGCAGAGCTTTGTCGGGCGCTGGATGGATATCCTGCGGCCCAAATATGAGCTGGTTGCGTCTGAAAACGATCCGGCCAAACAGGCGCAGCAACTTGAAAAATATGCGGTTGTGGCGAGCCTCGAAAACCTGATGACCTTCCCGTTTATCAGCGAGCGCGTGGAAAAGGGCCGGCTGACGCTGCACGGTCTGTGGACGGATATCGGTGAGGGCGGTCTGGAGTGCTTTTTGCCCGAGCATAATGCGTTCCAGCCTGTTTAACTCTATGGGGTGAGTGTGCTACCTGGTGCCCGGGCAGAACGCGCTGAAAGGGCAGACCGTGGAGCAGATACTGACACTGGCAGGTAATAACCTGCTGTCGCCGATCATTCTTTCCTTTGCGCTGGGCGTGGCTGCGTCGCTGGCGCGTTCGGACCTGACGGTCCCTGAAGCAGCGGCCAAGGCGCTGTCGATCTATCTGCTTTTTGCCATCGGGTTCAAAGGCGGCGTGAGCGTTGCTGCCCATGGTATCGACCTGAAACTCGGTCTGTCGCTGGTGGCCGGGATTGTTCTTTCGGCGCTGTTGCCGCTGATCGCTTTTGCGCTGCTGAATATCCTGACCGGGCTCAGCCGTCTTGATGCGGCGGCGGTGGCTGCTCACTACGGGTCAATCTCGATCGTGACCTTTGTGGCTGCGACGTCGGTGCTGGAAAGCAGCGGGATTTCATCCGAAGGGTACATGGTGGCCGTGGCGGCCGCGATGGAAGCGCCGGCGATTCTTTCGGCACTCTGGCTCATTTCGCGTGGGGGCGATGGCCGGCGGATGGACAGCGATCTGTGGCGGGAAATTCTGCTGAACGGGTCGATTGTGCTGCTGGTCGGATCGTTTCTGATCGGCTGGGTCACGGGCGAGGACGGGCTGGCGGAGATTTCCAGCTTTATCGTGGCGCCTTTCAAAGGTGTTCTGTGCCTCTTCCTGCTGGATATGGGGCTGGTGGCCGGGCGTGGACTGCGCGGCGGCAGTGGCGTGCTGCGCCCCGGCGTGCTGGCGTTTGGCGTTCTGATGCCGGTTATCGGCAGTGCTTTTGGTCTTGCGGCGGGCCTGCTTCTGGGGCTCTCGCCGGGCGGTGTTGCCCTGCTCATGGTGCTGTCGGCATCCGCATCTTATATCGCGGTGCCCGCAGCGATGCGGGTGGCCCTGCCGGAAGCAAATCCGTCCATCTATCTGACACTGTCGCTTGGCGTGACATTTCCGTTTAATCTGACACTTGGTATTCCGCTCTACGTGGCGGTTGCCACAACATTTGCGGGAGGCTGAGGCATGCAAACTCACCAGGCCAAACGGGTCGAAATCACAATCGAGGCGATCATGCAGTCGCGCCTGACCGATGCGCTGACAGGTGCCGGTGTGACCGGGTTTACGATTCTCCCGGTGCTGGGGGGCTCGGGGCGGTCCGGTTCATGGACACGATCCGGTGAAATCGGCCGCGCTGCGGGCATGGTTCAGGTCATCTGTATCATTCGCCCTGAGCGGCTAAGTGCTTTACTTGACGCAGCTTTTGAGGTTGTGGAGCGCCATATCGGGGTGGTCAGCGTGGTTGACTGTGAAATCCTGCGCGCCGAACGATTTTAACCATTTATAAACTATAATTAAGCAAATCTGCCGGTATGAATAAACGTACCGTTACCGTGCAGCTTCCTGCTGACCTGGCGCTTGCCGTGCATGACCTGGCCACCGAAAAGGAAGGCACGGTCGGCAAGATTGTCGAAGACCTGCTGCAGGCTCATATCGTCAGCAAAAGATCGCCCCGCAAGCCCCGCGAGGAGCTGAACGAACGGCTGATCTTTGCGCTTCAGAAACTGCTGTTCCGCGATATGGCGGAGGCGTCCAGCTGGCCGGATCTCGACGCGCGGCTGCGCAAACACGGTTACTATCTGAAAGTGGCCTGGGGCGGTCTGTCACTGCATACGGAAACCAGCGGATACAAGCTCTGCAATACCCATGATCTGGGCTTTTCCTATGCGACATTCCTGCGCCGGTTCGGCCCGGGTAAGCCCAAGAACCCACGGGAAAACTGAGCGCTTTGTATCTGGTTTGAGCCGCGGCAAGCTGTAAAAAAACCCGCCCGGGCGCACCAGGCGAGTTTTTCTGTTCCATTGCGTGCTGATCAGCCCTTTTTGAGAACCTCACGGCCCAGCAGTTCGGCGATCTGGACAGCGTTCAGGGCGGCACCCTTGCGCAGGTTATCCGACACGCACCACAGGTTCAGACCATTTTCGATGGTGCTGTCCTGGCGGATGCGGCTGATGAAGGTGGCGAAATCACCTACGCATTCTACCGGCGTGACGTAGCCGCCGTCCTCGCGTTTATCGATCACCATGACGCCTGGTGCCTCGCGCAGGATGTCGCGTGCCTCATCTTCGTCGAGGAAGTCCTCAAATTCGATGTTCACGGCCTCGGAGTGACCGACAAAGACCGGCACCCGCACGCAGGTCGCTGTGACCTTAATCGCGGGATCCACGATCTTTTTGGTCTCGGCTACCATTTTCCACTCTTCCTTGGTCTCGCCAGAGTCCATGAAGACGTCGATATGCGGAATCACGTTGAAAGCGATCTGCTTGGTGAACTTGTTCGCCGGTTTGTCATCGGTCGGGTTGTAGATCGATTTGGTCTGATCCCAGAGCTCGTCGATCCCCTCTTTGCCGGCACCGGACACGGACTGGTATGTGCTCACAACCACCCGTTTGATCGTCGCGCGGTCATGCAGCGGCTTAAGCGCCACGACCATCTGCGCGGTTGAGCAGTTCGGGTTCGCGATGATGTTCTTTTTCGCGTACCCGTGGACGGCCTCCGGGTTCACCTCGGGCACAATGAGCGGAATATCCGGATCATAGCGGTAAAGCGACGAATTATCGATCACGACACAGCCCGCAGCGGCTGCCTTGGGCGCGTATTTCTTTGTCGCGTCAGAGCCTACCGCAAAGAGCGCGATGTCCTGGCCGGTAAAGTCAAACGTGTCCAGGTCCTTCGTCTTGAGCGTCGTGTCGCCAAAGCTGACTTCCGTGCCGAGCGACTTGCGGGATGCAAGTACCGTGAGCTCGTCCACCGGGAAGTGGCGTTCGGAAAGAATGTTCAGCATTTCGCGGCCCACATTGCCTGTGGCACCCGCAATAACGACGCGGTAACCCATCTGATTGACTCCAATATATGTGTGATGGTGCGCGCCTCTTATACCCGCGCGCCGCCGGTGGAAAGAGGGTGATGGCCGGAATGACGGTTGTGTGACGTCTGAACGCAGCCAGCGGCCGGGTCAGGTGCCGCCGTTTTTCCATTTCGCTGCGGTTTCTTTGCCGGTGTTGAGCAGCAGCGCGATATCCATCGCCACGGCAACAAAGCGCGCGCCTGCATCAAGAGAGTCGCGGATCATGCGATCGTCCGTGGTCAGAATACCCGGCGCTTTGCCTGCATCTGCGATCCGCTTCAGAGCGCCCAGAATCGTTTCCACCATGTCCGGGTGCATGGTCTGGCCCAGGTAACCCATGCTGGCGGACAGATCCGCGGGGCCGATAAAGACACCATCGACGCCTTCCACCGCGAGGATTTCATCGAGGTTGTCGAGACCGGTTTTGTTTTCCACCTGCACCAGCAGACAGATCTGGTCGTCGGCGGTGGGGCCGTAGTTTTCCATCTGCCCAAAGTCCGAAACGCGACCCACGGCATAGCCGACACCACGCGTACCGGCAGGCGGATAGCGGCAGGCCCGCACCAGTTCGCGCGCCTGATCGGCGGTTTCGACCATAGGAACCAGCACAGACTGGGCGCCTACATCCAGCACCTGTTTGATGATCCAGGTCTCGCCGATGGGCACGCGGACAACCGGATGGCTGTCGCTGCCTTTGAGCGCCATCATCTGGTCCCGGATGGAGCGGATGTCATTGGGCGAATGCTCGCCATCGATCAGCAGCCAGTCAAACCCGGCGCCGCCCATGATTTCCGCGGTATAGCCCTCGGCGATGCTCATCCAGCAGCCGAAAAGCGTTTCCCCTTCTGCGAGGGCTTTTTTGAAGGTGTTCAGGGGGGCGGGCATGGCTTTTCCTTATGTCGTCCTGCCGGTGCAGACTAATCCTGTGCGGCGCGGGATGGCCAGCGGTAATCCGCAGCGATCCCGCGGGACCGCGGGCCAGGGCAAAAGAAAAGGGCCGCTCCGCAGGCGACCCTTTAAGATACGTCTATGTGACGGATATCAGCCGTTGACGCTGTCTTTCAGCGCTTTGGCGATGGTCATTTTCACGACCTTGTCCGCTTCTTTTTTGAACTGCTCGCCGGTCGCAGGGTTGCGGACCATGCGCTCGGGGCGCTCGCGGCAGTAGATTTTGCCAACACCGGGGAGTGTCACGGCACCGCCGCCGGATACTTCGCGGGTGATCAGGTTGCAGACTGAGTCAAGTGCTGCGCCTGCGGATTTCTTGTCGGTGCCCATTTCCTCGGCCAGTGCGGCGACGAGTTGGGTTTTCGTCATTGGTTTCGTAGCCATTTTGTTTTTCTCCTTCGCTGCCCGAACAGTTGGGCCTCATGCGGGAAACCTAGCCCTATGTTGTGATCAAACACAACGATTAGTAGTGAAAATTAACGAAAAACATCGCAATTTTCGCCGAATTTTGGGGAAATCCGCCGTCAGAGGAAGGCAGTTTCCTCGAAAGAGCGCAATTTCCTGCTGTGGATGCGTTCCAGCGGCATCCCGCGCAGCTGTTCCATGGCCTGAATTCCGATCATCAGATGGCGTGCGACCTGTGTTTTATAGAAGTCTGAGGCCATTCCGGGCAGCTTCAGCTCGCCATGAAGCGGCTTGTCCGACACACAGAGCAGCGTGCCGTAGGGCACCCGGAAACGGTAGCCGTTTGCGGCGATCGTGGCGCTTTCCATATCGAGCGCCACAGCGCGCGACTGGCTCAGGCGCTGCACGGGGCCGGACTGGTCACGCAGTTCCCAGTTCCGGTTGTCGATGGTGGCAACGGTGCCGGTGCGCATGATGCGTTTCAGCTCGTAGCCTTCGAAGGCGGTCACCTGTGCCACGGCCTGTTCGAGCGCAATCTGAATCTCCGCCAGCGCCGGGATCGGCACCCAGACCGGCAGGTCGTCGTCCAGGACGTGATCTTCGCGCAGGTAAGCATGGGCCAGAACAAAATCGCCCAGGGCCTGGCTGTTGCGCAGGCCGGCACAGTGGCCAACCATCAGCCAGGCATGCGGGCGCAGCACTGCGATGTGGTCGGTGGCCGTTTTCGCGTTCGACGGGCCAACGCCGATGTTCACCAGCGTGATGCCGGAGCCATCTTCGCGTTTGAGGTGATAGGTCGGCATCTGCGGGGTTTTGTCAGCCGGTGCCAGCGGTTCATCACCGCGTGTGATGATGGCATTGCCGGTGGAGACAAAGGCTGTGTAACCCGAGCCTGGATCATCCAGCTGCGCGCGTGCATAGGCCTCGAATTCGGAGACATAGAACTGATAGTTCGTGAACAGAACGTGGTTCTGGAAATGGTCCGCATCGGTCGCTGTATAATGGGACAGCCGGGCCAGCGAATAATCCACCCGCTGCGCGGTGAAGGGGGCAAGTGCGCCCACGCCGTCCGCCGGTTTGTAGGTGCCGTTGACGATATCGTCGTTGGTCGTGGCGAGGTCCGGCACGTCAAAGACATCCCGCAGGGTGAAATCCGCGGCACCTTCCTGGGGCACGGTGATGTTCGGATCGCTCGCAACGGCGAAATGCACGGGGATCGGTGTTGTCGACGGGCCGATGATCACCGGCTGGTCATGGTTGCAGATCAGCAGATCAATCTGCTGGGTCAGATAGGCGCGGAAGAGATCGGGCCTGGTGATTGTGGCCGCATAACTGCCGGGCGTGGAGACATGGCCAAAGCTGAGCCGGGTGTCGACCTGGGCATAGCTTGAGGTGCTGAAGGCGACCTGCGGGTAAAAGGCCCGGACCCGTGCGCCGGGCGCGCCGGAAGCCATTGTCTCAACAAAGTGGCGGCACAGGAATTCAGTAGCCTGGGTGTAAAGTTCTTCGAGACGGGCCACAGCGGCCTTTGCGTCACGGAATTCTTCTGCGGGCAGTGCCGCGGGGGTGAGTATGTCGTTCATGATACGGGTTCCAGTACAGGAATGAATTCAAAGGTGCGCACATCGACCAGTCCCAGGTCGGAGATACGCAGTTCGGGGATAACCACGAGGGCCAGCAGCGAATGCTGCATGTAAGCGTTGTTCAGGGTGCAGCCGCAGGCACGCATCGCATCCATCATCCGGTCTGCTTTGGCGGCGACGTCGGCCGCCGGGCTGTCGGACATCAGACCGGCGATCGGCAGGTCAACCAGGGCCAGCTCCTCGCCGTCTTTGTAAAGGACGATACCGCCACCGACCTCGCCCAGACGATTGGCCGCAAGGGCCATGTTGTCCGCGTCTGTGCCGACAACGATCATATGGTGACTGTCATGCGCCACGGTCGAGGCCATGGCCATCGGCCCCTCGTAGCCGAAGCCGGAGACAAAGGCGTTGGTGACCTGCCCTGTGGCGCGGTGGCGTTCCACCAGCGCGATCTGGCAGACCTCTCCGGTGGCCTGAACGCGGCCTTCGGTGACCGGCAGTTCGAATTTCAGCGCGCGGGTCGGCGCCTGGTTTTCAACGACGCCGATCACATTGGCGGTGACGGCATTGGCACCTTTGGGCGCTGTGATGGCAAAGTCATCTGCTGAAAGTTCTTTGCCCATATGTACCGTCTGGCGCGCGCGCTGCGGCCAGTCATAGTGCGGGCAGTCCACCAGACAGGTACCGTTTTCGGCGACCAGCTTTCCACGGGCGAATACCTGTTCAATGGGCAGTGTTTTCAGATCGGATGTCAGGATCACATCGGCGCGGCGCCCCGGTGTGAGGCTGCCGATCTCGCGTTCCAGCCCGAAATGGGTGGCGGTGTTGATCGTCGCCATCTGCAGCGCCACCAGCGGATCACAGCCGCAGTCGATGGCGTGGCGCAGGACGCGGTTCATGTGCCCGTCATTGATAAGCGTGCCGGAATGGCAGTCATCGGTGCACAGGATCATGTTGCGCGGATCGAGGCCCTTTTCGATGATCGCTGTGATCTGGCTTTCAACGTCATACCAGGCGGAGCCCAGCCGGATCATAGAGCGCATGCCCTGCCGCATACGGGCGATGGCATCCGCCTCGCAGGTGCCTTCGTGATCGTCCGCCGGTCCGCCCGCGACATAGCCCGCGAAGGCCGGGCCAAGGTCGGGCGAGGCATAGTGCCCGCCCACGGTTTTACCGGCGTTCTGGGTAGCAGCCATTTCGGCCAGCATTTTCTGATCGGCGTTCGAGACGCCCGGAAAGTTCATCATCTCGCCCAGACCGATGATGCCGGGCCAGGTCATCGCCTCGGCCACGTCGTCGGGGGTGATTTCATAGCCAGTGGTTTCCATACCCGGCGCGGAGGGCGCGCAGGAGGGCATCTGGGTAAAGATGTTCACCGGTTGCAGAAGCGCCTCGTCGTGCATCATCCGCACGCCGTCGAGGCCCAGTACGTTCGCGATTTCATGCGGGTCGGTGAACATAGATGTCGTGCCGTGCGGGATTACTGCACGGGCAAATTCCGCCGGTGTGAGCATGCCGGATTCGATATGCATATGTCCGTCGCAGAGGCCGGGGATCATATACCTGCCGGCCGCATCGACGATTTCAGTGTCTGGCCCGGTGCAGTAGCCGGCGTCCGGCACGACGCAGGCAATGCGGCCCGCTACAATGGCGATGTCGTGATTTTGAAGAATTTCGCGCGTATGGACGTTGACCCAGGCGCCGCCTTTGATGATCGTGTCCGCGGGGGACCGTCCTGTTGCAACGGCAATCAGTTCTGCAGCGGTATCGGGCCAGGAGGGAAAAGGAACATGCGTCATGTCCCTGATTGACACGGGTCCGGGCGATGTTCAAGCGGGGAGCCGGCAGAATGGATTATGAAACGGTCTCGGCAGAGGATTTCGGCAAATCCCTGCGCGGCATCGGGCTGAACCTTCTGGTGCGCGATGTTCGGGCGACCAGCGGCTTTCTTGAGGCTGTCTTTGATGTGGGCGTGCATCGCCTGAGCGATGACTTTGCGATTATCACCAGCGGGACGGAGATGTTCCAGCTGCACAGCGACGGCACTTATGCCTCGAACCCGCTTTTGAGCATCCTGCCGGAAAATCCGCCGCGCGGTGCAGGCATTGAGATCCGTTTTTACGACATTGATCCGGATCGGGCGGCGGCACGGGCCGAGGCGCTGGGCTTTATGGTGCTGCAGGCGCCAACGGACAAACCGCATGGTCTGCGCGAATGCTACATCCTGTGCGACGATGGCTATGCCTGGGTGCCCAGCCGCCCGCTGTAGAACGCGGCAACCTCGCGGCGGAGCCAGTCGGTAAAGGCGCGGGCGGCGGGCATGTCCTGTGCCCGGGGGCTCTGGATCAGGTAATAGGCCTCCTGCATCACCGCGCGATGGGCAAAGGGCGTGATGAGATGGTCCCTGTCGATCAGCCCGCGCGCAATGGCATCGTGACCGAGGGCCAGCCCGCCGCCACTCATCGCAACGGACAGAGCGACGGAATAGGTGGTGGCGTAGGTCACCGGCGGATCCGGCCAGGCCATCCCCTGTTCTTCGGCCCAGACGGTCCAGGTGCCCATCATGTTGGAGCAGTCATAGAGCGGGTGCTTTGCCAGATGGTCCATCGAGACCGCGTAGCCTGGCGCACAGACCGGATAATAGTGATCGGTCGCCAGAAGTTCGGCATAGACCCGGTCCGACGGCCGCAGGGAATAGCGGATTTCGACATCGGCGCTTTCCACGATGTCCCTTGGTTCCCAGAGTTCGGTGGCGATGTTCAGCTGGACGCCGGGGTGCAGGGCACGGAATTCGGGCAGGCGCGGGGCGAGCCAGTGAATCGCAAACGTCAGGTTGCACTGGATATGCAGCACATCGTTTTCGTTGCGGGTCAGCGCGCGGGTGCCATGAGCCAGCGTCCGGAAGGCGTCGCGGACCACGGGCAGATAGCTGATCCCGGTCTGCGTCAGCTCCAGCGCCCGAACCCGGCGGTGAAAGAGCGGCCGGCCCAGAAATGCCTCCAGCGATTTGATCTGCTGGGAGACGGCGCTCTGCGTCATGTTGAGGTCCCGGGCAGCGCCGGTGAAGCTCAGGTTCCGGGCTGAGGCTTCAAATGCGCGCAGCCAGTTCAGGGGCGGTAGTTCGGACATTCATAACCCATGCATAAGTTCAGCTAATGCATAGCTTGTGTTTTTTTCGTTGGTCAAGCGGGGCAGGTGCGTGGTGAGATATGCGCGGCTGAATGGAGGAACCGGCATGTCCGTCACAGAAATGCGCCCGAACATGGAAAACTGGCAGGAACGCGTGGATATGGCTGCGGCCTTCCGCTGGACCGTCCGGCTGAACATGCACGAGGCGGTGGCGAACCATTTCAGCCTGGCGATCAATGATGACGGCACCCGTTTTCTGATGAACCCGAACCAGATGCATTTCTCGCGGATCAAAGCGAGTGATCTGATCGTGGTGGATGCCAATGATCCCGACACGCTGGAAGGGCCGGATGCGCCGGATCCGACCGCCTGGGGTCTGCACGGCGGGCTGCACCGGCACTGCCCGCACGCGCGTTGTGCGATGCATGTGCATTCGCCCTATGCCACGGCACTTGCCTCGCTGGCAGACAGCCGTCTGCCGCCGGTGGACCAGAACGCCGCGATGTTCTTTGACCGCGTGGTGATTGACGAGAACTATGGCGGGCTGGCGTTTGAGGAAGAGGGCGAGCGCTGTGCGCAGCTCTTTGATGATCCGAAAAAGAAGGTGATGGTGATGGGCAACCACGGCATCATGATCATCGGCGATACGGTGGCCGAGACCTTTAACCGGCTCTTTTATTTTGAGCGTGCCTGCCAGACCTACATGATCGCACTGCAGACCGGCAAACCGCTGCGCGTGCTGCCCGACGCGATTGCCGAGAAAACCGCGCAGGAGATCGAACAGTACCCGGAACAGGACATCCGGCATCTGGCCGAACTGAAGGCGATCCTCGATGAGGAAGGCTCGCCCTATGCCAGCTGATTTTGATGCCGGCGGCGAGACGGCGCGCTGGCATTACCATCCGGGCCGGGCTGTCGCGAACAACCCGCTGTTTGCCTGGCCGCCCCGTCCACGTGCCGTACTGAAATGGTACGCTGCCTACTGGCTGGCGATCTCGACGACCACGCTGACGGTGGTGGTGTCGGTGGCGGTCTGGTTTGCAATGCTGCCTGCGCTGGGCGAGATGCAGGCATTCGCTCAGGGCTGGATGTTCCGCGTCTGGCTGGCGAACCTGCTGCCGATGCTGATCTGTGCGGGCGGGCTGCATATGTGGCTCTATCACTGGCGGGCGCAGGACAAACGGACCAAATACGACCCGCGCGATCTGGCCCGGGACAACGGGTCTTTTACCTTCCGCAACCAGGTGCTGGACAACATGTTCTGGTCGCTGGCCAGTGGCGTCACACAGTGGACCATTGCGCAATGGCTGGTGTTCTGGGCCATGGCCAACGGTTGGGCCCCGGCGTTTCTGTTCCCGGAAAACCCGGTCTGGTTTGTGCTGATGTTCCCGTTTCTGGTGATCTGGTCGAGCTTTCATTTCTATTGGGTGCACCGCCTGCTGCATGTTCCGGCGCTGTATAAAATCGCCCATGCGCTGCATCACCGGAATGTCAATGTGGGTCCCTGGTCGGGGATTTCGATGCACCCGGTTGAGCATTTTCTGTTCTACACGAACTTCCTGATCCACCTGGTGGTGCCCAGCCATCCGGTGCACGTGCTGTTTCACGGCTACATGCAGTCGGTGCACCCGGTGTTTTCCCATTCGGGTTTCGATCAGCTGGTGGTCCGGGACCGCGAACGGGCGAAGATGGGGGATTTTTTCCACCAGCTGCACCACCGGTATTTTGAATGTAACTACGGCACGGTCGAGATGCCCTGGGACCGCTGGTTCGGTTCGTTCCATGACGGTTCAGAACAGGCCACCGCACAAACCCGTGCCCGCAAAAAGCAGATGTACACATGAGCACACGACAGGAATGGAACCACCGCCCCGACGGTGCGATTGAGGTCTCGCCGCTCTGGCAATGGCCGCCCCGGCCGCTTGCGGCACTGAAATGGTACGCCGACAGCTGGTTTTTTCTGACCATCAACATGGCCATTCTGGCGCTCGCCTTTGCCGCCTGGAAGGTGGCGAGCCCGTCGCTGGATCAGACGGCGGCGCTTGCACCAGGCTGGATCGCGATGATCTGGGTGCGGAACCTGGTGATTGTCACAGTTGTCGCAGGCACGCTGCATCTGTGGTTCCACAGGTATGCGCTGCAGGGCCAGGAGCTGAAATACGACCCGCGCCCCTTTCCGCGCAAAGGGCGGATGTTCACGCTGAATGATCAGGTGCTGGACAATATGGTCTGGACGCTGGCCTCGGGCGTGACGGTCTGGTCCGCGCTGGAGGTGCTTATCTGGTGGTGCATGGCCAATGGCATTGTGCCGGTCACGACATTTGCTGAGACACCGGTCTGGTTTGTGGCCTTCTTTTTCCTGATCCCGGTCTGGGAGAGCTTCTATTTCTACTGGATTCACCGGCTGCTGCACACCGATCTGTTTTACCGTTTTCACGCGCTGCATCACCGCAACACGGATATCGGACCCTGGTCGGGGCTCTCGATGCATCCGGTGGAGCATCTCTTTTATTTCGGTACGGTGATCATCCATTTTGTGCTGCCCACGCATCCGGTGCATCTGATTTTCCATCTGATGTTTTACGGGCTGCTGGCGATCACCTCGCATACGGGCTTTGAGGGGCTTTTGTTCCGGAACAGAAAAAGGATGCATCTGGGGAATTTTCATCACCAGCTGCACCACCGGTATTTTGAGGTCAACTACGGCAATCTGGATGTACCCTGGGACAAGCTTTTCGGTTCGTTCCATGACGGCACGGACGCAGGCAAAGCGGCCATGAAGGCGCGTCTGCAGGCAAGGAAGAGATAAATGCTCTACGGGCTTTCTGATGAACATCAGATGATTGCGGAGACGGTCCGCAGTTTTGTCGAAAACGAGATTTACCCGCATGAAGAGCTGGTTGAGCGCACCGGCAAAGTGCCTGATGAGATCGCGCAGGACATTAAGCAAAAGACCATCGATTTAGGGTTTTACGCCTGCAATTTCCCGGAAAGTGTTGGTTGTGCGGGGCTGAACCATCTGGAATTTGCCATTGTGGAGCGCGAGCTGGGGCGGGGGTCGATGGCGCTCAATCACTTCTTCGGGCGTCCGCAGAACATTCTGATGGCCTGCGAGGGGGATCAGGTGGAACGCTATCTGATGCCCGCGGTGCGGGGCGAGAAGATGGATGCGCTAGCGATGACCGAACCCGGTGCGGGGTCGGACGTGCGGGGCATGAAGTGTTCGGCGGTGCGCGATGGCGACGACTGGGTGGTGAACGGAAGCAAGCATTTCATTTCGGGCGCGGAGCACGCTGATTTCATTATCGTGTTCATTGCCACCGGAGAGGATCAGACGCCGCGCGGCCCGAAAAAGCGGATCACCGCGTTTCTTGTGGATCGGGGCACGTCCGGCTTCACGATCCGGGACGGTTATAAGTCCGTCAGCCATCGCGGCTATAAGAACATGATCCTGGAATTTGATGACTGCCGGTTGCCGGACGCGCAGGTGCTGGGCGAGGTGGACGGTGGGTTCGAGGTGATGAACACATGGCTCTATGCCACACGCATCACCGTTGCCGCCATGTCGGTGGGCCGGGCACGGCGCGTGTTTGATTATGCGCTGAATTACGCGGCCGAGCGGGAGCAATTCGGTCAGAAGATCGGGAAATTTCAGGGCGTGAGTTTCCAGCTTGCGGATATGATCACCGAGATTGATGCGGCTGATCTGCTGACGCTGGCGTCGGCCGACCGGCTGGACAGGGACCTGCCTGCGAACCGTGAGATCGCGAGTGCCAAGCTTTTCGCTTCTGAGATGCTGGCGCGGGTCACGGATGCGGCCATTCAGGTGCATGGTGGTATGGGTCTGATGGATGACTATCCGCTGGAGCGGTTCTGGCGGGATGCGCGGGTTGAGCGGATCTGGGACGGGACCAGCGAGATTCAGCGTCATATCATCAGCCGTGATGTGTTGCGGGCGCTGGGAGCCTGAGTCTTTGGGCCTTCGGCGAGGATATTTGGGGCCAGAAGATGCAGGGTGCCGTGATGCAGCGTGATCTGTCGCGTCTGCTGCGCCCGCGGTCTGTTGCGGTGATCGGCGGTGGCGGCTGGTGTCGTCAGGTTCTCCGGCAGCTGAAACGGATGGGCTTCGATGGCGACGTCTGGCGCGTTCATCCGCGTCCTGATCCCGTTGAGGGGGTGCCGGCCTTGGGCGGTCTGGCGGATTTGCCCGGGGTGCCCGATGCGGTGTTCATTGGTGTCAACCGCCATCAGACGGTTGATGTGGTCCGGGCACTGTCTGCGATGGGGGCGGGGGGTGCTGTCTGTTTTGCCTCCGGGTTTTCCGAAGCTGTGGGTGAGGATGCGGCGGCGGGTGATCTGCAGGTGGCATTGACCGAGGCAGCGGGTGATATGCCGGTGCTGGGCCCCAATTGTTATGGGTTCATCAATGCCTTTGATGGCGCGCTTTTGTGGCCGGATCAGCATGGCTGTGAGCGCTGTGAGCGCGGTGTTGCCATTCTGACCCAGAGCTCGAACATTGCGATCAATCTGACGATGCAGAAGCGCGCCCTGCCGCTGGGCATGGTTGTGACCTGCGGAAATATGGCTCAGACGACGCAGGCGGATATTGCAATGGGTCTGCTGGATGATCCGCGCGTGACAGCGATCGGGCTGCATATCGAAGGCTTTGGTGATCCTGTCGCCTGGCACCGCGTTGCACAGCGGGCGCGGGCGCAGGGTGTGCCGCTGGTTGCGCTGAAAGCGGGGGCGTCCGAGCAGGCGCGGCAGGCCACGGTGTCGCATACCGCATCGCTTGCCGGAAGTGACGCGGGTGCGCAGGCGCTGCTGGATCATCTTGGGATTCCGAGGATCAGGGACCTGCCGACATTTCTGGAAACACTGAAAGTGCTGCACAGTGCCGGTCCATTGCGGTCGGGCGCCCTGGCATCTATTTCCTGTTCTGGTGGCGAGGCCAGCCTGATCGCGGATACGGCTGAGGGCCGGGATGTCTTTTTCCCGGGGCTGGACGAGGCGCAGAGAGACGCGCTCGGGCGCGCGCTTGGTCCGATGGTCGCCCTGGCCAATCCACTGGATTATCACACGTATATCTGGGGCGATGCAGAACGGATGACAGCGGCATGGGCGCCGATGGCTGCGGGTCACATTGGTTTGTTGCTGATCATTGTGGATTACCCGCACACGGATGCGACGGACTGGGTGAGCGCAACCGAAGCAGCCATCGCGGTACGACAGGCCGGAGACTGCCCCGTTGCGGTTGTGGCGACACTGCCGGAGCTGATGCCGGAAGATGTGGCGGCGCGCCTGATGCAGGGTGGTGTGATCCCGCTCTTCGGCCTGACGGAGGCTGTACAGGCGGCGGAGGCAGCAGCGGCTGTGAGGGCGCCGCAGGATGCTGCGCCATTGACTGCCGGTGTGGATCGGGCAGGTGGTGTGCTGACGGAAGCGGAGGCAAAACAGGTGCTTGCACAGCATGGGATGGCAGTGCCGCTTCATGTGCGGTGTCTGCCGCAGGACGATCCCGCGCAGGTGGCCAGAGAGTTGGCAGCACCGCTGGTTCTCAAGTCCGAAGGGTCGGCGCATAAATCCGACAGTGGCGGTGTGCGGCTTGGATTGCAGCATGCGGCGCTGGAAGGCGCCATGCAGGAAATGGGCGGTGCGTCCTGGCTGATCGAAGAGATGGTCAGCGGTGCGGTTGCCGAACTGCTGATCGGGGTGATGCGGGATGAGGCGCATGGGTTTGTGCTGTCGCTTGCAGCCGGCGGGGTGATGACGGAGATCCTGCAAGACCGCACCTCGCTGCTGCTGCCGGTGACCGCGCACCAGGTGCATGATGCGCTGCGTGGCCTGCGGTGCTGGCCGTTGCTGCAGGGATACCGGGGCAGGCCGGCGGCGGATGTGGATGCCGTCGTCGCGGCGGTGATGGCGCTGCAGGATGCTGTGATTGCGCTGGCGGACCGGATCGGCGAAGCTGAGATCAACCCGCTGATCTGTACGGAAACTGCTGCTGTCGCAGCGGATGCGCTGATCGTACTGGCACCGGAAAATAACGCACAGGAGTGACAATGGATCCGATCAGAACAGAAACCCGGGGGGCGATCCTGGAGGTGACACTGGACCGGCCTAAGGCCAATGCGATCGATCTGGTGACGTCACGCCGCATGGGCGAGGTGTTCGCAGGGTTCCGGGACAACCCTGACCTGCGCGTTGCAGTGATCACCGGCGCGGGGGAGAAGTTTTTCTGTCCCGGCTGGGATCTGAAGGCGGCGGCCGATGGTGATGCGGTGGACGGTGACTACGGGGTCGGAGGCTTTGGCGGCCTGCAGGAGTTGCGCGATCTCAACAAGCCGGTGATCGCAGCAGTGAACGGGATCGCCTGTGGTGGGGGGCTGGAGCTTGCGCTGAGCGCGGATATGATCATTGCAGCCGATCATGCACAGTTTGCGCTGCCCGAAATACGCTCCGGCACTGTTGCGGATGCGGCATCTGTGAAACTGCCGAAACGCATTCCCTATCACATCGCGATGGAACTGTTGCTGACCGGCCGGTGGTTTGATGCCACGGAGGCAAAACACTGGGGGCTGGTGAATGAAATCGTGCCTGCCGCAGATCTGATGACACGGGTGCGCGCGCTGGCAGACCTGCTCGCATCGGGCCCGCCGCTGGTTTACGCGGCGATCAAGGAGATCGTGCGGGATGCAGAGGATGCGAAGTTCCAGGATGCGATGAACCGGATCACCGGACGGCAGCTGGCCACTGTTGACCGCCTTTATGCCTCCGAGGATCAGCTGGAAGGTGCGCGTGCTTTTGCAGAAAAACGTGATCCGGTCTGGAAGGGGCGCTGATCAGGGCTTGCGCAGGGCCACGGTGGGGGCCACTTTCCTGTCATGAGTAAAACGCTTCTTTCTCTCGGGCATGGGTTCAGTGCCCGCGCTCTGGCGGCCCGGCTGGTGCCGCAGGGCTGGCGCGTGATCGGCACAACGCGTTCTGAGGAAAAAGCGGACGCGATCCGGCAGACGGGTGTTGAACCGCTGATCTGGCCGGGCGCTGATCTGTCGGACTGTCTCGGTGCTGCAGACGCGCTGCTGATTTCGGCGGGCCCGGGTCCGGACGGGGATCCGGTTCTGGCGGAGTGCCGCGAAGCAGTTGCGGCGGCGGCCAGTGGCTTTGAATGGGCCGGGTATCTGTCCACCACGGGTGTCTACGGAGACCATCAGGGCGGCTGGGTCGATGAGACCGCAGCCCTGACACCGGCGACCAAACGCGGTCAGGCGCGGGTCGAGGCCGAAGCGGCCTGGCAGGCCATTCCCGGTCTGCCGCTGCATATCTTCCGGCTCGCAGGCATTTATGGCCCGGGGCGTGGGCCGTTTGCCAAAGTGCGGAACGGTACTGCCCGGCGGATCATCAAAAAAGGTCAGGTTTTTTCGCGCATTCATGTTGATGACATCGCGCAGGTGCTTGAAGCGTCGATGCAACGCCCGCGTCCGGGTGCGATTTACAACGTATGCGACAATGACCCGGCGCCGCCGCAGGATGTTCTGGCCTATGCGGCGGAACTGCTGGATGTGCCCCTGCCGCCGGCGGTGAACTTTGAAGAGGCGGACATGACGCCTATGGCGCGCAGCTTTTATGCCGAGAGCAAGAAAGTCAGCAACGACCTCATCCTCAATGAGCTGGGGGTTGAGCTGATGTATCCTGATTACCGCACCGGCCTGCAGCAGATGCTGGCGCAGGAAACCTAGGCCCGCGCTTCGCCGATCTGGGCGATCCCCAGTACAGACAGCACTTTGCTTTCGATGTCGGCGGCGTTCATACCCGCGACCGAGTACATGTCCGCCGGGCTGGCCTGATCAATGAAGATATCGGGCAGGACCATCGAGCGGAACTTCAGGCCGCTGTCGAAGACACCCTCGTCCGCCAGAAGCTGGGAAACGTGGCTGCCAAATCCTCCCACTGCACCCTCTTCGATGGTGATCA
Organism: Roseobacter phycocola; assembly: GCF_042055075.2. Taxonomy (GTDB): domain Bacteria; phylum Pseudomonadota; class Alphaproteobacteria; order Rhodobacterales; family Rhodobacteraceae; genus Roseobacter. The sequence goes on along the minus strand of NZ_CP194010.1, from coordinate 3,246,000 downwards.
GGGCCTCATGGTCTGCCGCCAGCTGCAGGATAAGATCCCGGTCCAGCGGTTTGGCAAAACGGGCATCGGCGATGGTCGGCGTGATGCCACGCGCGCGCAGCGCTTCGGCGGCTTTCTCTGTCTCGGACAGGCGCGTGCCAAAGGATAGTAGGGCGACGCGCGCACCGGCCGCAATGATCCGGCCTTTGCCGATTTCCAGCACCTCGCCCCGTTCGGGCATGTCGACACCGTTGCCTTCGCCGCGCGGGAAGCGGAAGGCAATCGGGCCGTCATCATGCGCGGCGGCGGTGGCTACCATGTGTTTCAGCTCCGCCTCATCGGCGGCGGCCATCACGACGAACCCGGGCAGGTTGCTCAGATAGCCGATGTCAAAGGAACCCGCATGCGTGGCACCATCTGCCCCCACAAGTCCCGCGCGGTCGATGGCGAACCGGACCGGCAGGCGCTGGATCGCGACGTCATGCACCACCTGGTCATAGCCGCGCTGCAGGAACGTGGAATACATCGCGCAGAAGGGCTTCATCCCGCCCGCAGCCAGTGCGGCAGAGAAGGTCACGCCATGCTGTTCAGCGATGCCGACGTCAAAACACCGGCAGGGGTAGCGTTCCGCAAAGAGGTTCAGACCGGTCCCGTCGGGCATGGCCGCGGTCACAGCGCAGATTTTGTCGTCACCCGCGGCTTCCTGCAGCAGGCTTTCTGCAAAGACCTTTGTATAGCTCGGCGCGTTGGAGGGTGCTTTTTTCTGCTCTCCCGTGACCACATCGAATTTCGCGGTGGCGTGGCCTTTGTCACGCGCGGTTTCGGCGGGAGCGTAGCCCTTGCCCTTTTTGGTCAGCACATGGATCAGAATGGGCCCGGTGGCCCGCGATTTCACGGTGCGCAGAACAGGCAGCAGCTGGTCCATATCGTGCCCGTCGATCGGCCCCAGATATGAAAAGCCCAGCTGTTCAAAAAGCGTATTGCCGACGGCCATGCCCTTGAGCACATCCTTGGCGCGTTTGGCCCCTTCGCGGAAGGGCTCGGGCAGCAGGCTGACCGCCCCTTTTGCAGCGGCTTTCAGGTCCTGGAACGGCTCTTCGGCATAAAGGCGGCTGAGGTAAGACGACATGGCACCAACGGGCGGGGCAATCGACATCTCGTTGTCGTTCAGAATGACAATGAGGCGTTTTTTCAGGTGGCCCGCGTTGTTCATGGCCTCGTAAGCCATGCCGGCAGACATCGAGCCATCGCCGATCACCGCAATGGCGTCCCCCAGACCTTCGGGCACGACGCCGCCCAGATCGCGCGCTGTGGCAAAGCCCAAAGCAGCAGAGATCGACGTCGAACTATGTGCCGCGCCAAAGGGGTCATAGGGGCTTTCGCTGCGTTTGGTAAAACCGCTCAGGCCATCTTTCATGCGCAGCGTCCGGATGCGGTCGCGGCGACCTGTCAGGATTTTATGCGGGTAACACTGGTGCCCCACATCCCAGATCACTTTGTCCCGCGGGGTATCAAACACTGCGTGCAGCGCCACGGTCAGCTCGACAACGCCCAGACCTGCGCCCAGATGGCCACCGGTGACGGACACCGCAGAGATCGTCTCAGACCGCAGTTCATCCGCGACCTGCCGCAATTCGCGGTCGCTCAGACCTTTCAGATCGGCAGGGCGCGCGATCCTGTCCAGCATCGGTGTGTCGGGTCTGTCGGCCATGTCCGGTTCCTCAGTGTTTCCGCGTCACGACAAAGCGGGCAGCCTCTTTTAGGGTGTCCGCGCGGTCGGCGTAACCTGCCAGGCTGTCGCAGGCCTCGTCCACCAGCGCGGCGGCCCGTGTGCGCGCACCGTCCACACCCAGCAGCGAGACAAATGTTGCCTTGCCTGCATCGGCGTCTTTGCCAACCGCCTTGCCGACGGTAGCGCTGTCGCCGGTCACGTCCAGCAGATCATCGGCGATCTGAAAGGCCAGACCCAGCGCGCGGGCGTAGCGGTGCAGCGGGCCCGTATCGGCTCGGGCCAGCCGCGCACCGGCCATGGCCGACCATTCGATCAGGGCCCCGGTTTTGCCGCGCTGCAGGTTGGTGATTTCATCCAGTGTCAGGGGTGTGGCGCTTGTTTCAGCGGCAATGTCGAGCGCCTGGCCCAGCACCATGCCCTGCGCGCCACTGGCCTGCGCCAGCGTCAGGGCAAGATCCGCACGGACGCTTGCATCGGAGCTGCAATCCGGTCGGCTGACCAGTTCAAAGGCGAGCGTCTGCAGCGCATCACCCGCCAGCACGGCGGTGGCCTCGTCCCACTTTTTGTGAACGGTCGGCTGCCCGCGCCTCAGGTCGTCATCATCCATGCAGGGCAGATCGTCGTGTACCAGGCTGTAGGCATGCAGCGCCTCGATGGCGGTGGCGGGCCAGATGGCCTGTTCGGCGGGAATGTCGTGCAGGCGGGCGCTTTCCAGCACCAGAAACCCGCGCAGCCTTTTGCCACCGTTTACCGCATGTGCCATCGCATCCACGACAGGAACCCGGGGCAGCCTGGTCAGAACATCGTCAAATGACGCCTGCACTGCCTGCGCGGCAGCGCTCAGCCGGGTCTCAAACACCTCAGAGCCCTTCGACAGGTTTTGTCCCGGTGGGCTGGCCCTCGCCGTCCAGCGTGATGGCCGCGACCTTTTCCTCGGCCTCTTTCAGCTTGGTCTCGCACCGCGCTTTGAGGGCCGCGCCACGCTCGTAGAGCGCGATGCTCTCGTCCAGTGCCACATCCCCGCGTTCAAGCTGGCCCAGCACTTTTTCAAGCTCGGCCATCGCGTCCTCAAAACTCATTTCTGCAACGGGGGTGTCTGCCATGGTGAATATCCGGATGTCGTTTCTGCCGCACATATACCTGGGAATGCGCGCGCGCGCCAGAGCATGACCAGCGCGCTATTCAGGGGCCAGCATGTAGCCTGCGCCGCGCACGGTCTGCAGATAGCGCGGCTGTTTCGGGTCGGCCTCGATCTTGCGGCGCAGCCGGGTGATCTGCACGTCAACTGCACGTTCCTGGGCCTGCCCGCGATCCCGGCCGAGTTCCTCAACGAGGCGTGCGCGGCTGATCGGCTCGTTACAGTTACCGGAGAAAATCTTCATCAGCAGCACTTCGGTTGCTGTCAGGCGCACAAGCTCTTCGCCGCGCCACATCTCGCCGCGTTCCATGTCATAGCGGATCGGGCCGAGTGTCAGGACCTTGGGCGTGGCCTCGTCTGCGGGTGCATCGGGCACGCGGCGCAGGATGGCATTGATGCGCAACAGCAGTTCGCGTGGCTCAAAGGGTTTGGGCAGGTAGTCATCCGCGCCTGCCTCCAGCCCTTCGATCCGGTTGCCGGTTTCACCCTTGGCCGTGAGCAGCAGGATGGGCACGGCGTTGTCTTCGCGGATCGCGCGGGTCAGGGCCAGACCGTCCTCGCCCGGCATCATCACATCCATGACGATCAGATCAAAGTCGAGACCGGACAGAATACGCCGCGCGTGGGCCGCATCCCGCGCGGAGGTCACGAGGAACCCATTCCGGATCAGGAACTTCTGCAGCAGCGTCCGGATGCGTTCGTCGTCATCAATGATCAGCAGATGGGCGTCAAAGTCGCTCATGGGGTGTTATCTTTCAGTCTTGTGTAGGCGAACCGCATTTCTTTATCCATCATGGCCTCCAGCACCCGCCGGAAACCCGCAACTGCGTCCGGGCCCGCGTCACGGAAGGCCATGCGCATCCTGGCGCGCTGAGCATCTGACAGTTTCTGTTCCAGCGCTTTGCCTTCATCTGTCAGAAACAGGTGCCGTTCGCGTTTGTCGGCCTTGCCAACTCTGCTTTCCACCAGACCATCCTCAATCAGCGTGCGCAAGACACGGTTCAGAGACTGCTTTGTGACACCAAGGATGTTGAGCAGATTATTGACGGTCGTGCCGGGCGCACGATTGATAAAGTGCACCGCGCGGTGATGCGCCCGCCCATAGGCCATGTCAGACAGGATGCGGTCCGGATCAGCTGTGAAACCACGGTAGGCAAAGAACATTGCCTCGATCCCCTGGCGCAGCTGCTCGTCTGTCAGAAACAGAAGGTTTTCATTGCGATAGCCGGCTGGTGCCTGTCCCTCAGCCATGATGTCGTCCCCGCTTTGACGTATCAGGTTTGTTACAGCATACGTCAGTCTTGTTGACATTCCAAGTGTGAAGGGCTATCGAATCGCAGGTTTTGCGCAATTTTATGTCCGTATCGGACGTATATTGCGCAACAATCGAAAATTTTAGGCTAACCGCGGGAAGGAAATGAGATGGCGGGTGCATACAACGACCGTGACGGAACGATCTGGATGGATGGCCAGATGATCGACTGGCGCGAGGCGAACGTCCACATTCTGACTCATGCTATGCACTATGCTTCTTCGGTGTTTGAGGGCGAGCGGGCCTATAACGGCAAAATCTTCAAAAGCCGCGAGCATTCGGAACGCCTGAAGCGCTCGGCAGAGATGATTGACTTTGAGATCCCCTGGACTGTGGACGAGATCGAAGCCGCCAAAGTCGAGGTTCTGGCCGCCTCCGGTCTTCAGGATGCGTATGTGCGGGCCATCGCCTGGCGCGGTGCGGGTGAGGACATGGGTGTCGCCTCCGCGCGTAATCCTGTTCGTCTGGCGATCGCGGCCTGGGAATGGGGCGCTTACTACGGTGACGCCAAGATGAAGGGCGCAAAGCTCGACATCTCGAAGTGGAAACGCCCCAGCCCGGAAACGATCCCCAGCCACGCCAAGGCGGCAGGCCTTTACATGATCTGCACCATGTCGAAACACGCGGCCGAGGCCAAAGGCTGTTCTGATGCCATGATGTTTGACTATCGCGGCTATGTGGCAGAGGCGACCGGCGCCAATATTTTCTTTGTCAAAGATGGTGAAGTGCACACGCCTGATCCGGACTGCTTCCTCAACGGCATCACCCGTCAGACCGTGATCGGCATGCTGAAAGACCGCCAGATCAAGGTGCACGAACGCCACATCATGCCCGAAGAACTCGAAGGATTTGAACAGTGCTGGCTAACCGGAACAGCGGCCGAGGTCACACCGGTCGGGCAGATCGGCGAGTATAACTTTGAGGTTGGCAGCCTGACGCGCGACATCGCGGAAGGCTACGAAAAACTGGTCCGCGCGTAACCGCGTGGACTATTCTGCCTTTGCAGAAGAATGGGAGGCCGGCTGGAACTCCCATGACCTGGACCGCATCCTCGCCCATTACAGCGCGGATGTGGTCTTTCGCTCTCAGAAGGCAATGCGCCTCACCGGGCGTGGAGAGGTCTTTGGGCGTGATGCGCTGCGGGCTTATTGGGCTGCGGCCCTGGAACAGCAGCCTGATCTGTCATTCGTTGTCGTTGATGTGCTGCACGGGCACGGGATGATGGTGATCACCTACCGCAACCAGAAAGATGTCCTTGCTGCGGAAACCCTGCGCTTTGGTCCGGATGGGTTGATTGTTGAGGCGTCGGCCTGCCACGCGCGCTGAACCCGGGTGTCAGAGGTCCAGATCAGACCGTTCATAGACATGCCGCCCGGTGTCTGACGGCAGCGCTTTTTTCAGCGCCCAGAAATAGCGTACTTCTTTCATACCCATCTGCGGATTGTCGGCCAGAAAATCGCGTGTGTACTGATTGAACTGATTGTGGTGCGCGATCTCTGACTGAAACCCGGGCTGTGCTTCTTCGGCCTTCATGCGGTGGTATTCAACGACCGCGTCAGCCAGCGTTTTGCCTGTATTGGTCTTCATCCAGTTCATGAAGGCGATGTTGAACTTAAACCCCGGTTCCGCGTGTTCCCTGAAAAACCGGCGCACATTCTGTGAGTTCCGGTAACTGTCCGTGATAATGGTTTCGGGGGTCAGTTCGGCACTGTGCCAGTCGAATTTCGACTTTGGGGCCGTGCGGTTGTCACCGGGCCAGCGTGTCTCGCCGGTGTCCAGGAAATGCGCCAGCCTGTCGAGAATTGTGAATTTGCCGCCGGTATGCCGCACCCCACAGGCTCTGGCGCGCTCTTCCAGTTCCGGCTTCAGCCAGTACCACCGGCGCAGCTCAGCACCTGTCGTGATGTCTGCAATTGCAGGTCGTTGGTCCGGCGTCTTTCCCATACGCCGGAAGTAGCCGTGGAAAGGACGTGTTCAAGGCGCGCCGGTCGGTGTCTGGTTGGGCTTTGACTTGCTCCGGTCGAGGCCCAGCTGCCGTTCGCGCCAGATGATCAGGACACCACCGGCAATCACGAGCGCGGCACCGATGATGATCGGGCCAGTGGGGATTTCATCAAAGACCACATACCCAATGATGCCTGCAAAAATCATGGAGGCGTAGTCAAACGGTGCCAGCATTGATGCGCCGCCAAAACGATACGACGAGGTGACCATGATTTGGGCCACGCCGCCCACAAGGCCCGCCGAGATCAGCAGGCCAACGACCCAGCCCGGCGGCACCACCCAGAGCAGTGCGGGGTGGCCCGACACAAGACCAACCGGCATGCTGAGCAGCGCGATGCAGCTGGCGGTCACAGAGAAATAGAAGACGATGGCCGCGGTATGATCCGTCTGAACCAGCCTGCGCACATGAATCTGCACAAGCGCCCGCAGCACAGAGGCGGCCAGAACCATCAGCGCACCCGCCGTGGCCGCGGCCGAGAGAGAATCCGGGCCGACACTCAGGCGCGGGGCGATAACGATGAGCACCCCGATCAGGCCAAGCCCGACAGCGGACAATCTGAACAGACGGATGTGTTCCCCAAGGAAGAGTGCTGCGAAAATCACAGCAAAGATCGGTGTTGCATATCCGATTGCCGTCACTTCGGGCAGGGGCAGCAGGCCGAGCCCGGCAAAGGTGAGGCCCATTGCTGTTGTGCCGAAGAGGCCGCGCCAGACGTGCCCCATCAGGTTTGACGGGATCAGACCGTAGCGCAGCTGGCCCCTTTGCCAGAGCCAGAGCGTGATCACGGGGATTGCGAAAAACGATCTGAAGAAGACGGCCTGGCCCGGCGGGACTTCGTCCGAGATGGCCTTGATGATGGCGGCCATCACCATAAAGAGAAAAACCGCTGCCAGCTTGAGAGCGATGGCGCGGCCGGGTCTGTTCTGGGTCAGGTCAGAGGGCATAGAGGCTCTTTGCGCCTCTGCTAGGCAAAGATCAAGCGCCGCCAGGGACTACAACGCCTGATCTGTTGAAACATTAATTAAGTGCGGCAAAACCAAGAGGCACAGAAAACTTCAGGCACCAGATGTAAATCTCGTTATAATCATCAAGGTTTACAGAGGCCGGAACGATGTAGGTCTGTGTTCCTGCGAGTTTCTGCAGTGCGCCAAGATCTGTCCCGGTTGCATATTCGCCATCCTTGCCAAAGCCGACCCGCGGATCGGGCGCGCCATCCAGGGAAAAGTCTTCGTGCAGGGTGACAGTTGCTGTGCCGTCATCGTTGCGTTCAATGGTGACTTTGCCGGTAGTGATGTGGTCGCTTGCTCCGGTGAAAGTGCCGGAGGGCCCGGCCTGGGCGCCGAAAGTGGCGAGAGCAGTGAGGCCGGCGACAAGTATAGCAGTGATGAGGTTTTTCATTTTACTGTCCTTCCGAGTGGTTCCGATGGACCCCAGATAGGATTCGGAACCGACCGGTACAATACACAAAACTGTGATTGTGTATCAGTCAGTTCCGAATTATGTATGCGCTGACATCTGAAATGAGGTTGCAATGGCACGCCCCAGGGAATTCGACACAGAGGACGCAATCCGGAAAGCCGCCGGCGTGTTCTGGACAAAAGGCTATGAGGAAGCGTCGCTGCCTGATCTGCTGGAAGGGATGGAGCTGACCCGTGGCAGTCTTTACAAGGCATTCGGTGACAAAAAGTCTCTCTATCTGCGGGTGCTCGATTATTATGGCAAGGTTGCGGTCGACAAAGCTGTTGCCCGGCTGACGGATCCCAGTGTGCCGGATGGGCGTCGCCGTATTCTTGGGCTGTTTAAGGGTATTGTTCAGGCTGTCCGGGATGGGGACCGGCGCGGTTGTCTGCTGTGCACCGCTGCGGCGGGCAGTGAGATGTCGGATCCGGAAATTGCGGCGGCCGTGAATAATGGCCTGCGCCGGATCCGCGATGCGATGGCCGTCGCCCTGTCGGTGTCACCGCTGCACGATACACTGCAGACCGATGCCCGCGCGACACTCGCCAACGTTCTGCTGACGCAATACATCGGTTTAAGGGTTCTGGCGCGATCATGCCTGCCACTGGGTATTGTCGAGCAGAGTGGTCGCGGCATCGAAGAGCTGCTCCGGGCGCGCTGATCCTGTTCAGCCGATGTGACCCTGGTTTTCGCCGACCTGACCACGGTGCAGCATCAGATGATCCAGCAGGACACAGGCCATCATTGCCTCACCAACGGGCACGGCCCGGATACCGACACAGGGATCGTGGCGGCCTTTGGTGATGATCTCGGTGTCCTCACCCTGTCTGGTGATTGTCTTGCGTGTGGTCAGGATGCTGGAGGTCGGTTTGACCGCGAAACGGACGACGATGTCCTGACCCGTGCTGATGCCGCCCAGAATGCCACCCGCGTGGTTGGAGGAGTATACCGGCCCGTCCGGACCCATCGAAATCTCATCAGCGTTCAGTTCACCCGTCAGCATGGCAGCTGACATGCCCTCGCCAATTTCCACGCCCTTGACGGCGTTGATGCTCATCATGGCCGCCGCAAGATCAGTATCGAGTTTGCCATAGACCGGCGCGCCGAGGCCTGCGGGCACGCCTCGTGCGACAACTTCAATGACCGCGCCGACCGAACTGCCGGATTTGCGCAGCCCATCCAGATACGCCGCCCAGTCTGTTGCGGCCTGCGCGTCCGGCACCCAGAACGGGTTTTCGTCAATCTGCGCCCAGTCGAACCGGTCCCGGTCTATCCCGTGGGCACCCATGCGGGTCATATACCCTTTGATCTCCAGCGCGGGTACGAGTGAGCGGAGCGCTGCGCGCGCGAGACCACCTGCCGCCACGCGGGCAGCGGTCTCGCGCGCGCTCGACCGCCCGCCGCCGCGATAATCGCGGATGCCGTATTTCTGGAAATAGGTGATATCCGCATGTCCCGGACGGAATTTGTCTTTGATGTCGCCGTAATCTTTGGACCGCTGGTCGGTGTTTTCGATCATCAGCTGAACCGGCGTGCCGGTTGTTTTCCCCTCAAAGGTCCCGGACAGGATTTTCACCTCATCGGCTTCGCGGCGCTGTGTCGTGTATTTGTTCTGACCCGGTTTGCGCTTGTCCAGCCAGTGCTGGATCGACGCTTCGTCGATCTCCACGCCCGGAGGGCAGCCATCCACGGTCGCACCCAGAGCCGGCCCGTGGCTTTCACCCCAGGTCGTGACACGGAAAAGGTGGCCAAAACTGTTCATCGACATGCATTTGCTCCTCTGGCCCCGCTGCTTACCGGCGCAGGCGGCGCGCCTCAAGACCTTATCGCTTGCCAATCCCGGGGCGGCGCATTACGTCTGACCACACCTCGGGGGGCCAACCTGGCTGAGATGCGTATCACGCGGACCCGTAGAACCTGAACCGGTTAAGACCGGCGGAGGGAAGGTTGACCTGATCATCCTCTTTCGCCGTCTGACGCATTTGAAAAGGAATGATCATGCGTAAGACTACAGCAATTGCAGCTACCCTGCTCTGTGCCAGCCAGGCCTGGGCGGACACACCCGTCCTCACAGTATATGCGGGCGACTATTTCACATCCGAATGGGGCCCCGGCCCGATGATTGAGGAAGGCTTTGAGGCTTTCTGCGAGTGCGATCTGGAATGGTCCACCGGCGACCTGCTGCCGCGTCTGCTGCTGGAAGGCGAGCGTACGAAGGCAGATGTGGTGATTGGCCTGACCTCTGATGTCACGGCCAAAGCCCGCGCAACGGGTCTTTTCGGAACCCACGGCCAGGACAACAGCGCGCTGACCCTGCCGGTTGACTGGACGGATGACACCTTCCTGCCGTTCAACTACGGCCACACAGCTTTCATCTACAATGAAACACTGATGGACAATCCGCCGGCCAGCTTCGAAGAGATGCTGGCGCTGCCCGATGATGTGAAAATCGTCATTCAGGACCCGCGTACTTCTATTTCCGGGCTCGCGCTGGTGCTCTGGGTGCAGGCCGTCTACGGTGACCGGGCTGATGAAGCCTGGGCGCAGCTGGCGCCGAAAATCCTGACGGTCACCAAGGACTGGTCCACCAGCTATGGCATGTTCACCGACGGTGAAGCCGACATGGTGCTGAGCTACACCACGTCGCCCGCGTATCACATGTTTGCGGAAGAGGATTTCACCAAAAAGGCGGCGATCTTCCCGGAAGGTCATTACTTTATGGTCGAAACGGTGGGCAAAGTGGCCAGGACCGAAGAGCCCGAGCTGGCGGATGCGTTCATGGCTTACGTGATGTCCGGTGATTTCCAGTCGATGATCCCGACGGCCAACTGGTCCCTCCCGGCAGCACTGTCCAAAGACAAATGGCCCGAAGGGTGGTCGCAGCTGAACCTGCCTGAAAACGTTCTTTTCTACAGCGAAGCCGAGGCCACTGAGCTTCAGGCACAGGCCATTGAGACATGGCGCTCAGCGCTCAGCCAGTAACCGGACGATCCGGTATGATTGCCGCGGCGCTGGTCGTCGCGGCGGTTGTTCTGGCCTTTGTGGGCATCGGTCTGCGCGCGGAACCTGGCGGTGGTTTCGGCCCCGCCGACTGGGCGGCGATACGGTTCACCCTCTTTCAGGCGACGCTGTCTGCTGTCTTTTCGGTTGTGCTTGCGGTGCCGCTGGCCCGCGCACTGGCCCGGCGCGACATGCCGGGCAAAGGTCTGCTGATTACCCTTCTGGGGGCACCTTTCATTCTGCCGGTTATCGTTGCGGTGCTCGGTCTGCTTGCAATCTTCGGACGCAACGGCCTGCTCAACCAGGCCCTGGGCGCTATCGGTCTGCCGGAAGTGTCCATTTACGGTCTGCACGGTGTCGTGCTGGCCCATGTGTTTTTCAATCTGCCTCTGGCGACGCGTTTGCTGCTGCAGGGCTGGCAGAGCATTCCGTCTGAGCATTTCCGTCTGGCCGCACAGCTCGATCTGCCGCCCCGGATGGTGTTTCATACCCTGGAATGGCCGATGATCCGGCGCATTCTGCCGGGTGCCGCGGCCCTGATTTTTGTCATCTGTCTGACCAGCTTTGCGGTGGCGCTCACACTGGGCGGCGGCCCGCGTGCCACAACGATTGAGCTCGCCATCTATCAGGCATTCCGTTTCGAGTTTGACCTGTCACGGGCCGCTTTTCTGTCTGTGGTGCAGCTCTTTCTGGCCGGGAGTGCCGCAGTACTGGCCCTGCGGATTATCCCGGACATACCCATGGGCGCAGGCATGGACCGCAGCGTCGCCCGACACGATGCGCGTCCCGGCGTGCAAAGATGGCTTGATGGCCTTGCGATTGTGCTTGGCGCACTTTTCCTGCTTGGTCCGTTGACCGCAGTGACCCTGTCCGGGCTCGCCGGGTTGGTGCATGTGCCGGCCACTGCATGGTCTGCTGCATTCACATCCCTCTGGGTTGCGGCGCTGAGTGTCGTGGTCATGCTGGCGCTGGCGCTACCACTGGCCGGGTGGATCGCGATCCGCGAAAAGGGGAGTGCAGAGGCCATTGGGCTGATCGGTCTGTCGGCCTCGCCGCTGATGCTGGGCGTTGGCTGGTTCATTCTGATCAACCCCATCGCGGATCCGGTGGCGCTGTCATTGCCCGTGACGGCGGTGGTCAATGCGCTGATGGCCCTGCCGTTTGCTCTGCGCATAATCGTGCCGGGCGTTCGCGATGCGTTGCAGGGCTACGGACGGCTCTGCGTCACGCTGGGTATCCGTGGCATACAGGCCTGGCACTGGCTGGTTCTGCCACGCGCGCGCCGGCAGATCGGATTTGCCGCTGGGCTGACCGGGGCGCTGTCGGTCGGGGATCTGGGCGTGATCGCGCTCTTTTCCGATCCGGACCGCACGACCCTGCCGCTGCAGATGTACCGCCTGATGGGGGCCTACCGCACAGAGGCCGCTGCCGGCGCGGCGCTGTTGCTGCTGGTGATGGCGCTCGGTGTGTTCTGGATATGTGACCGCGGAGGACGCTGGCATGCTGAAACTTGAAGCCCTGCGGATTGAGCAGGGGTCCTTTGCCCTGACGGCAGATATGACTGTCCCGGCAGGTCGCCGTGTGGCGGTGATCGGGCCATCAGGCGCGGGCAAGTCCACGCTGCTTGGTGCGGTCAGCGGTTTTGTTCCGCTGGCAGCCGGACGGATCACGCTGGATGGTGCGGATATCACCGGCGCAGCCCCCGGCGCGCGGGCTATTTCCATGCTGTTTCAGGACAACAATCTCTTTCCGCATCTGACGCTGACGCAGAATGTTGGTCTGGGCCTGCGCCCGGCCCTGCGGCTCACTGCCGAGGAACATACACGGATTGCGCTGGCGCTCGACCGGGTCGGCCTTGCGGGTATGGAGGCGCGCAGACCCGGGGCGCTCTCAGGTGGACAGCAGAGCCGCGCAGCACTTGCCCGCATTCTGGTGCAACAGCGACCGCTGGTACTGCTGGATGAGCCCTTTGCGGCGCTGGGCCCCGCGCTGCGGCGCGAGATGCTCGATCTGGTGCGTGACCTGGCCACGGAAACCGGGGCGACCATGATGATGGTCACCCATGCGCCGGAAGACGTTGCGCGTATCGCGGATGATGTTGTGTTTGTCGAAGGCGGTGTGGCGCATCCGCCCGAACCGGCAGCAGCGTTGATGAACAACCCACCGCCAGCCCTGCGCGCCTATCTCGGCTAGGCCGCTCTGACTGTCAGCGCCTCACGCGCGCGCAGGATTCCAAGTGCCGCCTGTGCCGCCTCACGCCCCTTTGTGACAAAGTGCTCGCGGTAGATGGCATTGTGGTGGTCAGTCTCCTGGTAATGATGCGGTGTCAGCGACACCGACAGCACCGGCACCCCGGTGTCCAGCCCGGCCCGCATCAGCCCGTCGACCACCGATTGCGCCACAAAATCATGACGATAGATGCCGCCATCCACGACGAATGCTGCACAGACTACGGCGCCATAGCGGCCGGACGCCGCCAGGTCGCGAGCCATCAGAGGCATTTCAAACGCGCCCGGCACGTCGAAGACATCGACCTGTCCGGCGGGTATTGTTTCCAGAAAACCATCAAGCGCGCGGTCCACGATGTCAGCGTGCCACTGCGCTTTGACGAAGGCATAACGGGTGTGTGTCATATCGATCTCCTTGTGTTCAGACACGTCCACCCAAGGCGATCACGGCCACGCGCAGGCGCTTTTGCCCCGCGGTAAGCCGCATTCTCTTTCATCCGGACTGTAACCGTCGGCTCCGGCGTCTCACCGGATCTGCTGACACCTCTCTCGTGAAAGGCCGCTCGCGGGCTCGCGGGTCCAGCCCGCATACCGCCGGTGGGGAATTCCACCCCGCCCTGAGAATGCGCCCAGCTTGTCAGCCGCTCAAAAACCCTGCAAGAGCAAATGCGACACTTTCAGAGAGCAGAGCGATGCACCCTAATCCGGTTTTCCACACTGAGGACGCGCAGAACAACCTTGCCTGGGCGCGTGAGCGTGCATTCGGTGTGATTGCGGTGGGCGGCGCCGATGGCCCATGGATGTCGCATATTCCGTTTCTGCTGGATGAGGATGGCGGATACGTCTGGCTGCATCTTCTGCGGTCCAACCCGATCGCGCGCGCACTGAGACAGGAACCTCTGTCCGCCCGTCTCGCGGTTTCAGGTCCGGACAGTTATGTGTCGCCTGACTGGTACGATGTGCCGGATCAGGTGCCGACGTGGAATTATGTGGCCGTGCATCTGACCGGGATGCTGGAAGTGCTGCCGCAGGACCAACTGCATGCTCTGCTGGACCGACAGTCCGCGCTGTTTGAAGAAAGGCTGCTGCCGAAACCCCCCTGGACGACCGGCAAAATGTCCGACGGGGTGATGGAGCGGATGATGCGCGCCATTGTGCCCTGCCGGATGCAGGTCACCGGTGTTGATGGCACGTGGAAGCTCAACCAGAACAAACCGGATGACGTCCGGCTGCGGGCCGCCGATCACGTTGAGGCCTATGGGCAGGGCACGGACCTGTCCGTTCTGGCGGCGCTGATGCGCGCGGCCGATGGACAGGGCTGAACGGTCTGTTAGGGTCGCGGCGCAAACAGAGGGTACCGTCATGAAGCTTTTTCACTCACCGCTTTCTCCGTATGTGCGCAAAGTCGTCGTGCTGCTGCATGAACTCGACAGCGTTGACCGGGTGACACTGGAAACCATCGCGACCACGGCGTTTGCGTCCGATCAGGCGCTGGCTGCCGCGAACCCACTGGCAAAAATCCCCGCGCTCCAGCGTGATGATGGTGTGACGCTCTATGACAGCCGGGTCATCTGCGGTTATCTCAACGAACTGTTTGACGGATCGCTGTATCCGTCAGGGGCCGGCGTCTGGGAAAACCGAACGCTTGAGGCAACCGGAGACGGCATCATGGATTGCGCCGTTTCAATGGCTTACGAGCGCAAACTGCGCCCCGAAAACGAACAGTCGGATGACTGGGTCGAGGCACAGTGGACCAAAGTCAGCCGCGCTCTTCAGGCGCTGAACGGCCGCTGGATGGGTCATCTTGAGGGCCCGGTCAGCATGGCGCATATTTCCGTGGCCTGCGCGCTGTCTTACGTCGATTTCCGTCATGGTGCCCGGAACTGGCGCAATGGCAACGAAGCTCTGGCGTCCTGGCACGCCGCTTTTGATTCGCGCCCGTCGATGCAGGCGACCCGCCCGCCGGCTGCCTGAATTCACACTAAATAAGGATTTGGCCTTTAGGCAGCGCCGAAATCGCGTATTCGGGGCCAGACTGCGACGGTTTGCGCGTCTAAGGTTACTGGACGAGTGGCCGCCACACGGCTACATACCCGGATCAGCAGGCTACGTGCGCGTGGCCGGTCGTGTACACAGGCCGCTAAAGGCCCATGAAATGGAGTGAACCCGTGTCGCATGCAGATGATCAGGAAGGCACCCGCAGGGATTTCCTTTACTACGCCACAGCCGGAGCGGGCGCAGTAACCGCAGGCGCTGCCATCTGGCCGCTTGTGAACCAGATGAACCCTTCTGCGGATGTTCTGGCGCTGTCGTCTATCCGCGTTGATGTGAGCGGTGTCGAACCAGGCACGCAGCTGACGGTAAAATGGCTTGGAAAACCTGTGTTTATCCGCCGCCGGACACCGGAAGAGATCGCCGAGGCGCGTGACGTTGATGTCGCAGATCTGCCCGATCCGCTGGCCGACAACGCAAACGTGCGGGCCGATGCCGATGCCGCTGATGAAAACCGCTCGCTCGATGAGGCCGGTGAATGGCTGGTGATGATGGGCGTCTGTACACACCTTGGCTGCGTTCCGCTGGGCGACGCCGGCGATTTCGACGGCTGGTTCTGCCCGTGCCACGGTTCGCACTACGATATTTCCGGCCGGATCCGTAAGGGCCCTGCGCCCCGGAACCTGCCCGTTCCTGTCGCCGAATTCGTCGACGAAACAACGATCAAACTGGGTTAAGGGAGAAACCTCATGGCTGGAATTCCTCACGACCATTACGAACCCAAGGCGAACTGGGAAAAGAGCCTGGCGAAGCGTCTGCCGATTATCGGCCTGATGTACGACACGCTGATGATCCCCACGCCCAAAAACCTCAACTGGATGTGGATCTGGGGCATCGTTCTGACGTTTGTTCTCGTTCTTCAGATTGTCACAGGCATTGTCCTGGTGATGCACTACACACCGCATGTCGATCACGCCTTTGCATCGGTCGAGCACATCATGCGTAACGTCAACGGCGGCTATATGCTCCGGTACATGCACCAGAACGGCGCGTCGCTGTTCTTTGTGGCGGTGTACGCACATATTTTCCGCGGTCTTTACTACGGTTCTTACAAGGCGCCGCGCGAGATCACGTGGATTATCGGCATGCTGATCTACCTGCTGATGATGGGTACGGCCTTTATGGGCTACGTTCTGCCCTGGGGTCAGATGTCTTTCTGGGGCGCGACTGTGATCACCGGCCTCTTTGGCGCGATTCCGTTCATCGGTGAAGCGCTGCAGACATGGCTGCTGGGTGGACCCGCGGTGGACAATGCAACGCTGAACCGTTTCTTCTCGCTGCACTACCTGCTGCCCTTCGTTATCCTGGGCCTCGTGATCGTGCACATCTGGGCGTTCCACACGACCGGTAACAACAACCCGACCGGGGTTGAGGTGCGCCGTACGTCCAAGGAAGAAGCAGAGAAAGACACGCTGCCTTTCTGGCCTTACTTCGTGATCAAGGACCTGTTCGCGCTCGCGGTTATCCTCGCAGTGTTCTTTGCGGTTGTCGGTTTCATGCCGAACTACCTCGGCCACCCGGACAACTACATTGAAGCGAATGCTCTGGCGACGCCCGCACACATCGTTCCGGAATGGTACTTCCTGCCGTTCTACGCGATCCTGCGCGCCTTTGACGACACTGTCTGGGTAGTGCAGATTGCATCCTTCCTGACCGGCGGAATCATCGATGCGAAGTTCTTCGGCGTGCTTGCAATGTTCGGCTCGATCGCTGTCATGGCGCTTGCGCCGTGGCTCGATACCTCCTCCGTGCGCTCTGCACGGTACCGCCCGATGCTCAAAATGTGGTTCTGGGTGTTCGTCGTGAACTTCTTCGTTCTGATGTGGGTTGGCGCGATGCCTGCCGAAGGCATCTATCCGATCATTGCTCTGATCGGTTCGGCCTACTGGTTTGCGTATTTCCTGATCATCCTGCCGCTGCTGGGTGTGATCGAAAAACCGCTGGCTCAGCCCGCAACCATCGAAGAAGACTTTGCTGCCAAGAAAGCAAAATCCGGCGCCGGTGAAACAGCCGCAACACCCGCGGAATAAAGGACACAAGAGATGTTTAAGAAACTTGCCCTTACCGCTGCTACTGTGCTCGCGCTGAGCACAGGTGCAGTACACGCGGCCGGCAAAGCGGGTCATATCGAGGACTTTGACTTCTCGTTTGAAGGTCCCTTCGGAACATATGACCAGAACCAGCTGCAGCGTGGTCTTCAGATTTACACCGAAGTCTGCGCCGCCTGCCACGGTCTGAAGTTTGTGCCGATCCGGACGCTGTCTGACGAAGGCGGCCCGAATATGCCTGCTGATCAGGTGCGCGCCTATGCTGAGAACTATGAAGTTTTCGATGCAGAACTGGACGATTTCCGCCCGGCGCGTCCGGCAGACCATTTTCCGGAATCCGGCCTGGAGAACGCACCTGACCTGAGCCTCATGGCCAAGGCACGTGCTGGTTTCCACGGACCCTATGGACTGGGTATCAACCAGTTCTTCAAAGGGATTGGTGGACCGGAATACATTGCTTCGCTGCTGACCGGGTATACCGGAAAGGAAAAAGAGGAAGCCGGTGTTACTCTTTATGAGAACACGGCGTTCCCGGGTGGCTATATTTCCATGGCGCCGCCGCTTTATGACGAACAGGTTGAGTTCTCGGATGGCCACGCCAACGACATCCATCACATGGCAGAAGACGTGTCCGCATTCCTGATGTGGACCGCTGAACCCAAAATGATGGCGCGCAAGCAGGCTGGTTTTGCTGGTGTGCTGTTCCTGACAATTCTGTCGGTGCTGCTGTACCTGACAAACAAGCGTCTCTGGGCGCCGGTCAAGGGCAAGAAGTCCGCCTGATACACCGTCAGGACCTAAGTTAAAAAAAACCCCCCGGCAGAAACTGCGCGGGGGGTTTTCCGTCTGTACCTTCAAAAAGAAGGCTAATTACAGACCCTGGGGAGAGTACAATTCAACCGGGAAACGTGCCTGCGTGCAATTGGCAGAAAATACTTGATAAACACGCATGTCCCACTCGGCTGTCTACTTAAATCCTTGTTACCACTGACACCTGAAATAAGGCGTCTACCCCTCACTCTCACTGACAATAACTAATTCTTAACCTCTGATAGAATCGCTGTATGTGATCCAGTTCACATTTGCGGCTGATAGTTTCCTTTTTCTTCCGAATTCCGTTCATTTCTCAGATGGATCCGGGGCGTTTGCGGATGTCGAAACCGCCGTCTCACCGGAGGGCGGTTTCTGTTCTTCAGCGGCGAAAGTAGGTGTCGTCGACCATTGCCTGCGCTGCGCGAAACTCACGGTCCGTTTCGATCAGCCAGCTGATCATGGCCCGGACGGGGGACTTCCTGCTGACTGAATTTTCCGGCTTTGGCGGGCTTTTTCCGGGGCGATGCATTTTGCAATCCTCTGTGTGCTGTGTTCCCTCGGGGAACCGAATCTACTGACTGCACCCAGAATGCCTCAAAGACGAATCGCAGTATGTGAAACGCATCACATCCGATGCATTAAATCTGATGGAGATCGGCCATAATCTGCAGGGCATCGCGGTCCAGCACACGCACGCCCCCCCTGCTGACATCAATCACGCCCGCCCGTTTCCACAACGACAACGTCTTGGATACGGCTTCGCGCGTTGCACCGACAAATTCAGCCAGTTCCGACTGCGACAACGCGAGCGTAGCCAGCTGTTCGGACCCGTCCAGCGTGAGATACAGGATCTTGCGCGCCAGCCGGGCCGGCATCGGCAGAAAAACCTGTTCATTAAGCTGGCTGCTCATCCAGCGCATGCGTTCGCCGGCCAGCTGGATCATATCAATACCAAGATCAGGCTTTTTGCGGATCGCAGCAATGACATCGGCGTTCTTCACGCCCCGGACACGCGATTTTTCCAGCGCAGTCACCGTCGCGGTGCGGGTGCCTGGGTCAAAAAGTGCGATCTCGCCAAACAAGGCACCGGGGCGCATCACATCCAGCGAAAGCTTGCGGCCCTCCCGGGACAGGATGCTGAATTCCAGCGACCCGGAAACAATGGCGTAAAGCGCATCACCTGCGTCGCCCTGTTCAAAGAGCACTTCGCCTTCTGACAGGTCCACAACCGTGGACAACGAATCCAGCAGCTCAGAAAGGTCTGAGGATGCGTTGGCCAGAAACCCGGTCTTGGGCAGTGATTTGTTATCCATTGCGAACTCTGTGCTTCCCTGTGCAGGTGGAGCCGACGGCTGTCTCAGATGCAATGTGACGTCCCCAAAAACCGGCAATACAAGCCGGTTCACAGGAAAAGGGAGAACACAGACCATGTTGGTCTGAACTCTCAGGTCTGCCATTCGCACTGATACAACTACCGGTACTCCCCACCAGTACCTAAAGACTAGCGAGGCGTGTAGAGCTTTGTCACGATATTTCTTGAAAGCCCGGCATCGGATCAGGCGCGCAGTACACCGTTGTCTGTTTCCGCAATGTCGAGGGTTACAATGCTGCCGGTCGTCTGTGCCTGCCGCGTATGGACTTCGGCAAACTGTTCCGTGCGGCCCAAATTGGGGCCTTCCATAAGAACCTGGTGCCGCCGGCCGACCTGCGCCGCGAGATGCTGTGAAACCTTCGCCACGCCCGCCTCGCGCAGTCTTGCGGCTCTTTCGCGGATCGCCGTGCCATCTACAGCAGGCATCCGTGCTGCAGGCGTTCCTTTGCGCGGGGAATAAGGAAAAACATGCAGCCATGTCAGATCGCAGTCCTGAACCAGCGCCAGGCTGTTTTCAAACATGGCTTCGGTTTCCGTCGGAAAACCTGCGATGATATCAGCGCCGAAGGTCATGTCAGGCCGCAGCCGGCGGGCTTCCTCGGTGAACCGGATCGCGTCATCGCGCAGGTGACGGCGCTTCATTCTCTTGAGAATCAGATCATCACCGTGTTGCAGCGAAAGATGCAGATGTGGCATCAGGCGTGATTCCGTAGCGATGGCCTGCATCAGGTTCTCGTCGGCCTCAATGCTGTCAATGGAACTGATCCTCAGGCGCGGCAGATCGGGCACCAGCCGCAGAATACGCATGACCAGGTCACCCAGCCTCGGGTTCCCAGGAAGATCACCACCCCAGCTCGTCAGGTCGACACCTGTCAGAACGACTTCGTTGTACCCGCGGTCCACAAGCCGTTTGATCTGGTCCACCACGACACCTGCCGGAACCGCTCTCGAATTTCCCCGTCCGTAGGGAATGATGCAGAACGTGCACCTGTGGTCACAACCGTTCTGAACCTGGACATATGCGCGGCTGCGGGACCCGAAGCCATCGATCAGGTGCCCGGCCGTTTCAGTCACCGACATGATGTCGTCAACCTGCAGCGCTTCTGTCTCGCCGATGAAATCCGCGGCCAGCCCCTGCCAGGTGCTGCTTCGCATCTTCTCCGTGTTGCCGATGACCGCGTCCACTTCCGGCATGGCGGTGAAGGTTTCGGGCTCGGTTTGCGCGGCGCACCCCGTGACAATCAGCCGGGCTTGCGGATTTTCACGCCGCAGCCGGCGGATATCCTTGCGCGCCTTTCGCACGGCTTCGGCGGTGACCGCACAGGTGTTGATGACAACGGCATTTTTCAGACCGGCTTCTTCTGCCAGTTCCTGCATGGCCGCCGTCTCATAGGCATTCAGGCGGCAGCCCATTGTCGAAAATACCGGCGCGTTCATACCAGGCTGTCCAGAAAGTCCCGGGTCAGATGACCGGAGAACACATGCATGGTGGGTCCTGTCATCCAGACACCGTCATTGCGCCAGTCGACATGAAGGGTACCGCCATCAAGGTCTATCTGAACCCTGCGCCCGGTCAGCCCGCGCCGTGCGGCGGCAACGGCTGTTGCACAGCTGGAGGAACCTGAGGCCAGGGTAATGCCGACGCCCCGTTCCCAGACCCGCATGCGCAGGTGATCTTGTCCCACAAGGGATGCCACCTGAACATTTGTGCGTTCCGGAAAAAGCGGATGATGCTCGTGTGCGGCACCAAACGCGGCCAGATCAATGGTATCTGCATCATCCACAAAGAACGTGCAGTGCGGATTGCCCATCCCTGTGGCTACAGGTGCGCCTTCAACCGGAAGGCTGAGCGTGTCCATATCACGGGCGAGGGGGATATCAGACCACTCTGTCTGCGGGTGGCCCATGTTGACCGACGTGAGGCCATGGCCTGCATCAACGGCATGCAGTGTACCCCTGTCTGTGCTCATTTCCAGAGAGTCCGCGCCGGTTTCCCGCATGACATAGCGTGCAATGCAGCGGGTTGCGTTTCCGCAGGCCGCTGAAAACGAACCATCCGAATTGTAGAAGGTCAGGTGCAGTCCGGAAGCACCTTTCGACATCACAGCAAGCTGATCAAAACCCACCCCGCGATGACGGTCACCCAGTGCCCGTGCGAGGGCTGCTGAAACGGGGATTTCATGCGCGCGTGCGTCCAGGACGACAAAGTCGTTTCCAAGCCCGTGCATCTTCATGAAGGGCAAACCGATATCTTCTGCATCACGCATGGCGGCCATATAAGCCGCTGCGGCGAAACTATCCAGTATGTCCTTGCGAAAAGGCCGATTTGGGGCTTGACCCGGTCCCGGCACCTTTCTAAGTAGACCGCCTAGTGGGGCCGTTAGCTCAGTTGGTAGAGCAGCTGACTTTTAATCAGCGGGTCGCAGGTTCGAATCCTGCACGGCTCACCACTTTTCCCATTCAGAATGAGAACTTCGGCGCCGGCACTGGCGAACGGTGTGGGCCGGATGTCCTGTTGTCCAGGTTCCGGGGTGGCAGCATTCCGGCTTCCCCGCGCAGTACATAATTCATCCTGGTGCGCGACGTTTCTACAAAGGGGCTTTTGTGCGCCGGCAACCCCGGAAAATCCGCTCTCTATCACAAAGGGTTGACGCATTAAATTTTTCGCGCAACGGTAGAGCCCTATTTTTTGATGACTTTTGATTTCTGTTTTTTGGAGACAGCGCCGCTGTTTTTTCTGGTCGGCAATGGATTTATTGAGTGTTGCAAGCGTTAAGCGCAAGCTGAGCCACATTGAAGATACCTTTGGTCTGGAACAGGCCAGGGAAGCGGATTCTGACCGTGTCAGCGGGGTCGACCGCTTTTTCTGGCTGAGGGCGTCAAAACGCCCCAGCGGAAGCCATCCGCGGTACGCATTCCGCTCCGGTCTTTCGCCGGACACTCCGGAAAGCTCCGGTCAGATCCGTGTCTGCAACCTGGTTCTGCAGGGCGGCGGTACACTTGGGTTGGCACACGCCGGTTTTGTGGCCGGCCTGGAACAGGCTGGTGTGCGGTTCCTGGGTCTTGCGGGAACCTCTGCGGGGTCAATCATTGCCATGGGTCTTGCCGCGATACGCGGACCGGATCTGGACAGGAAAACCTCTGAGGAACTGGCACGGCTTTCCAGTTCTGTGCCGATGGACAGTTTCATCGACGGGCCCCGACCGATCCGGATTTTCATCAAACGCGCGCTGAAACGCACGGGTATGTTCTCGCCCGGTTTCTGGCTTGCCGCTCTCGCGGCGGTGAAGAGACTGCGGGATCGCCGTGGACTGAATTATGGCGATGTTTTCGAGGCCTGGCTCGAAGAAGTGATGAGTGAGATGGATTTCGGGTCCATCGAGCAGCTAGACAGTGCATTGAAAGCGATCTGGGACGACATAGAAGAACTCACGGAACCTGACCTGGGAGATGGCATCCCTGCACCTATCTCCAGGAACGGCACTGGCGGCTCAAACGGCAGAAACGCACGCCACAGAGACCTGCTGCAGCTTGTCACTACGGCGATGCCCGTTGGCCTGAAGCTCACTCTCCCTCAGGATCTGAGCTACCTCGATCCGGAGTATCAGCGCGTCTCGCCTGCCCGTCTTGTGCGGACATCCATGTCGATCCCGGCGTTCTTCGAGCCCGTGACGATGCGGACCAACAAGTCCACCTGGCCCACCCAGGCAGGAGATTCGCTGGGCCATCTGTTGCCCGAGAACAGGCTGAATTTTTTCAAGGATCTGGATGAGCTGGTGTTTCTGGATGGTGGGCTGGTGTCAAACCTGCCCAGCGATTCTTTCCGCGAGGTGATGCGTGATGTGCCAACGATTGTTGTGCCGCTTTACGGGGACCAGAAAAACCCCGCCGTAACAGGACGGCGTGCTTACAGGGATCTGCTGGGTGATGCTCTGTCATGCATTTCTGCAATCCGGCTGCAGCGGGACCGTGAGGTCTGGCAGCAGAACAAAGATCTCGGGGTTGAGTTCGAGCGCCTTGAGGAAGTGCGTGTCGAGCGACACGGGGGAGTAGCCCGGGTGTATCCGACACGGATGGCCGAAGTGAATACAGCCGACAAGGACTGGCTGAATTTTGTGATGACGGACAACGACAAGGCCGAACTCTTCCAGTCGGGGCTGGATGCGGCGCAGGAGTTCCTCGAAGAGCTCGACCGTCAGTCAGTTAAAAGGGATACGTGAAGATGATTTATGAAGACCGGATTACTGATCTCCTGAATGCCGCGCAGGCGGGAAAACTGTCGGCCGACAGAGCCCTGCGGGAGGCATCGGACAAGAAAGTCACTCAGCTGTTCACGGACATCCGCGATGATCTCGTGAACAAGCGAAAGAGCATAGATACGATTAACGTTTCGCTGGAAAAAGACCGCGCCCGGGAGGAGGGGCTTGCCAGCGAGATAAAGCAGCTGGCGGAAGAAAAAGAAGAACTGGAGAGGAGCCTTGGCGCGCTGGAAAGGGCAGCCGACAACGCGGGTGCGCAGATGGAAACGTTGCAGACGCGGTTGTCTTCCTCCCCTGGGGATGAAGAAAAATCCGAACTTGAGAAGTCGCTTCAGAAGGCTGAGGCAGCTCTGGCTGAGGCGGTTGCCGGGCAGGAACCACGGCGGGAAAGACTGCGCGCGATTCCAAAGGACGCCGAAGCGGCCATTGCACAGAGGAGCACCCTGACTGAGCGCCTCAGAGAAAAAGCTGAAAACCGTTCCGCTAATATCTGGAGTTTTCTCGAGCTGGCTGACGAATTCGCAGCCGGTCTGTCAGAAAGGATCACGTCGGGACTGGACAGGATTATCCCGGACGACGGTGTTGACAGGGAATATCTTATTGAAAGCGACACGGAAAACCTGCTCGGCAAAGAAGAGCTGATCAACCGGCTGAAGCAGCCGGACACCGGGCTGGAAGGCGATGATACCTCATCAGGTTATCAGCTTCGCCTGAACAGCGCCGAACTGGAAAACCGTGTTCAGCTTCTGCTCGACCACATGACGGGTCAGCGGATCGTCGAAGAGCAGGACACAGATACCTACGTGCACCGGCTCAAAAACGCTTATTCGCGGGTTGCCAAGAGCTCTGAAATTCAAAGCCGGGCCCTGCGTGAAGGACGTGCAGCTGACGCAGCCGAAATGCAGGCGAGGCTGGAGCAGATTGTCCGTTTGGCTGAACTTCTTGCCACGGAAACGGAGCAGGTCGGAAATCCGGAGCATCCGTACGCCGGCAGAGACGAAGTGGAAATGTCAGAGGAGAAAATCCGCAACGGCGTCAGTCAGACAAAACTGTTTGCGGGCAATGCGGAAAACTTTGCAAAGCAGGCAGAAATCTTCCTTGGCCGCTCGGCGGATAATCTCGAAAAGCTTGTGCGGGAGTTCTGCCACAAAAGGATGATCAAGGGCGCGGTTGATCAATCCATGTCCGTGTCCCGCGCCGCAGAAGTACAGACATTCTATCGTCCGCTGCCTTTTGTCTGGGCGGTTCTGGTTACGCTGCTGACCAAGGCGGTTTTTGCAGGCAACACAGCACTGATACTGCATGACAACGCAGGAATTTTCCTGACTCTGACGTTTGTTTCGACCTGGACGTTTTCTATTTTCATCGGGATCCGCAACCGGGCCAAGCGTATGCAGCGGCTACAGCTGAGAACCCGCGAATCCTTCGAACGGATGACCGACCCATCCTTTGTCGAGCCGGAAAAAATGTCTCGCTTCATGAGGATCATGTTCTGGAGCGGTCTCTATGTACCGGAATTCGAAAGCCGGGCAGTCCGGTTTGCACCCGAACCGTTTTCGAAGATCGTAACCAACAGGATGTCAGTGAAAAAGTTCCGTCCTTTTGATTTCGCGCGGTCTGCACGAAACGGCAAGCTGCGCATGGCTCGGAATAATGCGGCAGCTTTGCTGATACCCGGTGCCTTTCTGGTGCTTATTCAGCTGATGTTGCCGGATCCTGAGCCAAGGGCATATGTGTCGGTTCTGGAGAACGGGCAGACCTGTTTTATGGAAGAAGGCACACTGACATCAGCGACGCCGTCTACGTATTATGTGAAACCTGTCAGGCTGAGTTTCGAGACGGTCGGTGAGGACGCGGGCAAAGCTGAACCGGACGCACCGGGTCTTTTGTTCGCGCGGTGGTTTTTCCCTGAGTTGCTTTCGGAAACCGTGGCGCGGGAAAAGGTTACCGGCATTCTTCCGGTGGGAGATGTCCGCCTGACGAGGATGCCTGACTGTGAAGATGGCGTTTTCTTTGCAAAGGACATAGGCATCGACGCCCCGGACAAACTTTTCCCGCTTGCCCTGCGCGAGGACGTCGTGAGCGCGCAGAAGATGTTGTTCGCAATAATGGCCGAAGGGAGTGCAAGCGAGGAGGAACAGAAGGAGTTTTCCGAGGTCTTCCGGTCGATCAGAGAGAGCTTCGGGCCTTCGATGACCAAAGCTCAGACACTGGAGCTGATCCTGAAGGGGGACCTGACAGCTGTTCCAGAGGTGCAGGAAACTGGCGAGCCCGGAACGGTCACGCAGAATTTTCAGACCCGGCTGGAGGGTGTTGGCGAGATTGCCGCGGCGATCCGCGAAGCGGGGGTGACCTCCGGAGACGTGATGGCCCGCCTGATCCGGAACAACACCGACGCACTGGAACAGCTGGCGGCGCTGCGCCGGCAAGCCAGTCATTCGGTCATACCGCTGATCATTGAACGGGGCGCACCTCAGATCCTTCCTCAGACGCCGGCGGCTTCGTTTGTGGTGTCTCCGACCGTGCGTCTTGATGAAACCCGGCGGGTTGCGCCTTTCGTGACCCATGTGACCCTGCCCGGTGCTCAGCAGGAACGGGTGACAATACAGAACAGTCTTTTCATGCCGTTCTTTCCGGATCCGATCAGGGAAAAGGAAATCAGGGTACCTTTGGATGCCTACCGTTTCGGGGTTTCAAATGCCGGCTTCAAACCGCCGATGGTGTCGGCCGGCGATGACAGCAAAACCTACTTCGAAGTCGTCGTGGATGCGATCCGCTCCTGCCTGCGCACTGATGAAACGGCCCGGATTGCGATCGGTGTGCAGGGTCATGCCAGCAGTCTGTGGCTGGGTGCCATTCCGCAGGGATACACCAAGGATGATTTCAATCACGCACTCGCCGAGGGGCGCCGCATGGGGGCACTCGTGCTGCTTCGGGAAAAGCTGAATGCGGAAGAAGCGTCAAGAGTGTGGGTTGCTGGCAGAGGCGAGAGTTCACCGCTCACCGGTTTTGAAATTCTTAGTGGTCAATCAGAGGAGCAAGAACTCCGGGAGGCATTTGAGGCCAAAAGGCTGTTCGACACACATGCGTCCATGTCAGAGGAGCAGAGGACGTGGATGTCTTCTGTGCAGCTTGAAACCGAGGACAAACTCAACGCGTTCGAAGAGCTTTTCGCGCGCACCGTTATCATCGAGGTGAAAAGTGTCGAAGGAACGTCCTGCACACTGAACTGACCGGGCAGGGCATATCAGCGTCACGCGGCGTTTGTCATCCGGGTCGCGGCGCCGAACGCCCTGCGACCGGATGGGTGCACTAAGCGCTCCGGAGCAGAGCTTCGCTGATGTCCCACAGCTTTTCGGCGGCCTCATCGTCACAGGCATGCGGGTCAACGCCATAGTATCGGGACATCGGGCTGTCAGGATCAGTGAGACCTGCGATATCCGTGTCCTCGCAGTACACACCGGGTTTTCCGTCCAGCGCGTCTGAAGTCGCAGCCCACAGGGTCGTCGATGCGCCCTGCTCGGGTGTTTTAAAGCCGGCCTTCGCCAGTTCAGAGGGCTCTCCGTCTTCGTCCAGCCACCCGAGTGCGATCATTTCCTCTTTGGGGAGGTGGCGTTGCAGAGGTGTAAAAATTCCACCCGGGTGCACAGAAAACGCAAACCCGCCCGTGTCTCGGAGCCTGCGGGAAAGACCATTTGCGAACAAGGCATTGGCCGTTTTTGCCTGACCGTATGCCTGCCATTTGTTGTACTCTGTGCGCTCAAAGTGGATGTCGTTCCACAGAACGTCGCTCACTTTGTGTGCAGTCGAAGACAATGCAACGACACGTGAGCCGGGCGTATTCTGCAACAGCGGCAGAAGTGCTTTTGTCAGGGCAAAGTGCCCCATGTGACAGATCCCGAACTGCGATTCCCAACCCGGACCTACTTTTGCAAAAGGGCAGGCCATGATGCCCGCATTGTTGATCAGATAATCGAGCGTGCCTGTTTCGCCGGAGATATCATCCGAAAATTTTCTGACCGACTGCAGATCTGCAAGATCCATTGCCGCCGTTCTGACCGAGCCGCTCAGCCCGTTCAGATTTTCCTGTGCCTTCGTCTCTGAGCGGACGGGCACTATGACCGAAGCGCCATGTCCGGCGAGTGCCCGAACGGTTTCAAGTCCGATGCCGCTGTATCCTCCTGTTACAATTGCGGTTTTGCCGGAGAGGTCGATACCCGCGAGCACCTCAGCCGGTGTGCTTTTTGCGTGAAACCCTGATTGAAGTGGTACCTGATCTGTCTGAGCCATAGTGTTCCTCATGTCTGCGGGCCTCATGACCCGTTTCCGTCAGAGAAAATCTATGATCCGGCAGCAATTCGGCACACCGGGTTTTTTCCGGAAGACTTGCGCGATTCTCCGGAATGCCGGAAATCTGGCAGGATCGGCCGGATGGGTCCGCGGAAACAGCACGTGGCGGTGTGCCGAACTTTTTGGCAAACTCGCGGCTGAACTGGGCCGCGCTCTGATATCCCACGCTGTATGCGATGTCAGATATCGGTCGTGTGGTCTGCCGGAGCAGGTTGTGCGCCTCTGTGAGACGCAGGTCTTTCTGGAACTGCAATGGGCTGTTCGCCGTGATCCGTTTGAACGTGTCATAAAAAACCGAAGCGCTCATGCCCGAAATCTCGGCAAGGTCCGACGCCCGGATCGTGTTGCGGTATTCCTGGCGGATATAGGATATTGCCTTCGCGACCTGATTGGCTTTGCCGTCTGCGTGGATCACCCTGCGCAATGCCTCCCCGCCGTCACTGCGTAAAACGCGGAAATAAACCTCGCGCAGCGCGGCCGCGCCCAGGGTCGTCTCCTCCACCGGATCGCGCCGCAGACGAAACAGACGCGCAAAGGAATCAATGACTTCCCCGCTGGCGGCACCGGTCATAAGCGCGCGTCCCGCTGCATCATCCGGCGTCCCACCCATGTCGCTGTGAACGCTGCGCAAAATGTGCATATCGACGCCGACGTAGAGCGCAACATAGGGGTCCCCCGGCGCCGCTTCTATCTGACCGGACAGCATGGGCAGCGCATGTCCGATCACGATCATGTCGCCGGCCCGGTAGACCACGCTTTCGGTTCCGTACTGTGCTGATTTACTCCCCTGCAGCACCAGACCGATCAGCGGCTCGACAACAGAACACGTGGAGCGCTTTGTCCGGCTGGTCCGCATGATGCCCATTGAGCGGACGCCACAGGTGTGAAAGCCGTCGGCAGCGCCAGTTTCAGCCAGGTGCCGGTTTGCGTCATCCACAAGTGCCTGAAGTTTCACCGATACTCTCCAAAATTGCCGCCAACAGCTTATTTGCGTTACCGTGACAATCAACCTTTCACGCGCGCTCCAGGAGGATCAGGCAAAAATTCCGGCGATACGGGCGCGATTACGGACGCTCACTTCTCTGCGCGCGGAAAATCTTGACTGTGGGCGGGCAGCAGGTTACGCGGCCGTACGGTTGCAGGCGCCCGCCACCCGCAGACGCCAGTTATGGTAAAGCCCTGCAAAGACATTTTCTGTCGAACTCACTCCGCATATCGCGCGGATGGCAATGCGGGTCCCATCTCAAACAGCGCGATCTGGTTTGAGGAACACGGGACATGTCAGATACCTCCACAAATGCTTTTACGGCCGGGCCGCTGGGCATCACTTACCTGAAGACCGCATTGCCGGTCATAATCGTCATGGGCGCCAACGGTCTTTTGTCCGTCGTGGATGCGCTGTTTCTGGGGCATTACGTCGGAGCTGGGGCACTGGCCGCGGTTACGCTGATTTTTCCGGTGTACATGCTGATCGTGGCGCTGTCGGCGCTGGTGTCCAACGGGATGTCCAGCCAGCTGGCGCGCCATCTGGGGGCGTCCGATCACCCGTCGGCCCGGGCCGTTTTTTCAGGTGCCCACGGGCTGGCCCTTGGTCTCGGTGTGCTCCTGATCCTGTTTTTTTTCTGTTTCGGTACTGCGCTGATCGGACTTCTTTCGGATGGGTCTGACGGGATTGCTGGCATGGGGCTCAAGTACCTGCGTATCACGGTGCTATGTGCGCCGCTTTTCTTCGTGCTTTCGGTCAATTCTGATGCGCTCCGCAACGAAGGGCGCGTAGGCTTTATGGCGGCGATGAGCCTTCTGGTGTCCCTGTCCAACATCGGGTTCAATTATGTCCTGATTGCCCGGCTGGATATGGGGGTGGCGGGGTCTGCGTATGGCACGGCGTTGGCACAGATGCTGGCCTTCGTGATCATTCTTGCTTTCCGTATTTCAGGCCGCACGGTGCTCTCACCCAAAGCACTTGTGATGTATTCGCCTTTCAGGCGTTGGGCCCGGATTTTCGCGCTCGGAGTGCCGCAAAGTCTTGGATTTCTGGGCCTGTCACTGGGTTCGGTCGCGATCATCTCCGCGCTCCAGTGGGTGGGCAGCACACATTACCCCGAGACGGTGACGGCCTATGGCATCATAACGCGGGTCATTACCTTCACCTTCCTGCCGTTGCTCGGGCTGTCCTTTGCGATGCAGACGATCACTGGAAACAATTATGGCGCAGAGCTCTGGGACCGTTCCGATGCAAGTCTGCGCACGGCCCTCTGGCTTGCGTTCATTTACTGCGTGGTGGTGCAGGTCGTTGTCATGTCTTCTCCGGTTGCGATTGCAGATGCCTTCACAGACAGAGCGCTCGTCATAGAGGAGGTTGCCCGGTTGCTGCCTGTCATGAGTTGCGTGTTTTTTCTGGTGGGGCCGCTGATGATTGTTGCCTCGTATTTTCAGGCGATCGGGTCTGCGTCAGTTTCGGCTCTGCTGGGACTCTCTAAACCCTATCTGTTCGCTATTCCGCTGACGTTTGTCCTGCCATTTTTCTTTGGGGAGCCCGGCGTCTGGTATGCCGGTCCGGCCGCCGAAGTCATGTCGCTGGGTCTGACCGCACTGGTGCTGTGGCGGTTGTCGCGGGCTGGCCGTGGCGCATGGGGGTTGTTCCATGGTGGCGCGCAGGGCACCAGGCGGATCACCTGAAACGGCCGGATGTGTTGACAGGTGGCTTGTGCTGGCCGCCTGTCATCGACAGGATGCAGTCACGCATGACCGAATACCTCCGGGGGACAGTATGGAAATTCAAAGACTGGATCACGTCAACATCAGAACAGATCAGCTCGACCGGCTGGTTTCATGGTATTGTGAGGTTCTTGGCCTGACAAACGGATACCGCCCGGATTTCCCTTTCCCCGGCGCATGGCTTTACGCTGGTGAGACAGTTGTCCTGCACCTGGTCGGCGTGACGGACCCGCCGGGTGCCGGATCAGAAGGCGCGCTGAAAATGGAGCATTTTGCCTTCCGCGCCAGCGGTGCCGCCGCATTTGAAGCCCGGTTGAAAGAGCATGGCGAAACCTACCGCCGCAATGAGATCGAGGCGATCAATACGGTCGCTTTCAACATCTGGGATCCTGACGGGAACCACATCCACGTCGATTTTTATACTGATGAGGTCAGCACTTAGGCGCGGCGTCCCTCCAGGGTTTCCACCGTGATGCCCGCATTTTCCAGTGTCTGGCGTACGGATGCGGCGATCTGAACTGCTTCGGGTGTGTCCCCGTGACAGCAGATCGTATCGATGCTGGTTTCGATCCGCTTGCCGGATTCTGTGATAATGGCCCCGGCCTGCACCATGTCGACCATGCGCTGGCCTGCCAGTTCTGCGTCATGGATCACCGCGCCCGGCAGGCTGCGGTCAACCAGCGTTGCGTCGTCATTATAAGCGCGGTCGGCAAAAATCTCGCCTGCCCAGGCACACCCAAGATCGCGTACGGCGGCTTCCTGCGCCGTGGCACACAGCACCATGACAATCAGGTCAGGATCAACAGACAGAGCGGCTTCGTAACAGTCGCGGGCCAGGCTCTCGTCCTCGGAGGTCATATTGCCCAGAGCGCCATGCAGTTTGACATGGCGGACAGTCGCGCCAAGGGACCGCGCCATGCCGATGGACGCGCCAACCTGGCAGCGGATAGAATTCTGCAGGCTCGCCCGCGGCACTGTCATCCGGCGACGGCCGAACCCCTGCAGGTCTGAAAACCCGGGGTGCGCGCCGATGCCGACACCATTCGCAAGGGCCATTTTCATCGTCGCAGACATAACATCCGGGTCACCTGCATGCGCACCGCAGGCCACATTCGCAGATGTGACGATTTTCAGCAGAGCAGCGTCATCGCCCATTTTCCAGGGGCCAAAGCTCTCGCCCATATCGGCGTTGATGTCTACGCGGGTCATCTCGTGTCTCCTTCAGTTTTCAAACGGATCCGCGATGGCGGAAACAGCGCCGCTGACCAGCTGATAACTCAGCAGATCGGCAATATCGTGTGGGTCCCGGACCAGCGGTTCGACCATGCCGGACAGGGCCTTCAGCACCGCTCGGGCGCGGGTTTCAAGTGCAATAGCCTCTTCCAGGCTGATGAACTCGAAACGTAATGGCGCGCCGACTGCTGCCTGGGCCACTTTGGGCAGGTCACAGGGAATGACAGTAGCAATCCTGGGGTAGCCACCGGTGGTCTGGCTTTCGCACATCAAAACATAGGGGGCACCGTCGCCGGTGACCTGAATGTCGCCGGTCACAATAACTTCGGACACAATAGACAGCCCGTCGCTGGCAAAAAACCCCTCGCCGTCCTGATCCATTCGCACGCCCTGGCGGTTCCCGCGTGCATCGCGCCGGAAAGCCGTTTCGCCAAAACGCCGGATGGTGTCCTCGCTGAATTCTCTGGTCTGCGCAGATTCCACGACGCGGATGGTGCCGCCATTCAGCCGGTCAGCATCCGGCAGCCGGTAGCCCGCGCGTCCCTGTCCGGCGCCCAGTGGCAGGGTGTCTCCCGCGCCCAGCAACCCACCAATGCCGGCTTTGAGATGGCTGCTGCGCGCGCCCATGTTTTCTGGTACATCCAGGCCTCCCGCGACGTGCAGATACCCATAGGTTCCGGCCTGCGCCCCGCCGATGCTCAGCTTGCTGCCCGCGGGCAGGGTATGGCTCGCGTTCCAGACGGCGGGGGCACCGTCAATCTGCGCTGTCATCCGGGCGCCTGTCAGGGCAATGACCGTGTCTTCAGTGGCCTCAAAGGTGCCGCCCATACCGACCATCTCAATGGCAGCAACCTCAGCGGATTGCCCGAGCAGAGCGGCCCCTTCATAGAGCGCCAGTGTATCTGCCGCCCCGCCCGGCGTCAGGCCGGAGGCAAAAAACCCGGTGCGCCCAAGATCCTGAAGGCTCATCGCGGGACCCGCGGTCAGGATTTTCAGCTGCGCACTCATCCGATCGCCTCGCGGTCTGCCGCGCCGTACCCGTCAGGGTGTGTGGCCAGAAGTTTTTCCATTTCGGCCCGCGACACCTGCGGAAAGGTGATTTCGTCTCCGGGGGACAGGGCAAAGGGTGCGGGTCCGGTCTGGTCAAAGGTGCGGAAGGCTGTCTGGCCAATATGCCGCCAGCCGGTGGGCGTCGTATTCGTGAAGATCACCAGCTGCCGGATGGCCACCACCAGCGCACCGGCTGGAACATTCAGGGACAGATCCTTCTGGCGAGGGATGTTCCAGTTTTCAGGCAGTTCTCCGAGATAGGGCTGGCCGGGTGCAAAGCCGATCGTCAGAACTCTCACCCGGGTGCCGGAAATCTGGCGGATGGCTTCGTCCGGGTCGACGCCTGCGGCCTCTGCGGCTTCCTCAAGCTGTGGTGCAAGATCCGTGCCGTATACGGTCGGGATGTGCCAGAGAGTGCGGCCTTCGGGCAGGGGGGCCGCCAGCCAGTCCTGCGTCTCCAGCAGTGCGCGGAGCCGTTCGACCAACGCGTGCGCGTCATGTGTGACGAGATCGGTGATGATGAAAACAGATACCAGCGACATGGCGGTTTCGGAAACTTCGGGCCAGTCCTGTGCATCGACGGCGGCGCGGAAAGCGACAGAGGCCTTATTGGCTTCCTCGCTCATGGCGCTTGCGAATGTGACCAGAATGCCAGTCAGGCCCACGGTGCGGATGATGGGATAGTCGGTCATGTCAGGGCGTCCCGGGCTGATACAGTCGGCGCAGCAGAATTGGTGTCAGGTACATCGGCAGTTGCCAGCATCCGACAAAGACCATGAGCGGTCCCATGATCTCCACCGGCATAGCGACAAGAAAAAGCGCGATATTGCGATTGCCGGCACCGATGGCCAGCGGGCCGGCCAGGGTGTCCAGCGGGCTGCGGGACAGGAGCAGGTAAACGGCAATCTGGATGCCATAGCTGAGTGCAAAGGCCAGCAGACCCCAGGCCAGAACGGCAACCGGATCGCTGCGCAGGGCCGGATTTAGTGCGGCCATCAGCCCGATCACGATGGCCGAGAATGCGAGAACCGAAAGACCATCGAGGCTCCGGACCGTATCCGGCGCGGGATCCGGAAAAAAGCGGGCCCGCAGAAAGAAGCCGAGCGCTGTGGATCCGGTAATAACGGCCAGCAGCCTCAGGGCGGACAACGCGACGTCCTGCGCTGCACCGGCCTGTGGTACCAGCGCAAGCACCGGCAAGACCGTGAGCGGAAAGCATGCCGTGCCAAGCACGAGGATCTGCATCATGCGACCGGCATCCTGACCCAGC
The DNA here is from genome assembly GCF_042055075.2 of Roseobacter phycocola. GTDB lineage: Bacteria > Pseudomonadota > Alphaproteobacteria > Rhodobacterales > Rhodobacteraceae > Roseobacter. The sequence goes on along the minus strand of NZ_CP194010.1, from coordinate 3,211,983 downwards.
AGGAGGGCCAGATTGGGTGAACCTGAAAGCGCCGGTGCTGCAGTTGCCAGAACCATGGCAAGGGCGGCCGGTGTCTGGTCTATTCCGGCGAGTCGGCACGCCGCAAAAAGGCCAACAGGCAGTACCATCTGCAGCAGGGCGACCGATCCCAGCCCCCAGCGCAGGTCTGACAATGCGCCGTTGGCCGCCCGGTGTCCGATCCGCAGCGCAGTGATCACCAGCAGGCCCGCAACCATCTGAGGCAGCCAGGGCGCCATAGCTGCTGCGAGCCCGGGAAGCCCGAGGCCCAGCAGCAACCCGATGATCAGGCAGGCGCGCGCATTGTCCGATATCAGCCAAAGAACCCGCTCCACCGTCAGCCGGGTGTCTGCCGGAGATTATCCGGCAGCCACGTCGCGATTTCCGGGAACCAGATCAGCACAAAGACCATCAGGACCATGATCAGGAACATGGGCAGGGCCGCCTTGGTGATATAGCCCATCTCGTGGTCGGTCATGCCCTGCAGGACGAACAGATTGAACCCGATGGGCGGCGTGATCTGCGCCATTTCGACGACGACGACCACAAAGATGCCAAACCAGATCAGGTCAATGCCCGCCTCGCGTACCATTGGTTCCACAATGGCCATGGTCAGCACGACGGCTGAGATGCCGTCGAGGAACATGCCGAGGATAATATAGAATACCAGAAGGGCCATGAGCAGTTCGAACCGGGCCAGTTCCATTGCGGCAATGCCATCCGCCAGAGCGCGCGGGAGCCCGGTAAAGCCCATAGACAGTTTCAGGAACGCAGCACCCGCGAGAATGAGCGCAATCATAGCCGAAGTGCGCATCGCGCCCATCAGACTGTCGCGGAAGGACGACAGGGTCAGTGATCCCTGCGCCGCGGCAAGTGACAGCGCGCCGATGACGCCAATGGCCGCAGCTTCGGTCGCAGTGGCCCAGCCGCCGTACATCGAGCCGATCACGACGGTGATCAGCGCCAGTACCGGCAACAGGAACCGCGAATTCTGCAGTTTTTCGGCAAAGCTCATGCCGGTTTCCATCACGGGATTCCAGCGGGACGACGTTTTTGACACGATGGCCACATAGGCCATGAACATCCCGGCAAGGATCAGGCCAGGAAAGACGCCCGCGAAGAAGAGTTTGGTGATGCTCTCATTCACGGTCACGCCGTAAACGATCAGCGCGATGGAAGGCGGGATCATCAGGCCGAGTGTCGCAGCACCTGCGAGCGTGCCGATCACCATCTCTTCGGGGTATTTGCGCGCACGCAGTTCCGGGATCGCCATTTTGCCGACGGTGGTCAGGGTGGCAGCCGATGATCCGGAAACCGCCGCAAAGATCGTGCAGGAAACAATGTTTGTATGCACCAGCCCGCCGGGCATACGTGCCAGCCAGGGTGAAAGACCCCTGAACATATCCTCGCTCAATCGTGTGCGATAGAGGATTTCGCCCATCCAGATAAAGAGCGGCAGGGCCGTGAGTGTCCAGCTGGACGAGGAGGCCCAGATGGTCGTGATCATCGTGTCCCCGACCGGACGGGTGGTGAAAAGCTCCATGCCGACCCAGGCCACGCCCATCAGCGCCAGGCCAACCCAGACACCGGTGCCCAGCAGCAGGAACAGAACGACCAGAAAGAGGACTATCGCATAAATCTCAGTCATCTGATTACACCTCGAAGTTTTCGTCAACGGTGTCCCGGACAATCCGGTGCTCACCTTTGAAGATGACGTGGAACAGGTTGTCAGTCAGCGCGATGGCCAGCAGCCCGCCGCCGATCACCATCACAGACTGCGGTATCCACAGGGCCGCTGCATCCTGACCTCGTTGAATTTCCACGACCAGTAGACGAACCAGTAGGCATAATAGGTGAAGTACCAGGCCACAGCAGCGCCCAGAGCAAAACACCAGACCTCTAGAAACCGTTTCGGGCCCGGCGCCACCGCATTCAGCAGAATGGACACGCGGATATGGGCACCGTGGTTCAGCGCATTAGCAAATGCCAGAAAACTGGCCGCGGCCATGGCGTAGCCTGCGTAATTGGGCGCGCCCGGGAAAATTTCGCCGGTCCAGCGCGCCACCATCTGAGCTACGATCAGCAGCAGAATGGACACCAGACACAGGGCGGCCAGAACGCCGGCGGCTGTGTACAGGAAATCGAGTATCTTGCGGATCGCTGACATGGCGCCACTCCGGAAGGTTCAGAATTCGGGGAAACAGGCGGCCCCCGGTACCGGAGGCCGCCGCTGTCAGCTTACTGGGATGCTTTGAACGCATCGACGAGGGCCGCACCCTCATCGCCGGCCGCTTCCAGCCATTCAGCGGTCATGGTTGCACCGATCTCGCGCAGTTCGGCCATCAGAGCGTCGCCTGCGGGCTGCACCGTCATGCCACCGGCTGCGAGGCCGTCCATGGTGAACTGGGTATAGGCTTTTGACGCCTCAAGGCCGCGTGCTTCGGCTTCTGCCGCGCAGGCCTGGATCGCTGCTTTGTTGGCGTCGGATACGTCCGCCCAGACATCCTGGTTGACCATCACATAGTTGCGCGGCAGCCAGGCATCGACTTCGTAGAAGTGTGTCAGGCTCTCCCAGACCTTGCGGTCGTATCCGGTTGCACCGGAGGACACCATGGATTCAGCAACACCGGTTGCAAACGCCTGGCTGATCTCTGCAGCCTCAACCGTCACCGGCAGCATGCCTGTGAGCTCGGCAAGGCGGCTTGTGGTGTTGTTGTAGGAGCGGAATTTCACGCCTTCCATATCAGCAACGCTGTTGACTTCTTTTTTGAAGTACAGGCCCTGGGGTGGCCACGGCACAGCATAGAGAAGCTCCAGATTCTGCTCATCCAGCAGGGCTTCGATTTTTGGCTTGGCCGCTTCATACAGCTTCTCGCTGTCATCAAAGGACGGTGCGAGGAAGGGAATGCTGTCAAACCCGAAAACCGCACTTTCGTTCTGGTGACCGGACAGCAGGCGTTCGCCGATCTGGACCTGGCCGGTCTGGATTGCGCGTTTGATATCCGCGCCGGCAAAGAGCGATCCGCCCGGGTGAACTTCGATGGTGATCTCACCATTGGTGCCTGCGCCGACACACTCGGCAAAGGTCACACCGTTTTCCGAATGGAAGTTCGAGGCGGAATAGGCCATCGGCATATCCCACTTTTCGGCCGCCACGGCGGGCAGCGCCGCACCGAGTGTCAGTGCAGCCGTCGCAGCACCAGCCATCAGTCTGTTTGTGAGTTTCATAGAGGTCTCCTTGTTGAGTGGTTTGTTATTTTCATGTCCGGAAACGTTCCGGCGCATAAGGTGCGAGATCCATATTTGTGGGTTGTCCCGCGATCATTCCGGCCACCAGTCGGCCCGTTTTCGGACCGCCGGTCAAGCCGATGTGGTGATGCCCGAAGGCTGTCCAGACTTGAGTGGTGCCGATCTGGCCGATCAGGGGCAGACTGTCGCTGGGGGCGGGTCGATGCCCCATCCATTCGATTTCGTTTCTGGCGGTCATGTTCGGGTAGGCATCGCGGACCTGGCGCCGGATCAGGGCCAGCGGTGCATTGGAAGGGCCTGCCTCAAGCCCGCCAAGCTCGACAATTCCGGCACAGCGCACGCCCTGCGCCATAGGTGTCGCCACGAATTTCCCGGACGCGATCATCGTCGGGCGCGAGGGGCCGTTTTCTGCGTCCTCAAAGACGATGTGGTAACCGCGTTCGCTTTCGAGCGGGACCCGGATCCCCAGTTTCTGCATCATCGGGCGCGACCAGACACCGGTTGCCAAAACGGCATGGTCGCACTCGATGCGTCCTTCGGTTGTTTCGACGGCTGTGATCTGCCCGCCGGTCAGATCGAAATCCTTCACTTCAGCCAGCACAAGGCGTCCGCCTGCTTCTGCAAAATGGTCTGCCAGGGCGGCAACGTATCCGCCCGGATCGCGGATGAACCCATGATCCTTCAGCGCCGCGATCAGCCCGGTTTGCGCAAGATTGGGTTCATAGTCCTGCACGTCCCGGCCTTCGATCAGCTCGGGCAAAAAACCAGCATCCTGGCGCAAGGACCAAGTATAGGCGTCGGCATCAAACGCAGCCCGGTCTTTGTAAGCAAAGCAGTAATCGCTTTCCGTCACCCAGTGTTCGAGGTCTGTACCGGCAACCAGTGATTTATGCTGGGACACGGAATCCGTCACAATCGGTGCCAGATCACGTGCGATACGCCGGGTGTCACTGTCATTTGCATTCGCCAGGTAGCGCACCAGCCAGGGCGCCAGCTTTGGCAGGTAAGACCAGCGCAGGAACAGCGGGAAGTCCCGGGACATGAGCATGCCCGGTGCCTTACGGATCAGACCCGGGGCAGTAACCGGCACCATAGAGACCGAGGCCAGAACGCCTGCATTCCCGTGTGAGGTGCCTTTCCCGGGGCCCGCGCGGTCAATAATTGTAACGTCGAGGCCAGCACGGCGCAGCCAGATGCCGGTCGAAACACCGACAATACCTGCCCCGACAATGACCACGTGTCCGGTCATTTTGGCGTCTCTGGAATGGTCTGGCCTGACGGCATAGTTCCCCCGGGACATGATTCCCCGGCGTCAATACTGACCAACTTTCACAATACGTCAACAATTTGTTGACATTTTATCATCGACAGGCACTCTGATGGCATGTCAGACAGCTTTCTCGGACCCGTCGTTTCATCTGCGCATCTCGCCAGCGGCTCATTTGCAGAGATTTCAGAGCTCGAATACGGGCTGATCCTTTGCAATCATGCTTTCCAGCGCTGGACAGTGCGGGCCATTTCCATGGCCGGCTACCCGGAACTCAGTTCTCTGGATGTGCTTGTATTGCACTCGGTTTTTCACCGGGACCGACCCAAGAAGCTTGCGGATATCTGCCTCGTTCTGAATGTCGAGGACACGCATACGGTCAATTATTCGATCAAAAAGCTGATTAAAGCGGGCCTTGTGAAGGATGGGCGACAGGGCAAGGAAAAGACCGTCGCAGTGACGGAAAAGGGTGCGGAAACCTGCGTCAGATACAAAGATATCCGCGAGGGGCTGCTGCTCAGCTCAGTTGCTGAGCTTGGCTTGGAACCGGAACAGGTCAGCCGTGCCGCGACCCTGCTGCGGCTGATGTCCGGCCAGTATGACCAGGCGGCGCGGGCGGCCACGACCTATTGATTCGCTGCAGCCTTCGGGGCACACAGCAATAATGGCGACCACCGATCCTGCTCTGCTTGGCATCCTCATGCTCGACACAAAATTCCCGCGTATCCCGGGGGATGTCGGGAACCCGGACACGTGGGATTTCCCGGTGCGCTATTCGGTCGTGCGCGGTGCCACACCGCAGGCTGTGGTCTGCCAGGACCCGGAACCATTCGTGCGGGCTTTTATTGCAGCCGGGCAGGACCTCGTCTCCTGCGGATGCCGCGGCATTGCGACGACCTGCGGATTCCTTTCGCTCATCCGCCCGCGTCTGACAAAAGAACTTGGCGTGCCGGTCGCGGCATCGGCACTGGAACAGGCCGCCCAGATTCAGGCAACGCTTGGCCCTGGTCGTCGCATCGGTATCCTCACCATCTCGGCGGCGAGCCTCACCGGACAACACCTGGCGGTAGCGGGTGTGCCCGCGAACGCTGTCGTATGTGGCGTCGAGGATACTGACTTTGCCCGCAGCATTCTGGGCAACGACACGGCGCTCGATGTCGCGCAGGCGCGTCACGACCTGTCAGAAGCATCCATGCAGATGACCGCTGATGCGCCCGACATCGGTGCCATCATTCTGGAATGCACCAACATGGTGCCCTATGCGCCTGATATCGCGCGTCTGACCGGCGTGCCTGTTTTCTCGGTGTATTCCTATCTGACGTGGTTTCACGGCAGCCTTGTACCGCGCACCTTCTAGCGATCATGTGCGTGCAGCCAACCGTCTTCGAACGTGACAGTTGTCACGCCACCCAGTCTGGTCAGCCGTGCAAGTTCCGCTTCGAAAGCGGCCATCCGGCCTTTGCCCCAGCGCACGCCGTGCTCTGGCCACAGTGCCCGCACAACCAGGGCGTTACGGTCCCGGAATGCTTTCATATCCACGCGCCCGACCAGCCGGTCCCCTTCCATGACCGGGAAAACGTAATATCCGTATTGCCGTTTTGCTTCGGGCACGAAAATTTCGATCCGGTAGTTAAAGCCAAAAAGCCTTTCTGCGCGTTTTCTGTCGCGCAGGGCGGGATCAAACGGGCTGAGCACACGCAGTCTGGAACAAGGGGCTGTGTCCAGTGCCGGATCATCCGAAATGTCCGGGCGGGCCAGACTGTCACGCGCGGTACCATCCGCACCCGTAATGCGTACCGGCTGAAGCCGACCCGCCGCCAGTTCTTTGGCGCACCAGTCCTTCGCTTCTGCAAGTGTGACGTGATCCCAGAATGCCGCCAGTTCTGCCGGCGTTGCGAATCCAAGCCGGTCCAGAGCGCCGCTGCAGCACCAGTCGATCGTTCTGACCGTATCTTCGGGTGACTGAAGCGGGCCACACAGCGCCTCGTCAATCACCCGTTCCGTCAGGTCGTATCGCTTTTTGAAACCGTCACGCCCCACAACGCAAAGCGCGCCGCTACGCCACAGATACTCGAGCGCCGTTTTCGATGGGTGCCAGTCCCACCAACCGCCGGAACTGCGTTTCTCGCCTGCGCCGACGTCGGAAGAACACAGGGGCCCTTCCTCGCGTATCTGGTCCAGCACCGGCTGAAACTGAGCCTCAAACCCGTCGCGCCGCCAGTCGCGCCATCTGCTCCGCAACAGCGCTGCGTCACGCTCGCGCCGCAGTTGCCACCACCCGTAAAAGCTCATCGGAATGACGGCGGCGTCATGGGTCCAGTGCTCAAACAGCACCCGGTCTTTTTCATAGAGGGCTTTGAGATCTTTCGGCCGGTACCTCGGCCGCCTCGAAAACAGGATCAGATCATGCGCGCGCGCCAGAATACTGATGCTGTCCAGCTGCACAAAGCCCAAGCGTGTGATCAGGTCCAGCAATGCATCGCCGCGCGCATCGCCTGCTGGGGTTTCCGACAGCGCGTGCCGGTCGAGAAAGAGGCGCCGGGCCTGAGTGTTTGTGAGGGTAAGGGTGTTCGTCACCGCCGGTATCGGCGCAGCGTGTCACCCCAGGAGATTTTTGAGGACAGGGTGACGTGGCCGGGATCTTCCGGCGTCTCATCCTCGGCAAGGGCGCTGCGTTCGAGAATAATTTCCGCAGCTTTGGTGCCGATTTCTTTGCGACACGCGTCCATCGTTGCCAGCTGACGCGGCAGACCGTCGAGCAGCTCGACGCCGTTAAAGCCCGCCAGCCCGATCTGCCCCGGAACATCTATGCCTTTGTCCAGCAGGTGGAGCAGACCACCCGCGCCGATCATATCATTTGAGTAATACAGGAAATCCAGGTCTGGTGAGCGTTCCAGCATCGCTTCGGTCATCTCGCGACCCTTAGCCAGCGCTGAGCCACCCGAATAGAACTCGCGGTCTTCGATTTCGACACCAGCCTTGGCGAGGGCTTCGGTGAACCCCTCAAACCGTTTGCGCGCGCGATGGTCGAGCGGCATTTTCGTGCCCAGAAATCCGATCCGGTGATATCCCTGCTTCAGGATGGCGGCGGCCATTTCCCGACCTGCCCGCCGGTGAGAAATCCCCACCATCGCGTCAATGGGCGTGCCGTCTGTGTCCATGATCTCAACGACGGGAATGCCCGCATTCTTCAGCATCGCACGTGTCGCATCCGAGTGTTCCAGACCGGCGATGATAACGCCTGAAGGCCGCCAGGACAGCATTTCGTAGAGCACCTGTTCCTCTTTTTCCGGCAGGTAATCCGTGACGCCGACCACCGGCTGAAGCGGCGTATCCTCAAAGGCCCGGTTGATGCCAGTGAGCACTTCCGGGAATACCATGTTTGACAAAGAAGGGATCACGACCGCCACCAGGTTCACACGCTGAGACGCCAGCGAGCCTGCAATCTGGTTTGGCACGTAGCCCAGCGTTTTTGCAGCCTCCAGCACCTTGTCCCGTGTTGCGGCTGACACATCACCGCGATTGCGCAGTACCCTGCTGACCGTCATTTCCGATACGCCGCAGGCTTCTGAAACATCCCGGAGTGTAAGCGGCCGCTGTTTTGGTCTTGTCACAATGTTTTCCTGTGCTGTTGGCCGATGTTAGCGCAGGACAGACCCGGGCTTCAACCACTTGCAGCGCGACGTATATCTGATCATGACAAACATCGTCAGCTGAACTAGAACTGACGCCAGCGGTCCCGTGGCTCAACTGGATAGAGCAGCCCCCTCCTAAGGGGCAGGTTGCAGGTTCGAATCCTGCCGGGGTCGCCAAAACCACCTGAAAAATATGGCTTATTTGCAAGGGGTTCTGCAGAAGCCTGCAGAAACGCCCGTTTCATTTTCCGCCGAATTCTCCGAAAACGACCGAAATCTCGTACAAAACCTGTACAAAATTCGCACGTCCGTGCGGCTTTTGGGGCAATCCGATGAGTTGGCGGGTGGCAAACGCTTGCGCCGAACGAAAGTTCGGGAGTGCGACGCGCAAGCAGATCATCATGTTTCTGGCCGACAAGGCGTCGGATGATGGCTCGGGCATCTGGTGTTCCAAGGGGACGATCCAGAGGCATACGGAGCTGGGTGAGACCACGGTCAAGCGGACGATCCGCGACTTCCTGAAGGAAGGCATCTTGGTCGAGACTGGCGCGCGGGGGTGCAAGAATGGCTTCACCGTCGTGTATCGGATCGATCTGGCGCGGATCGAAGCGCTGGAACTGACTGCCGAGCCCGATATTGAGACGGGGGCCACAGTGGACCCCGTCCAGACTGGCCCCGGAACGGGGGCCGCTGTGGCCGGGGTACCGGGGCCACCATGGCCCCCAAACCATCCTAAAACCATCCATAAACCTCCTTCGCGCGATCGCGTGGTGGCGGAGGATGAAGAAGCTGAGAAGGTGTTGGCCGCCTACCCGCCCGACCGTGTGCGCGGGAAGGCTGAGAGTCTTGGGCGGATCAGGGACATCCTGGAAGCTGGAACAGAGGCCGCGGACCTGTTGCAGGCCGTGAAGGCCTACGCAAACGAGAGCGCAGGCTTCACCCGGTCGAAGGTCTGTTTCTCAGACAACTGGTTCAAGTCTGGGCGTTGGCGCGCCTACGTTGAGGACATCGCCAAGAGCCGGGAAGAGACGAAGGCCAAGGAATCCGAGATGCTGGCAGGCTTGGCGAACTGGGTGACGGACAAGCACCCTCTGTGCCGCCGCATCACACCCGGCCAGATCGATGCGCTCTTGGCCACAGAGCTGGTCACACAGGCGCAAATCCAGGCGGCGGGCCTCAGATCATGAGCATCACCGATCCCACCGAAGCGCAAACAGCAAGGCGACCCATGTCATACGCTGGCGCTGATGACACGGGACCTTGCGAGGGGCGGCAAGCCTCCCCTTCGAACCCCACCGGCGCGGGCAAAGCCCCCGCGAAAGAGCCACTGACCGAGACCTTCGTCTTCCGCTGCACCGCGTCAGAGAAGGCCCAGATGCGCGCCAAGGCCGAGGCGGCTGGCCTACCTGCCTCGACGCTGCTTCGCGAGGCGCTTGGCCTGACGGAAGCTCGCCGCCGCAAGCCCATCCCTCGTGTCGATCCGGCGCTTGTGCTGGCCGTTGGACGCATCGGCGGCAACCTCAACCAGATCGCCCGTTGGCTCAACCACGCCATTAAGGTCGGGCGGACCGACCTCGACACGCTCACCGTCGCCCGCCGTCTTGTGGTGATCGAACGCCAGCTTGCCGCGCTTCTTGATGAGGCGCGGCGGTGCTGATCAAGTTCTTCCCCAACGGCAAAGGCGCGGGCGCGGGGCCGGTCGGGTACCTCGTGGCCGAGCGCGTGCTGGCCTATGACGGCAACCGCGACCTGATCCGCGATGCCGATGGCCAGCCCGTGAGTGTCACCCGCGATCCGCTGCCCGAGGTCCTGCGCGGCAATCCTGAACGCACTGAGGCCCTCATCGATGCCAGCCGCCACCAGTGGATCTACCGCGCGGGCGTGATCAGCTTTGCCGACAGCGACGATCCGACCGAGGACCAGCAGGCCGAGGTCATGGACCACTTCGAGCGGCTGGCCTTCGCGGGGCTGGACCCTGAGCAATATGAGGTGCTCTGGGTCCGCCATCGCCACGAAGGCCGGGTCGAGCTTCACTTCTGCACGCCGCGCCTGGAGCTGACGACCGGCAAGAGCCTCAACATCGCGCCGCCCGGCTATCAGGACGCCTATGACAGCCTGCGGGACGTCATGAACCAGCGCCATGGTTGGGCCGATCCGATGGATGTGGAGCGCGCGCAGGACGTCCGCGACACCGTCGAGGCCTCGACCCGCGCTCAGGGCCGAGAAGAGCTGCACGCGTGGATACAGGACCAGATCGATATGGGTCTGATCACGGACCGCGCGACCATGATCGACGCGCTCACCGACGCAGGCTTCGACCTACCGCGCACCGGCAAGGCCTACATCACCGCCCGCGATCCCGAGACCGGCGAACGCTGGCGGCTGAAAGGAGAGATTTTCCATGAAGACTGGCAAGCCGACCCGGCTGAGCGAGAAGCTGAACGCGGAGCTCGACGAGATCAGGCAGGAACACGTCGCCTCGATCTCGTCCCAACTCAAGAGCTTCAGGATCGATTTGAAGAACATTGTGGGCGCCGCGCAGCATACCATCGCGAGCGATACGCGCCGCTTCCAGATCGAGACGGCGAGTATGTTCGAGACGCGGCTGAGATCGATCCGCCTCTGGCTGACGATCTCGCCCTGGCTGATCGCAGGGATGGTGCTGACGGGGATCGCCTCGATGATGGCCGCGAGCTATTTCTGGACGGTGCATCTGACACGCTTGGAACTGACGGAGCTGGGCCTGACACGGATCGAGAGGCCCGAGGGGACATGGCTGATCCTGGACCCATCGAAGACACGCCTGCGCACTTGCACGATGGGCGGCCAGCAGGTGACCTGCATACGGATCGAGGAGGATTAGATGACCCAACTGACAGCCTTGGAACGCGACTTGCTCGCCTGCGTCGAGCGGTTGGTGACGGCCTCAGAGGCCTCCGCGAAGGATTTGACCGCCTTGGAGACACGCTCGACCGGCAGGATCGAGAGGGAGCTGGCTGGCTTGAAAGACTGCGTGACCTTGCTCATTCGTTCGCAGGCCGCATCCATGAAGGCCTTGAGCGGATTGCTGAACGAAGAGGCGAGCTACAAGACGCTGAACGAGAGCTTGCAACAGAGCTTGACCTTAGCGAAGGCCGCCGCCGAGAGATTGAAGGACAGCTAGACAGCCAAGAGGCTCATGCGGAGCCGGGGTTGAGGCATTGAGGATGGCGTTGGCGATCAAACATCGACACTCCACTTGGCGGGACCTAAACGGAGCTCATGAACCTATTTGAAACAAAGCTCCCCGAAAAACGCCTCCACCCGAGTTTCAGGCAAATCATTCGAGACCCTGGTGCCGGTCCGGTCCGTGAGGTTATCCAATCTTGGGCAGAGGGCCTTCTGGATCGTCGAGGTGAACAGAAGAAATTTGTCACCGAATTCCAAACGACATTTAACTCTGCATTTTGGGAAATTTACTTGAACAGAGCTTTTGCTGAGCTGGGATTCAAGGTTGACTACACAAAGGCCAGTCCTGACTTCAGCGTGGAGTGCCCAAGTGGGTATCAGTTTAATGTTGAGGCTGTGATTTCTGATCGTTCTCAAGAACCGGCAAGAAATCCTAACCAAGATCAGGAGGCGGACTTCAAGCTTCTGAATACACTGAAGCTTGCTGGCAAGATCAAAGACAAGCGGGATATCTATCTTGGCCAGAAGGGCAACAAGTCTCCATATTCAACTTTGGATCACGTCAAAGGCCGCCCATTTGTCATAGCAGTTGCTCCATTTAACAGTGATCATTCCTTGATGCAGAACAACGAGATCATCAATCGTGTTCTCTTTGGTATCGAAGCCCCTGATCAAGGGTCCTTACTCACGGGCGTTCAAAAGAAAGTATTTTCAGTCTCGAAACCGTCGGGCGCTCCCGTTGAACTGGGGATTTTCACGAACGACTCATACAAGGAAATCAGCGCCGTCGTTTTCTCGACGACCGGCACATACGGTAAGGCGGTTGTCGCAAGCGGGATCGACAGAGTCGTTCGGTCAACTCGTTATAGACAGACGCGAGAAACAGCTTCGGAACTTGCAGATGCCCGAAGCAATCTGGGTGTCTCTCATCGTCTTGAGAATCCTCGAGACTACCGAATTTCACTTAGGTTCGTTTCCCAGGGTCTCATTGCCGGGTCAGATGTGAGAATTTGCGGTTCTGACCGATATCAGGAGTCACACTTGGACGGCTTGCATATCTATTACAATCCGTTTGCCGACATTCCACTCAACCGCGCAGTCTTTGATGCTGCGGAGATAACGCATAATTGGTTTGATCGCGAGAGCGGCCAGCCGATGCACCAGCACCCAGATGGGGCGCTCGTTTCGAGGCAAGTGTTTGAGCCTGCTCCAGGGATGTTCGAGTATTTGGTCGCGCAATTCAGAGCCCTTTACGGTATCTAGCCGCTATCAGCCTCAATTTACACCGAACCATCGGCAGTCGAATCCGACCACGCAGCAACCAGGGGCTCAATACCAGACACATCGATCTCCTTTGCCGCTCGGGCAATGTCATAGTTTGTCTGCAAGTTCACCCAGTAAGCCGGGGTGGTGTTGAACACCCGTGCAAGGCGCAGCGCTGTATCCGGCGTGATGCCAGTTGTGCCTTTGGTCAAGCGCTCTATCCGTGTTCGATGCACGCTCAGTCGCCGCGCAAAAGCGGACTTATTTATCTCCAAAGGATCAAGGTATAGCTCCTTGAGGACAACTCCAGGGTGCATGGAGGTTTCGAGCAATTTCACCTTACCTCCTTCTAGCGCTGTTCCGAGAATGCGTATCCATCACGAACGACGAATTGGTGTGGGTTCAGTCGTTTTTTGCTTGGCGCCGTCACGATTGATTGTCGTCGTTCGAACAGTTTCAGCGCCGTGGTGTGCGACTTCGATCTCAACGGAATTCACGTCTTTTGGATTACCTCTGAAGCACTCATGCATCGCTTGTAGAATCCCAACGTCGGAAATCTGGTTCACGCGAGGTTTGGGATTATTTCTCGGACTGGGGACAGTTCCCGGGAACAGATAAATGCATGGTGGAGGCAGCTTGTACTGTCCAACCTCAGTTAGACAACCAGGGTCCAGCGCCACTTTTGGACAAGGCCGTGCTGTTGTGCCGCAAATCCAGTCCCAAACTACCAAACCGTCGATGCGTTGGCCGCGATCGATCATCTCAGCACTCAACCGCGTGTGGATGCCTGACCACACGTTATGTCGTGGGTCCGCACCCGGGTTGCTACAAACGCTCCAAATAACAAATTCGTCTGCGTGTGGCGGGCGCTCAAAGATATTGGTGTTGTTGCCGTCTAAACAGCCTTTCAGTTCAATTATTGCAGTTCTGCCATTGTTCAGTTCAACAAAATAGTCATGCCTGTTGGCTTCCCCCGCAGAGCCCCAGTCGGCAACAAAACCTTCGTCCTGCATGTAGCTCAGCACTAGCGCCACGAAAGCACGTTTCTCTTTCATGGAGGCCGAGAACTGTCCGCGAATCCTTTCTATCGACCCTCGAAAGAGCCCAGATTGATAGAAGTCTTGCTCGTCCAGGCCATGATCACCCAAGGTGTGTGCCTGGGTCTTCAATACTTCCGAAAACTCGAGAATTTTCTTCCGCAAGTCTTCATTCTTGTTGCAAGGAATTTCGCTCAAAACTGTCTTACCAAATATTCTGCGTTTGCCTGGTCGATTATTGGCTCGAAGAGGTGAGCACTCAGGTGCCGGACGACCGGAACCGCCACGCCATCTCCAGTCAAGTGATAAGCCTCGTTGTAACGTTCTGGAAGTTCATAGTTGTCTGATAGTCCCATCAACCTTGCAGTTTCTCTCGTTGAAATTAGCCGAGAGCGAATTCGTGGCCCGTCAACGACCATCACCAACTGCCGTGATGACCCTCCTGCTGGTGTACGGAGGCACCCAGCTATTTCATCAAAGCGAATCTCCGCACGTTGAACTTTGATCCCATGCTCATGTCTTGTGCGCTTATAGATTGTGCCGACCATCCGGGTTTTTGCCCGCTGCGCCGTCTCAACTTTTGCAAGATTGACCTCGCTCATCATTGACAACAGTGCGGTTGTTTCTTTTGGAGTGTGCCAAGTTGTCGAACTTGGGTTATCTTCTACGATATCTACAAAATTCATTTGCCGTTCGCCGGGTGTCGGTGGGCTGAACCACCGCCAGTTTGCGCGCAATTGCTCGGGAAGCTTTTGGTACGCCCTTAATAGGCGCGATGGATGCCAGTGTTTGGTCGGCGAACTCGAGACGTTCGGTAGATCATTTGCTATCTCTCTCGACACCCCAAACATGAACAGTCTTGGTCGAGATTGAGGAACGAAATCCGCAGCGTCAGCAACAAGTGCACCAAATGCATAGCCAAGCTCGTCTAGTGCGGAGCATATCGCTGCAAAGTCTTTGCCATCATGTGATGTCAAAGTTCCCAGTACGTTCTCGAGCGCTAGAATTTTTGGCGCTCTCCCTTCGTCCTTCAGACAACGAATATGAGAAACAAACGGCCAAAACGTACCGGAGCGATCTCCTTGTAGGCCCGCACCAGCTCCTGCCAAAGACAAGTCTTGGCAGGGGAAGGACCCCCACACTAGGTCAGGGCTACCAGGGAAGTCCTCTGATGATAGGTTTCGAATGTCAGCAACCAATAAAGACTCGTCGCCCCAATTTTTGGAATAGGTTACACCCTTCTTGCGATCAAAGTCGTTTGCGAACAGGCAATCCCATCCAGCACCCAATCCGGCTCGCACCATTCCGCCACCAGCAAAAAATTCGAAGAAACTAGGCATCGATGGGTGCTCCTGTGCGATTGCCTTGCTGTAGTTCATCAGACAGTTTGGCAAGAACCGCCTCAGCGATCCAAGTGTTCCGGGATACGTTGCCAGGACGCAGTTTTCGGCACTCATCTATAGCCAACCAAATCTCGGCGTCGAGGCGAATGCTCTGTCTTTGTCGCTCATCCATTGGCGTTCTCCTAAAGTCTCCGCCTAAATAGGCGCCTGTTTGGCGCCAAAATCAAGAACTTAATGTGAACATTTTGCCCGGTCACTTGCCCGCACAGGAGTATTTGGTCGACTGTCGACATTAATGTGTGTACAGCGTACACGGTTGTGAACTTTGTACACGGAGGTGGGAAATGGAATTTGATGTGGTCGGTGTTAACGAGATTGCAGAGATGGCAGGGGTTTCGCGGCAAGCGGTAGTCAACTGGAGAACGCGCTCCTCTGATTTCCCTCTGCCACTCAAGGACTTGGCGTCCGGTCCGATTTTTCGTCGGTCTCAGGTCCGCGCTTGGTTGCGTCGCAACAACAGAAAGATTCAGAATGAAGATATCGGCCCAAGCTTTTATCCTCGTTTGAGAAGTTTGAGGGGGGACGACGATGCGCTTGCTGGCTGCATACAAAACGTAGTCGACAATTTGGAAACAGCTGCGACGTCGAGCCAACGTCCAGGAATGTTGTTGGGCAAAATTCAGAGCGGCAAAACGCGAGGCTTCGTCGGCGCCATCGCAGAAGCGTTTGACCGTGGATATGACATCGCGCTCGTTCTGACTAAGGGAACGAAAACACTGTCCGCGCAAACAGTTTCAAGGTTGAGTAGCGATTTCAAAGAATTCATCGATGAAGACGAGTTGATCGTCTTGGACATCATGAACTTACCGGGAAAGCTGACGCGAAGCGAGCTGCGGCGCAAGATTGTTATAGTAGCTAAGAAGCAGGTCAAAAATCTCGAACGGTTGATTGACTTCGTAGAAAACCAAGCGGGTTTACAGAAACGAAAGCTACTGTTGATCGACGATGAGGCCGATTTGGCGAGTGTACGTTTCATCAAAAAGCGTGGAGAGGATGAGGTATCTCAAGGGACAATCTCCGAGCAAATTGATCAGCTTCGTGATCTGTCGACCGAAGTAGCGTTTCTCCAAGTCACTGCCACACCTTACTCGCTATATCTTCAGCCCGAAGACTATGATGATGCTGCTGGCTATCTGTTCAAGCCCAAGCGGCCTGCGTTCACACAACTTCTCCCGATCCATGGCGGATACGTAGGTGGAGATGACTACTTCGGAGCATTCGAGGATGATGATCCTCGATCCCGCCTGATTGTCGAAGTTTCTGAAGAGGAGCAAGACGCATTGAGGCGTGCGGATCAAAGAAGGATCAGTGCGGATCGTGTCTTGGAAAGCTCCAATACGGATGGTCTGCGCCGTGCGATCGTTACATTTATTGTAGCGGCTGGAATACGTCAGGCTCAGCAGTTGGAGAGCGGCGATAAGGTCAAAAAGTACTCGATGGTCATCCACAATGATGTTCAGAAGGCCGCACATTCTTGGCAGGATCAAGTGATCGATTGGATGTTCCAAGCCCTGCACAAGACCGCTGAGACCAAGCCCACAAATCTCAAGCCCGTCTTCGACGCGGCATTTGATGACCTATCAATTTCGATTCAAGGCCAAGGTGATTTGGTCCCAGACCGAGCGGAAGCTTTCGACATTTTCATAGATGCGTTGCTGAGTGGTGATGTGGTTGTTGAGCGAGTGAACTCCGATGGCGATGTCGTAGCGCTTCTCGACCAAAACTCGGAGCTTAGACTAAGAACGCCGTACAACATCTTTGTCGGTGGCAATATCCTAGATCGCGGCATAACCATCCCAAACCTCATATCCTTTTACTACGGTCGAAACCCACGGACCATGCAAGCGGACACTGTTCTGCAACACTCCAGAATGTATGGCAATCGCAGCAGAAGCGACTTAGCGGTGACGCGCTTTTACACATCGAGACGAGTATTCGACCGCCTATACACGATCAATGAGTTTGAGAATTCTTTACGGGAAGCCTTTCACAAGGGAGCCCACGATCAAGGAGTTGTCTTTCTTCAATCTGACCCAAGCAACGGAATCAGGCCATGCGCGCCAAACAAGATCAAATTGAGCGACGTAGTCTCCATTTCGCCTAGTAGCATGCTGTTGCCTTCCGATTTTCAGACGCTGGGCGGGCAGAAGATGACCGCAATCCAGTCTCGTTTAGATCAACTCATACCCAGCGACTGGAGAGATAGCGGGGAGTTTGTCCAGATATCCAAAGATGATGCCTTCGCAATCTTGGACACCATCAAAGGAAGCATGCAGTTTTCCAGCGTCGAATTTGAGTGGAACGCTATGAAGGCGCTTATCAACTACTATTCAGATCCAGATGGACTGGTCTCAGTCATTGCTGAGACGGGGCGCGAGTTGACAAGGCAAGGATCTGGAGACAAGTCGGGCCGCTCAATTCTGGGTACAGCGCTACGGAGAAAGGTGCTCGAAACTCATCGCGCTTTGCCCACGCTCGTTCTATTGCAGCAAAAAGGCGGACGCGAACGCGGGTGGTCGGCGCACTCGTTTTGGTGGCCCGTACTCGCGGCTCCTACTGATCAAGCACCGTGCGTCTACGCATCCAAAGTGACTAGCTAGGGACCGGGAGAATGACGAACCCATACGAAATAGCCACCATCTTCGCCAAAGAATTCGCCTCAATGGAGTATGCTCTGAAGAGGTCTTCAAAGTATTTGAGGAAGGACAGAAACGTTGCTGAGGCCGACTGGAATGCCTTTGCTAAGCACTTAGGGCAGGAATTCTATGATCACGTCGTGAAAACTGGGATTGCACCGACCTTAATCGGCAAACCGCCACGGCGTCTGCTTGCGAACCTGCAATGGGACCCGCCAAACCCAGTACCGCTGGCGAATGTTGATCAGCTCATCATCAATGGCGTGTGCCGCGTTCGAAATAGCTATCTTCATGGAGAGAAGTTCACCGGGGGCCCCGATGGACAATGGGAAAGAGATACCAAGCTAGTTGCGGAAGCGTATGCGGTGCTTGTCGAGGCGAGAGCATTTGCACTTAGCTGAGCGCAAAACCGCTGGACTTGTGACCTTTAGACTTTGAACCGGTTCTCGCGGTGCCATTTGATAAACTCCCGCCTTGGTTGATTGGCCAAACGTTCTGGAGCGAGCAGCCGGCCTGATGGGTTGATCATCGCTGCCATCGCTTCAAAGTTGTTGCTTTGCCGCGAAACGAGAATTTTCAAATCATCTGAAAGGCCTACGAGCTCCCTATCAAACATCCAATGCACGGTGCCAGACAACGCCAGCCCATTACTCACGATATCTGGGCCGTCACGTTCTACTGGTATGATATGAGCAGCCTCGACCTCAGCGCGTCCGCCGCCGTTTATCAGGCGTAGTCCTGTGATCGCACAGCGTTCGCCATATGCGCGAAATACATTCTTCCTGAAGTTTCGGTCGCGCACCGCTCGATTGGTCAGTTGATTGACGCGATCCCGCGCTGTGAGATGCTGAAATGTAGCCTGGGCGTCTCGGAATCCGGGCTCTTGGTTGGTCTGATCGACACGAGGCAGAAAATCGTCGCCTCGACCTAGTCCGCGTTCCACGATCCGGGCAAAATCTTCTGCTGAGAGTGGCCGCACCGCAGCCTGAGCACGTCCGGAAATATTTCCTAGATCGTTCAACACCCCTTGTTCTACAACGCCGTCGGTGTCGCGAAATGGCACTGGGTCACCGAAATCGAGGTAAGTCCCAGGTTCGATCACGGCCAGGTACATATCATCGCTGCGAGGGTCCGCTATAATCTCTTGCACCTTCGCTACGGCGAAGTAGCCTTTGGTTCTTTTGACTTTGGTGGGTTCAAGATAGACGATCCAGTCACCTTCACACTGCTGCACACGCGTCAGGTATTTCTTGGGGAACTGGTATCGTTCTGATGGGACGTCATCGTAAACCGAGTCTGTCCGGTGGATGAATACTCCAAACGTCATGCGAAATGGTCTCGCTGCCAGACAAGCTGGACCCAAAACTTAATCGCATAGGCTCGTCCGTCACATGCCTGCATGGCTGAGAAGCAGCATTTTCTGTTTTGCCTACTCAGCAATCAAACGCCCCAGTTTCTTGCTAGCGAAATGTAAGGTTAGAACAGAACCTGTTAGGACGGGGACAAGAGCACCCGCCATCGCAACGAAGATGACGAGGCATGCGGCGAACCAACCGAAGTTAGTTCCGGTGGCGAAGAATTTGAAATGAATAAAGCCCGCCAGATACACGGCACTCGCGCCAAGATAGACATCGTACAATGGTGATAGCGGGTCGATTGCAGTTTTTCGACCACGCTCCAAAGCTGCTTGGCGAATACGCTTCCATTGGTCGCTTGGTTTTTGCATTTGCTTACTCCCTTACGAGTTCGATCCATGTGTGAACATCATCATCCGTCACTTCCCGCCCCTCGACATGCGACTGGTACCAACGCGCTACGATCGCCCCGCGCTTTTCACTTTTGATTTTGATGTTTTCCGCGTTCAGGTGCTGATCGAGCGAGGTCTCGATCTCCTTCAAAGCATTGAAATCGTGGCCTGCGCGTATCGCTTTCGTGCCCAACAACAACCAGGGCACATCGACATCGAATTGCTCACCGAACGCCACCAAAGCTTCGACCGGAATGCCGCGCTGGCCCTTCTCGTAGCTGTGATACGCCCGTGGCGACACACCGAGCGCTTCAGCCATCGCAGCTTGTGATAGTCCCGCTTCATTGCGCGCAATGGTTAGGCGCGCACCCATCGAAGCAAACAATTCAGCGTCTTTCCGCGCCATTCGCAGTTTCCATTTGACGATATCGTATTTTTTCGCGAATACTGCAAAAAATGACGAACTATTCCGGTTATTCCCATCTGACCACGTCAAATGGTGCTTAACAAGCGATTCCATGCGGCGTGCAGTTTCAACTCAAGCGGACAAGGACGACTGAAATGGTAGAGACCGACAAATCAGACAGCTCTCAAATCCTAGGCCTTGGGAAGACACCTGCCCAATGGGTTGATGTCATGTCCGGCATGGGCATCGACATTTCAGAACGGACCTTGCGCGAGAGGGCAAACGAGACGGGTGCTTTCTACCGCCTTGGGCGGACCATGCTTATCACGCCCGCGCAGATCGACAAGATTTTTGAAGGAGGCCAGGCATGCCGCTCCAAATCTACAAGAGGGGTCGCTTCTACTGGGCTAAGGGCTGGGTCGAGTACAACGGCAGGCCAATCGCAGGCCCATACAGGCGAAGCACTAAGGCATCTACAGAAGCAGGCGCACGGGACTGGATAAACCGCGAGACCGAGCTTCAGATTCGCCGCCATGTTGTTGGCGATGAGCCGAGCAAGACGTTCTCCGATGCGATTATGCTCTACAATGCCTCCGCCAAGACCGCGAAGCAGTTGATCCCAATTGTTGAAGAGATTGGTGACATGCCCTTGGGCGCGATTTCTGGTGCGCTTTTGAAAGGCCTGGGTCCCAAACTGAAACCCAAGGCGTCGACCGACACTTGGTGGCGCGAGATCGTGACTCCCGCGAGTGCGGTCATCAACAACGCGCACGAGCTGGAAGGCACGCCTCTGATCCGGGTGAAGCCCTATGACAAGTTCGAGCGAATTGCTCAGGATAAGCGCCGGGGCAAATTTAGCCGGGTGGAACGCAAGCCCGCCGATAAGGAATGGATCGAGGCTTTCTGCAGTGCCGCTGACCCATATAACGCCGCTTTGGTCCGATTCATGTTCGAGACGGCAGCGCGGATCGATCAGGCTGTCTCGATTGAGCCTGACGATCTGCGACCCGCCGAGAACAAGGTCAGGGTGAAGGCGCAGAAAGGTCATCCAGAAAGCTGGATCACGGTTTCACCTCAAATGATGGATGAACTTCTGGCACTACCGCCAAAACGTCCCAAGAACCGTAAAACCGGTAAATTCATGAAGCCGCGCGTCTTTGGCTATGGAAGCTCCACTGGTTACAACACACGCTGGAAGACGATCTGCAAGAGCGCGGGCATCCCATACCTCTCAGCGCACCCCGCAGGCAGGCATGGCTTCTTCACTGAATTGGTGGTTCGCCAGGGCGTCGATCCTGTCACCGCAGCCAAGGCGGGCCGGTGGTCTGACCCCAATTTGCCCATGCGTATCTATGCCCATGCAGAGACGGATGAGGCCGATGTCAGGGCCCGTTTTCGTACAAACCACGTACAGGCGGACACTGTACAAACACCCAAGAGCAAGAAATTACAGAAGGA
Source organism: Roseobacter phycocola (assembly GCF_042055075.2). Lineage (GTDB taxonomy): Bacteria > Pseudomonadota > Alphaproteobacteria > Rhodobacterales > Rhodobacteraceae > Roseobacter. The sequence goes on along the minus strand of NZ_CP194010.1, from coordinate 3,190,696 downwards.
ATAGCGCTATGAACGGTTCCCTCCTAAGGGGCAGGTTGCAGGTTCGAATCCTGCCGGGATCGCCAGCTTCCTGAAATATCTGGTCGCAGATGCGTGAGACAAGGTGACCGCAGCGCCTCTTATTGTTTCAGTGGTTCCGGCTATCTCATTACCAGACGACGCAAACTGCGCCGCGACCTTTCAGGAAAGGCAACGTAATGAACGATTTCGTTAAAAAGATTTCTCTGGCTGCGCTTGTCGTCACCGTACTCGGGACTGGTTTTTCAGGTCAGGCAAGGGCTGGTGAATTTTCCGCTGAAGGCTATCTGCAGCTCGCTGGCATCAGCATTGGTGTGGTGACGGACCGCCATAAAGTGAAAAAGCATTACGGCCATTCGCTTCGGCATTACCACAAGAACCACCGCAGCTATAACCAGCAACGCAAGCACAATAAGAAAGTTTTCAAGCGCAAGAGGCTGCACGGCAAGGGGCCGCGGCACAGCGGGTTTCACCGTCATGGTAACTTTGGCCACAGCCACAGTTATTCACGGGCACACAGGCACTGAGGCCGGGATGGACACGCGGATGTTGAGATGAACTGGTCGGGCTGAGAGGATTCGAACCTCCGACCCCCTGCTCCCGAAGCAGGTGCGCTACCAGGCTGCGCTACAGCCCGACCGATGCGCGTGGCCTACATCTAACGCGTTACTTTGGCAAGTCGCTCCCGTCCGTTTTTCGCCAGCGCCGCGTGGGATTTAGAAAGCCTGAAATCCGGGGCGCTGTCCCGGTTTCGGGTCTGGACCTTGTCCGCAGGACGGGTTGTTCGGAATCCGGGACGCGGCTTTCCCGCAGTACGATAAACAGACCACTGCCGATGATGATGGCTGATCCGACTATTGTGGCCATGTCCGGTGTCTCGTCAAAGAACAGGACGCCATAAAGCGCGGCCCACATGATCTGAGAATACTGCATCGGGGCAACAAAGATGGGTTCTGCGGTATTGTAGGCTGCGATCAGAAAACGCCCTGCGATCCAGGCAAAGAGCGCAATGATCGCAAAGTACCCCAAATCCTCGATGGGCGGCGGGCTGTAGATGAGCGGCAGAAGTGCTGCCATCACGACAAGGTTGGCCATCATTGGATAAAGCATGATCACGATGGTCCGCTCTTCGCGCCCGATTTTGCGCACAATGATGGATGCAAAAGACCCGCAGACAGCCGAAACAAGTGCCGCGAGGTGCCCCAGCTCCAGTTCCGCTTCGCCGGGGCGGAGCACAACCAGAACGCCGCACAGGCCGATACCAACCGCCACCCACCTGCGCAGCCGTACCGGCTCCCCCAGCATGGGGACAGCGAGAATAGTAATGAGCAGGGGCGCCGCGAAGAGGATGGCGTAAACCTGCGCAAGGGGCAGCACCGAAAACGCATAAAAGGCACAGAACCCGGTGATCATGGCAGCTGCTGTGCGGGCCGCCATCCACCATGGATGACGCGGCAGCAGCGTTCCATGTGTTGCGTCACGCAACAGCGCCAGCATGGCGAGCGGAATGCCGAAAAGGACCGAAAAGAAAACGATCTGGACGGGCGAATAACCACCGCCAAGCACCTTGATGATAACATCATGGCTGGCAAAAATCGCGAAAGCGAGGAGCGCCAGAAGCGCGCCTTTTATATTGGGGTTCATTCCGTTGCCGGGCATGGGGAGTTCCTGTCTGATGCTGACCCGGACAATGCCGGGCCATCAGGTGGTTTTGTGTTTTACCCTGCTACCGCCCACAGGCCTCCCCGGTGGCAGGGGTCGTGACTTACAGGCTGTCGTCGAGCGCTGCCAGAATGACGTCACCCATCTGCGATGTGCTGATTGGTGTGCCACCTTCTTCGCCCATCAGGTCGGCTGTGCGCGCGCCATCGGCCAGAACTTTCTCAACAGCTGCTTCGAGACGGGCAGCCTCATCGCCCTGATCAAACGAGTACCGCAGCGCCATCGCAAAGCTGAGAATACAGGCGATCGGGTTTGCTTTGCCCTGACCCGCGATGTCCGGCGCGGAACCGTGTACGGGTTCATAAAGCGCGCGGGGCGGGCCGTTTTCGGTGGGTGCGCCCAGGCTGGCCGAAGGCAGCATGCCGAGCGAGCCTGTCAGCATCGCGGCACAATCCGACAGGATGTCGCCGAAAAGGTTGTCTGTGAGGATCACGTCAAACTGTTTGGGGGCACGCACCAGCTGCATCGCACCGTTGTCCGCATACATGTGGCTCAGTTCAACGTCCGGATAATCCTCGTCATGCACTTTCTGCACGACTTCACGCCACAGGATGCCGCTTTCCATCACGTTGGCCTTTTCCATGGAACACACTTTGTTGTTCCGGCGGCGGGCCAGTTCAAAGGCCGAGCGGGCGACCCGGTCGATCTCGCCTTCGGTATAGCGCTGGGTGTTGACGCCAACGCGTTCGTTACCCTCCTCGAAGATGCCGCGCGGCTCGCCGAAGTAGACACCTGATGTCAGTTCCCGCACGATCATGATGTCGAGACCGGCCACCACGTCCTTTTTAAGGGACGAGAAATCGGCCAGTGCGTCAAAACACTGGGCCGGACGCAGGTTGGAAAACAGATCCATCTCCTTGCGCAGGCGCAGCAGGCCGCGTTCGGGCTTCACGCTGAAGTCCAGATCGTCGTATTTCGGGCCGCCAACAGCGCCCAGCAGGACCGCATCCGCGGCCAGCGCTTTGGCCATTGTGTCGTCATGCAGAGGCGTGCCGTGCGCGTCATAGGCCGCGCCGCCCACCAGGTCCTCGCTGACATCGAAGCTGAGCCCGCGTTTGTCGCCGAACCAGCCAATCACACGTTTGACCTGCTCCATGACTTCCCGGCCGATGCCATCACCGGGAAGGATAAGAAGGGAAGGGTTGGCCATGCGTCGTCTCCTGCGGAATGTGTTCCGGTGCGGCCTAGCGCGGGCAGGGTGCAGGGTCAAGAAGTGCCATGCGGAATGACGCTGCCTCGCAGCTGCTGACACCCGCAATACGTGCATTTCATTCAGGACCTGATAAGGTCGGGGCAGGTCAGCGGAAAAGATAAGGCCCCGAAAGGATGACAACCCGTATCAGATCCGGATTGATGCTCGCAGCGGTTCTGGTGCTGATGGCGCTGGTCTGGCCGTTCGTGCGCTATGCGCTGGAGCTTGGCGCTCTTGGGCTGTCGGACGGGGCGGCCACACAAAACCGGCTTTACACGCCGGGTGCTCAGGTGCCCAATGTGGCGATCTTTGCCCATATGGCTGCCGGTGCGTTTCTGACACTGATGATTGCGGTTCAGCTTCTGGACGGGCTGCGCCAACGCTGGATGCGGCTGCACCGGATCAATGGGTATCTGATGTTCACCTGTGCGATGCTGACGGGTGCCGGAGGTCTGGCCTATATTGCGTTTCGGGGCACCATCGGTGGTCCGTGGATGAACACCGGTTTCGCACTTTATGGTGGCCTGATGATCGGCGTGGCCATTCAGACCGTCAGGCGGGCACAGCAGCGACGGGTGTCAGCCCACAGGCGCTGGGCGTTGCGGCTTTTTGTTCTTGCCATGGGGTCGTGGCTCTACCGTGTTCACTACGGCATCTGGTACGCGCTGACGGGTGGGGTTGCCTCGAACGAGGCGTTCACAGGCACCTTTGATCTGGTGCAGAACTTTGCCTTCTATCTGCCCTATCTGCTTATGCTGGAGCTTTGGTTCCGCAGCAAGCCGCCTCAGCGGGAGATGTCCACCCAGACAAGTTTGTGACGGCTGGCCGCTGACGCGGTTTGCCCGGCCTCTGTTGCGGGATCCGGCCACCAGACACCGCTGTCTGTGATGGCCAGCCCGGCAGACGGCAGCACATAGTCCACGCGCAGGTTTCCGGGTACGGGGTCGTCCCAGTCCGCAGTGTCATAGGGATCACCTGAAATCGCGGCACTGCCGGCACTCGAAGGCTTCGGGTCCTGCAGGCGTGGGTCGGCCAAAAGACCGCGAATGGCTGACTTGATGCCGGACCCGCCAACAGGGTCCTGGTTGGTATCCCCCAACAGCACGAAAGCACCAGGCGGCACCGGTCCGAAGGCACCATCAAGGTACAGCTGCCAGAACCGGATTTCATCGTGATTTCGTTTGCCGTTCCGGTCTTCGGGCCCGTCGAATACCGGGGGGCTTGCGTGAAAAGTCAGAAGATCGATGCGGCCCAGTCCCGGTATCTCGAGGGGAACGACCCAATGTGCGGTTGTGGGCAGTCGCTGAATGGCCTGAGCTTCCTCGGATGGGAAAGGACCGGCAGGTGTTTCCGGCAGAAGTGCGCCGGGGAAATCACGCCAGAGCAAGTCCGAGTAGTCCTGCACGCCATCATCGATCACCGGAAACCGCGAGAGGATCGCCATACCGCCCTGGCCGGAAAACCGCCCGTACCCCTGGGCATCGCGGGGATCCCCCCGGCGCCTGTCACCGTCCATATCCAGACCTGTTGCCATGCCGGTGTTGGGGCGGTTTGCGAAAAGATACGGATAGCTGGCCCCCTGATCGGAAAGTGCCTCTGCGAAAGCCCCGAGAGCCGCGCCGGTCAGGTCATAATCGAAGCCCTGGATCACAAGGATGTCCGGCGCAACGGTGGTGATGACCGAGATTACTGCATCTACCTGCTCGTCTCCGCCGCGCAGTATGTCACGCAGCAGCAGTCCGGGACCGTCACGCTGAAGTTCTGTGTTATATGTTGCGATCCGCAGTGTATCGCCTGCGGCCGCAGGCGCGGCACACAGCAGGAGTGCTGTCAGGCAGCCTGAAAGCCATTCTCTTCGGCGGCCGTTGCATAGGCGCGGCGGCGCTTTTCCTCGATCATGCTGGCGATCCGCATCATCGCAATACCGCGCATGATCATACTCGCAGGAAGGAAGGCCCATGCCGTGATTGTCCAGATGAGTGTTTGCGGGTTCTCCAGTGTGATCGGGTCTACCAGATCAGAGGTCGCTTTGACCACAGCGGGGATCACAAAGGGCAACAGGAAACCGAGCGCAATATTGACGCGCGCGTCGCGCTGCAGGCGGAACAGAACATCGCCGCCGGCGGTGGGGTCGAACAGCGGCAGGTTCACCCAGACGTTGAAGGAACCGCGGCGGATCGGCCAGCGGCCCCAGCGGACCATCACGATGAACCACGCCATTGCCACCAGGGAAATCAGATAGGACATGCCTGCTGCGGTGCGTACGTCCGTGATCAGATCAGGGCGCGCATCGTAGGGCAGCATCAGAACGATCAGCCGCACAGGAGAAAACGGGAAATCGATGGCATTGCCGATGATTGTCCCGACAGATGTCAGACCCTGCGTGATTGATGTGGGCTCGACCTTGCCCCGCGCAATGGCGGTCAGAACGATGAGGGTCAGGAAAAGCGTAATAAACCGCAGCCGGTTAAAGGGGGCGGCATCACGGAATTCTACGATACTCGGCGCGTTGGAATTGTATTCAACAAAGGTCAGGAAAGCGGCAAGCAGCGCAATAAGAACAACAATCTGCGACTGATCCGGCGCAATGTCCCGGAGCATCAGTGCAGGGGTCGCAATCAACAGAGCGACCAATAGTCCACGCAGGGCTGCGCCTGACATACGTACGAACATTCGTTTCTTTCCCTTCAAACTGGCCAGAACCGATACAGTGCCGCGTTCTTGTTCCAACTTGATGCCACCGGGGCGGTGGTCTGCCTCATTCTTGCCCCATTTGTGCCATCATTCGTCTGAGTTTCGCAAGTCTCGTGGTTAACAAGACGCAATCGGTAAGGCGTTTTGAAGGAAGGAGTGGTGCGTTCCTGCATCAAATATGTGGCGAAAAACTGTCATTTTACAACATGTTGTGGGCGAGGGCGCAGATGCCACAAACCGGCGTTAACAGATTCCTTAATCTGCTGATTTTTCTGAAGGATTGTTTCCGAACCCGGCCGCACCAACAAAAAGCCCGCGCAGGATTACTACCAGCGCGGGCAAAATGGCAAAACAATGTGTGTTCAGGTCAGACCCAGGGGCGCGACTGCGCGGCGGTCGTCTCAAAACTGTCGATCGATGCGGCTTTCTCAAGCGTCAGGCCAATATCATCGAGACCATTCATCAGGCAGTGCTTTTTGAAGGGGTCCACCTCGAAGCTGAAGCTCTCTCCGTCCGATGTGGTGATCGTCTGAGCGTCCAGATCAATGCTCATACGGGCATTGGCGCCTTTTTCGGCGTCTTTCATCAGAACATCGACCTGTTCCTGAGGCAGGGCGATCGGCAGGATGCCGTTCTTGAAGCAGTTGTTGTAGAAGATGTCCGCAAAGGACGGCGCGATCACGCAGCGGATGCCGAAATCCTTGATTGCCCACGGGGCGTGCTCACGGGACGAACCGCAACCAAAGTTGTCTCCGGCGACAATGATCTCTGCGCTGCGGTACGCTTCGCGGTTCAGAACGAAGTCTGGGATTTCGTTGCCGTCATCATCGTAACGCATCTCGTCGAACAGATTGACGCCCAGGCCTGACCGTTTGATCGTTTTCAAGAACTGTTTGGGGATGATCATATCTGTGTCGATGTTGATCAGCGGCATAGGGGCCGCGATGCCGGTCAGGGTTGTAAACTTGTCCATCTGGTTTCTCCTCGCCGGGATGGCCTGCTGGTCGTCCCTTGCCGTAACGTTGAGCGGCGGCAGCGCCACCGGGCCGGTGATGCACTATTTCGGTATGTCATGCAACCAACCGGGCCTTTGTCAGCGCGCTGGATCTGAAGGGAAATACACACGGTGTCCGGAAACAAAAAAGTGCCGCAGCGATGTGCTGCGACACTTCTGAGAATTTGTTACCACTTGCTGCTTGCCGCAGGAACATTCACCTGAACCTTCTTATAAGCGGAGAATCGCCGAAAGTTAAGAAAAACCTGACCTAAATGTGTCATTTTTTTGATCAAATGCGGCGCGGGGCTATAAAATGCTGGGTTTTTGCTAACTTAGAGTGATGCAAGCAAAAAATTCAGTTGCGCGAAAGGCGGTGTCTGAAACCCACATTTGTGGTTCTGGGACCCCATTTCTGCCGGAAAACGATGCCCGTCCGTACACCGATCTGAACAAAAAACGCCCGGCCGAAGCCGGGCGCATTATCCGGGAAACCGTTGTGACGCTTACATCAGTTCACGAACGTCCGTCAGACGACCAGTGATGGCAGCGGCAGCAGCCATCGCCGGAGACATCAGGTGCGTCCGGCCTCCGCGCCCCTGACGCCCTTCGAAGTTACGGTTGGACGTGGCGGCGCAGCGTTCGCCTGGCTGGAGCTGGTCGGGGTTCATGGCGAGGCACATTGAGCAACCTGCAAGCCGCCATTCGAAACCGGCGTCTTTGAAGATGTCGGCGAGACCTTCCTCTTCGGCCTGCGCACGCACAAGGCCGGAGCCCGGTACAACCATCGCCCGTTTCACGCTGATCTTCTTGCCTTTCAGAATTTCGGCGGCTGCACGCAAGTCCTCGATGCGGCCGTTGGTGCAGGAACCGATGAATACTGTGTCGATCTCCACCTCTGACAGAGGCGTGCCCGATGTCAGGCCCATGTAGTCCAGCGAACGCTGTGCCGCGCCGACCTTACCACCCTCGAAATCGTCAGCCGATGGTACGTCAGCAGTGATTGGCAATACGTCCTCGGGCGATGTGCCCCATGTGACAACCGGCGCAATATCCTCGCCCTTGATGGTGATGACCTTGTCCCATGCCGCGTCATCATCGGAATACAGGGTTTTCCACCAGTCCATCGCGGCTTCCCACTGCGCGCCCTTGGGTGCGTGCGGCCGGCCTTTGCAATATTCAAAGGTCTTCTCATCCGGCGCGATCAGTCCGGCGCGGGCGCCGCCTTCGATTGCCATATTGCAGACGGTCATGCGGCCTTCCATCGACAGATCGCGGATCGCCTCGCCACAATATTCGATGACGTAGCCTGTGCCGCCTGCGGTGCCGGTGGCGCCGATAACCGACAGCGTGATGTCCTTGGCTGTAACGCCCGGGCGCAGTTTCCCGGTGATCTCGACCTTCATGTTTTTGGACTTCTTCTGGATCAGCGTCTGGGTTGCCAGAACGTGCTCCACCTCGGATGTGCCGATCCCGTGCGCCAGTGCGCCGAATGCGCCATGCGTCGCCGTGTGGCTGTCGCCGCAGACCACGGTCATGCCGGGCAGTGTCCATCCCTGTTCCGGGCCGACAATATGCACAATGCCCTGGCGGATGTCGGAGACAGGGTAATAGTGGATACCGAATTCACGCGCGTTGGTGTCCAGTGCGGCGACCTGAATGGCGCTGTCTTCGGTCATGTTCGCCGGGTCTTCGCGACCGGGTGTGGTAGGCACGTTGTGGTCCGGTACGGCAATCGTTTTGTCGGGTGCCCGCACCGACCGGCCCGTCATGCGCAGACCCTCGAATGCCTGAGGGCTGGTAACCTCATGCACAAGGTGGCGGTCGATATAGAGAAGGCAGGTGCCGTCGTCCGCTTCGTGCGCGACATGGGCATCCCAGATTTTGTCATAGAGTGTTTTGGGGGACATTGGTCCACTCCCGTTTTTTGAATGGGTCAGAGGCTGTCGGGCGGTTGTGCTTACAGGCGTGCGATTGCCGTATGCGTCACGCCGAAAAAGCGCTCGCGCAGACGTGCACGGTCGGACAGTTCGATTCTGAAATGCGCACTGCGTAACATGGGGCGGTGTTTACCGTGTCGGGGGACAGCAGGCAAGGGATGTGCGGCGTGGTTGTGGCGGGTGGCGGCCTGTGCAAATCTGATCCCATGGAGCAGGAAAATATTCTGGAGTTTGATCCCGACCAGTTCGCCGGGGCACTGATGTCCGTCAGTGAGATATGGCACCTCACGGTCAGTTTTTTTACAACGGTCATCACACCCGGCTGGCGTCAGAACCAGCTTCTCATCATCCTGGCCCTGATTGCGCTCAGCTGGCTGTTCCATCGTGTCTGCGGCAATTCGTTGGATCACTGGGTGCGCCGGCGTGAAGGCTGGGCGAAATGGCAGCTGCGTCTGGTGGTTCAGATCAAAAGGCGGATGGGCCTCATCCTTTTCGCGTTTGTTGCCTGGGTAATCTATGCGGTCATGCAGCAGGTGACATGGCCGTCGCGATCTCATCTGATCGGCATTGCTGCAACACTTGCAACGGTCTGGGTCGGCATTGCCTTTGCGGCACAGCTTGTGCGCAACAGACCGCTGCGACGGATCGTGACCTGGGCGCTGTGGATCTGGGCAACTCTGCACTTTCTTGATCTGTCCGCAGTAACGGCGGAGTTCCTGGACGACTTAGCCATCGAAACCGGTGGGTTCCGGATTTCGGCACTGGGCATCATCAGTGCGATTGCTGTGATCGGGGTGTTCTTTGCCCTTGCGCGCATCACCAGCAAGACGACGGCGGCCCGTATCCGGTCGAACCAGGATATCAGCCCGTCGATGCAGGTGCTGGCCGTCAAAGGCGTGCAGGTCGTCCTTTATGGCTGTGCGTTTTTCCTGGGCGTCAAAGCGGTCGGAATTGATCTGACAGGGCTTGCCGTTCTGTCGGGGGCGATTGGTGTTGGTCTTGGTTTTGGTCTGCAGAAGGTCGTGTCCAACCTTGTTTCTGGCGTGATCATCCTGCTGGACAAGTCGATCAAACCGGGTGACGTGATCAGCCTTGGCGAAACCTTTGGCTGGATCAATGCGCTGGGCGCGCGATACGTCAGCGTGGTGACGCGTGACGGCAAAGAGTACCTGATCCCCAACGAAGATCTGATCACCGGACAGGTGGTGAACTGGTCTCATTCTGACGAATTCGTCCGCCTCGATATATTTTTCGGAACGTCCTATGGCTGTGATCCACACCAGGTCCGTAAACTGGCAATCGAGGCTGCGGCTGCAGTGGACAGGGTCCTGTCGCACCCGAAACTGCCCGTCTGTCATATCGTTGGTTTCGGCGACAGTTCCGTGGATTATATCCTGCGGTTCTGGATCAGGGATCCGACCGGCGGGCTCACGAACATCCGCGGCAATGTATATCTGGCGCTTTGGGATGCCTTTAAGGCGCACGACATCTCTATTCCGTTCCCGCAACGCGAGGTGCGTATGCTGAACGATGATCCCGCCGCAATGGCCGCCGACTGACCTCGCGGGGTTGTCGCGCTTCTGTCGCGTTCTAGTGTTACACGCTCAGCGAGTGGAGAGTGTGATGAAGCCCCGGACAGAGACGGTTCTGATTCTTGGCAGCGGTCCCAATGCCGTCGATGCGCAGAGCTGGTGCAGGTCATGGTTTGACCGCATCGTCGTGATCAACAATGCGTGGCAGCTGCGCAGTGACTGGGATGATCTCATCTGTCCCGAAGATTTTCCCCAGGACCGTCGTCCTCAGAACATAGGGCGGGGCCAGCGGATCGTCGGTGCTGAGGAGTTCGTGCCGGCCCAGAATGCCCTTGGTGGCTTTGTCTTCGCGGGTGGTACGATGGCGTTTACCGCCGGGTACTGGGCGTTGCACGCGCTGCGCCCCCGGGTCATTGCCTGGATGGGCTGCGACATGGTCTACCCGCGCAGTGGTCCAACGCACTTTTATGGCACCGGTACAGCTGATCCGCTGCGGCCGGACGTGACACTGCGCGATCTGGGTGCGAAATCCGCGCGGCTGGCGCTGCTTGCTGCTGATCGGGGATGCGCCTGCGTGAACCTCTCTACGGCGCCAAGCAGGCTGCTGTTTCCGCGTTCGAGGCCTGAGGAACTCCGCACGTCGCGGTTCAGCTTGCCGGAAACTTCCGCTGTCGGCCCGTTGTTGCGGCGCGAAAATGCGCTTGGGTATGACGTGCCGTCCGGACGATACTGGGAAGTGGCTGACCGTTTCGACGGCAGCGCGCTTGAGGAACTGGACAGGGGCTGGCTGTCCGCGTTTGGCAGGGCTCCCGGTGATCAGCAGACGGCCGCTGCCTGAACGGGCACTCGCACCCTGCGAACGGTCTGTTTTCCCTGCCGTCATTGAATTGTCGCATGCATATTGCTAAATTCGGGCTATCCCCAGCGCCGGGGGTCCGGCGGCGCGATCAAAGGAGGACAATGTCCTGTCTATACATGCTGATGCAGCTCCGGCTGCTCAAAACGGGTCCGCAGTGATGGCCACTGCAACCGACACAAGCACCAGCGACGACATGCTGGCGACGATCCTCAAATCCCTTTCCGATGACAAAGCCGAAGATGTGGTGCAGATTGATCTGCGCGGCAAAACAGAGATTGGCGACTATATGGTCGTATGCTCTGGCCGCTCTACACGTCAGGTGGCCTCGATTTCGGAAAAGCTGGCGCAGACCATCAAGGACACGTATGGCCGCACAGCAAAGATGGAAGGTAAGGACGCTGGTGACTGGGTGCTTATCGACACAGGCGATGTGATTGTGCACGTCTTCCGTCCGGAAGTGCGTGAGTTCTATCAGCTCGAAAAGATGTGGCAGCCTGTGTCCGGTCCCGGAGCTGCTGCCGGCTGACCTGACCGGTCAGCGGCTGATTCTGCATGCGTGTGCATGTGATCGCGGTTGGGCGTCTGCGCGCCGGGCCGGAGAAAACCCTTATTGACGACTATCTGCAGCGGTTTAACCGCACTGGCCGGGCCCTTGGTCTTGGGCCTGCACGGGTGGTCGAGGTGGACGACCGCAAGGGCGGTGGTATGGCAACTGAAGCCGATGCGATCCGCCGTGCCATGCCGGATGGTGCACTGATCGGTGTTCTGGACGAACGGGGTAAAACCGAAACATCACCACAGTTCGCGGACCGGCTGGCGCGCTGGCGGGACGATGGCCGCCGCGATCTGGCGCTGGTCATCGGAGGGGCGGATGGGATTGATCCGTCCCTGCGCGCAGAGGCAGATTACGCGTTGTCCTTCGGGAAAATGGTCTGGCCTCATATGCTGGTACGCGTGATGGTTACAGAGCAACTGTACCGCGCCGCGTCTATCCTTTCAGGTGGACCGTACCACCGGGCATAGAGCCACACAGCAGGTGTACGGTTTTCTCGTCCCGGAACGTCTGCGCAGCGCCTTTGCGTGTCGGCCTTTTCAACGGGTGAGCCCTGCTGAGTTGTTTATTCGACAAAGATACCGACACAGCGGTTCAACGGTTCGGATACGCCATCCGCGGTTGATATGGGCAACATGGCCAAGGTCTCACCAAAGCCGACGATTTCGATTGCCTGTCTCGACAGGCCGGCATTAACGAAGATCGCAGCTACTGCCTCGGCGCGCTCGTTTGAAAGCGCGCTGTTCAGGCTGCTTGACCCGGTTGTATCTGTATGTCCTGCAATCCTGATCTTTGAGAACTCCATATTCTGCAGTTTTTCCGCTGCATCTCTCGCGCGTTTCAGCGCGCCCGGGGTCAACTGCGCACTGTTCACCTCAAAGTGGACTTCTGCGATCATGCCATTGGCTGGCAGGTCCGTCCCGCCTGCCACCGCTGCGGCGGGGATAAACTCTCCTGCCTGAACATCTTCGTTAGTGCCGCCCTCTGCAGATGTCGTGCCCAACAAAGCAACAGCGTCCTGTTCAGGGCCAGATGACAGTGCATTCAATGCAGGCTCCGGCAACAATGTGCCGTCATCAGGAAGGAGCTTTGACCCTGTATCCTGAGCCAGCTCAATGATCTCGGTTGCTTTGCTCTGTGCCGGTTCGTCCTTCGGCAGCTCGTCCGCAAGGGCCAGTGGTTTCCCAGCAGATGCTACGCTCGCTGCAAGCTGTTCTTCCTGTTTCGCCAGTTCAGTTTGTCTGTTTTCAAGGTCATCCATGTCGGCAAGCAGATTGCTGTGCATCCGTGTCAGATCTTCCTCGAGTGCTTCCAGCGAAGCCTGCTTATCGTTAAGCGCTCCTGCCTGCGCGTCCAGTTCCGCCTTCTGCTGATCAACCTGCTCCTGCCGGCTGTTCAGCTCCTGCAGCTGCTGCCCCAGATGAGCCATATCTGACAGGAGATCAGAAGACTGTTTTTCCAAAGCGTTTTCGCGCGCGGCTATCGTGTTTGACAGCTGCCTCTGTTCTTCTGCCAGTGCCGCCATTTCGACGAGGGCCTGCTGATCCTCTCCGCCACTGTCCGGCATCATCTGTGTTCCCGCCGTAAAACCAGCTGCCGTGCCAACCGCCAAAATGATTGCCGCTAATCCTGCATATGAAGCGTTCAAGTTGCTTCTCCCGCATGAGTTGAAAATTCAACTCACCATAGCAGCGGATCCCGCAAAGTAATGGATATCAAGAACTTGTGATGGCGGGATCGGGCGATTCCCGCCAAAATTGTCGGCGTGTCCGCCCGTTTCGGTTCCGCACACGGCGAATTCACGGCAACTTGCCCGCCTTAGAGGCTCAGAAAACGAATCGTTTGTCTGCAGAATTTCGAGAGGAACGACGCGGCTCATGTCGGTCCCGCGCCCGTGTTCCGGCGTGGCTCTGCTCAGCGCAGATTGACTGTGACAGAGCCGCTGTTCCAGCCGCCCGGCAGATCCCGTGCCTGGATGCGGACCTGTGTTGTGCCTTCCGGAATCCGCACACCTGACAATGATCGCGTAAAGGGTTGTTCATCCACGTGGGGATGCGCCAGCACACGCATGCCAAGTTCGTTCCCGTCCATATCCAGAACGCGCCAGCCGTCGGCATAGTGATCCCAGCCTGTATCAGGATGAGAGATCGTAACATCAAAGCGCCAGGTGTCCCCCGTGCGCTGAACTTTGACGTTCTCGATTTTGGGTTCTTCTGCGAGGGCCGGCAGTGCGGCAAGCACAAGTGCTGCTACCAATAAACGTTTCATTTTCTTACCCGAACCAGTTTCCTGTGGCTCCAATTTAGCCTTTCAGCAGGATTTTTCGAGAGTGGGACGCAAATTCGCGGCGCCAGATGACCACCAGCGTGACCAGTGTCGCCGCAATCAGAGCGACCGGACCTGCCAACCAGGCAGCGCATGCGAGAGCGAAATAAATGGATCTCAGGCCCCGGTTGAAGCTACGGGCGAGCGTCACGTTGATCTCTGCCGCCTGTTCGGCACGCGGGTAGGCGTCCGGGTGGGTCGGATCATTTGGCACAGAGGCGATCAGTACAGAACAGTAGCCAAACAGCCTGTTAGACCAGACAAATTTCAGAAACGCGTTGGTCAGCAGCAGGGTCACGACCAGAAGTTTCAGCTCCCACACCACTGCTGGGTGGTCCATCAGCGTAATTTCACTGGCCACACCGCCCAGCTTTTCGGCATTGCCGATCAGCGCCAGGGTGCCACCGATGGCAATCACAGAAGTAGAGGCGAAAAAGGCAGTACCCTCCCGCAAACTGGCCAGGACCTGGGCATCAAAGATGCGCGGGTCGCGGGTCACCATCTGTTTCATCCATTCGCGTCTGTAGTCGGCCATGAGCACGGAAGTAGACAAGTGTTTCCGACCTGGATGCTCGACCCGCCACCCGATGCCGAGCCAGCAGGCAAACAGCAGTCCGAGGGCTGCATAATCCAGAGGTGTAAACAGAGCGAGGCGGTCGGCGAATGTCATGGCCCCAGCATGTCGCAGGTTCGATAAAACTTGCCAATGGGTCAAATTGGTAATATTAGTTTACCAAAAGGAGATCACGCCATGGAAATGCCGATTCCCGACCAAGCTGTTCTGGCGCGTAAATCGCGGGTTGTTGAGCGGCTGAGTGCCGTTTTGCCGGCTGATGCGGTCATTTCTGATGTCGCTGAGACGCGCGCATATGAGTGTGATGCGCTGACGGCGTACAAATGCCCACCCATGGTTGCTGTGCTGCCGGCCTCAACACAGGAAGTGTCCGATGTCCTACGTATTTGCCATGAAGAAGGCGTGCCTGTGGTGCCGCGCGGCTCCGGCACCTCTCTTGCCGGCGGGGCGCTGCCGACCGCGGACTGCGTGATCCTCGGCGTGGCGCGCATGAACGAAGTTCTGGATACTGATTATCCGAACAGGGTGATCCGGGTGCAGACGGGCCGTACAAACCTTAGCGTGACGGGTGCGGTCGAGGAAAACGGGTTTTTCTATGCACCTGATCCGTCAAGCCAGCTGGCCTGCGCGATTGCCGGAAATATCGCGATGAATTCCGGTGGTGCGCATTGCCTGAAATATGGTGTGACGACCAACAATCTGATGGGCGTCACCATGGTGATGATGGACGGGGAGGTTGTCGAGATCGGCGGTGCCCATATGGACAGTGGGGGCCTTGATCTGCTGGGCCTGATCTGCGGATCCGAGGGTCAGTTGGGCGTCGTCACCGAAGCAACGCTGCGCATTCTGCCGAAACCTGAAGGCGCTCGCCCGGTTCTGATGGGGTTTGACGACAACGAGGTTGCCGGCGCCTGTGTCAGCGACATTATCAAGGCAGGTGTTCTGCCCGTGGCTATTGAGTTCATGGACCGCCCGTGTATCGAGGCGACCGAGGCTTTTGCCCAGGCTGGCTACCCGATGTGCGAAGCACTGCTGATCGTTGAAGTTGAGGGGTCTGAGGCTGAGATTGATCACCAGCTGGGGCTCATCATGGAGATCGCCCGCCGTCACAATCCGGTCGAGCTGCGCGAAAGTAAATCAGCTGATGAGAGCGCACGCATCTGGTTGGGCCGGAAATCGGCCTTTGGCGCGATGGGTCAGATCAACGACTACATGTGTCTGGACGGGACAATCCCGGTCAGTTCCCTGCCGTTTGTTCTGCGGCGTATCGGCGAGATGTCCGATCAGTTCGGCCTGAAGGTAGGTAATGTTTTCCACGCGGGCGATGGTAATATGCACCCTCTGATCCTGTTTGATGCGAACAAACCCGGTGATCTGGAACTCTGTGAGGAGTTCGGTGCGGAGATCCTGAAACTCTGCGTGGAAGCGGGTGGCTGCCTGACCGGAGAGCACGGTGTGGGCATCGAGAAACGCGACCTTATGAGCTATCAGTATGCGCCCGAAGACCTTGAGGCACAGATGGCGGTCAAGGACGTTTTCGATCCGCAATGGCTGCTGAACCCTGCCAAGGTTTTCCCGCTGGATGTGTCGGCGCCCCGCCGCGCATTGCCGGTTGCAGCCGAATAGCATGACCGCCTGAAGATCCCGGAGCACTCAGATGACAAAACCCGACAGCGAAGCGGCCCTGGCCGATGCAATCAAATCTGCCACCGGCCCGCTTTCAGTACGCGGCGGCGGAACGCGTGGGCTGGCCGGTGACGGTGAGCCGCTTCAGACCGGCGCATTGTCGGGCATTTCGCTTTACGAACCCGGCGCGCTGACCATTGTGGCAGGTGCCGGAACGCCCCTGTCTGAGATTGACGCAGCACTTGCCGCGGAAAACCAGCGACTGGCTTTTGAGCCGATGGATCACCGGAAATTGCTGGGCACGGGCGGTGAACCTACCCTCGGTGGTGTGATGGCGGCCAATGTCAGTGGCCCGCGCCGTATTCAGGGAGGTGCTGCGCGGGATTATGCCTTGGGTGTCCGGTTTGTTGACGGGGCGGGCAACATCGTCAAAAACGGGGGCCGGGTGATGAAAAACGTGACCGGCTATGATCTGGTCAAACTGATGTGCGGCTCCTGCGGAACGCTGGGTGTTCTGACCGAAGTGTCCCTGAAAGTGCTGCCGGTGCCTGAAACAAGCGGTACGCTGATGCTGCGAAACCTCAGTGGGCAGGACGCGGTCGACGTCATGTCAGCGGCACTGGGGTCTCCGTACGAGGTTACGGGTGCGGCGCATTGCGCGAAAATTCTGGATGATGCCCCGATTACCGCCCTGAGGGTTGAGGGATTTGAAGCCTCCGTCTCCTATCGCCTGGAGAAACTCAAGGCGCTGTTTTCCGAAAGAAAAATCGATATGGAGATCGCGCCGTCGGATATGTCAGACTGGTTCTGGGAAGGCGTGCGGGATGCAGGCAAATTCTCTGATGCCGAGGGCGATGTGTGGCGCGTGTCCTGCAAGCCATCGGACGGACCCGCGCTGGAGCGGGCATCCGGCGCCGAGGAATGCTACAGTGACTGGGGCGGCGGCCTGATCTGGTTCCGGACCCGCTCAGGTGATGATTTGCGTGCGCGGCTTGGCGCGTTCGACGGCCATGCAACACTTGTCCGCGCTTCTGCGGACACAAGGGCCAGACTGGGCACGTTTCACCCCGAAGCGCCAGGTGTCGCGCGGCTGAGTGCCGGATTGCGCGCCCGCTTTGATCCTAGGGGCATTCTGAACAGCGGACTGATGTCAGATGCCCGTACCGGCACGACAGAAGACGCATGACAGGCAGCAGACGGAACCTTCCGGAATGATTTTTCTGATTCTGCCTCTGGTGATCTATGCAATTGTGGCGCTCATGCCGCCCGGCAAACCGGCGGTAATCGCGGTGGCTGTGACTGGCGTTTTTCTGGTTCTGATGTATCTCAACCCGGGCGGTGCCGACGGGGGCGCCAATGATCCCCATGCCGGGATCGGTGAAGGGCTGGGAATGATCCTTTTCATGCTCTGTGTCGGTGGCTGGGGTGCCGGGGCGGGCGTTCAGCTTTTGCGCAGGACCATGGCGCTGTCCCGGTCTGCCTATGTCGCCACGGTCATCATCGCGCCGGTGCTACTTTTCGGCATATTCCTGCTATTTCTAGGTTAGGGCTTATACAATGCAAACGACCTTCACGCCTGAACAGCTTAAAGACCCTGCCATTGAGCGCAGCAATGAAATTCTGCGGACCTGTGTCCACTGCGGTTTCTGCACCGCGACCTGTCCGACCTATCAGGTGCTGGGCGACGAACTCGACAGCCCGCGTGGCCGGATTTACCTGATCAAAGACATGCTGGAAAACGACCGCGATCCGGATGAGAAAACGGTCAAACATATCGACCGCTGCCTGTCCTGTCTGGCCTGTATGACAACCTGCCCGTCAGGTGTGCACTATATGCACCTGGTGGATCACGCCCGCGAATACATTGAGCAGCGCTACAAACGCCCCTTTGGCGACCGCGCGCTGCGCTGGATTCTGGCGCGGATCCTGCCCTATCCGATGCGGTTCCGGGTTGCTCTGCTGGGCGCGAAAATCGGCCGGCCGTTTGCCCGGCTGATGCCGGACGCGCGGCTTCGCGCGATGCTGGAAATGGCCCCGAAGACAATCCCACCAGTCAGCCGCAATGACGACCCACAGACCTTTGCGCCTGTTGAGCCACGCCGCAAGCGCGTGGCGTTGATGACCGGATGTGCGCAAAAGGCGCTGAACACCGACATCAACGATGCAACCATCCGCCTGCTGACCCGCATGGGCTGCGAGGTTGTCGTGGCAGAGGGTGCCGGCTGTTGCGGTGCGCTGACCCACCACATGGGCAAAAGCGACGAAAGTCACGCGACGGCTGCAAAAAATATTCAGGCCTGGGCGCGGGAAATGGACGGCGACGGCCTCGATGCGATCGTCATCAACACCTCAGGATGTGGTACGACTGTCAAAGATTACGGCCATATGTTCCGCAATGACGCTTTGGCAGAGGATGCGGCACGGGTGTCGGCCCTTGCGATGGATATCTCAGAACTGCTGATGACGCTCGACCTGCCGAAGGGGGAGGACCAGGAGACGGTGGTCGCCTATCACGCCGCCTGTTCGCTGCAGCATGGCCAGAAAATCAAGACCTACCCCAAGGACCTTTTGCGCAATGCCGGGTTTGCCGTCGTTGAACCGGCTGACCCGCATCTGTGCTGTGGTTCTGCGGGCACGTATAATCTGATGCAGCCTGAGATTTCAGGAAAACTCAAGGAGCGGAAGGTCCGGACACTGGAAGCCAGGAACCCAGACATAATTGCCGCCGGAAACATCGGCTGCATGATGCAGATCGGGTCCGCGACTCAGGTGCCCATTGTGCACACGGTCGAACTGCTCGACTGGGCCACCGGCGGGCCAAAACCTCCCGCACTGGTAGAAGGTTTCAACCGTGGGTCTGAAATACCGCGCCTTCGTTGAGCGAATGGCGACGGACCGTTAACCAATTCAGGGCCAATGCGGTGTCTGATGGCCCCATTTCTGCCGCACATTCCGGATAGCAATTCCCTCCAGTAAGAGGATGTTTTCTGTGTGGAAGTGGTTAATTCTTGCGGCATCGGTTGCTGCCGTGACAACAGGTGCGATTGCCCAGGACGGCAAGTTGCGGTTGCTCGAAGCGGGGACGGATGCTTCTCCGTGGGAGGCTGTGGGCCGTCTGGATATCGGTGGAGCGGGGTTCTGTACGGGCGCGCTCATCGGGCCTGATCTGGTTCTGACGGCAGCGCATTGTCTGTTCGACAAGACGTCGGGTGCGCGGATAAATCACGAAACCGTCGAATTTCTGGCCGGGTGGCGCAATGGCCGGGCGTCTGCGTACCGCCAGGTCCGGCGCGCGGTGATCCACCCGGACTACGTCTATGATCAGCAGGTCTCGTCCGAGCGTGTACGCAATGATGTCGCGCTGCTGGAGCTGGTGCGCCCGATCCGGAACACAACAATCGAACCTTTTGAGACAGCATCCCGCCCGAGGAAAGGCGCGCGCGTTGGTGTGGTCAGCTATGCGCGGGACCGTTCCGAGGCGCCGTCACTGCAGGAAGTCTGCCGTGTACTGGCCCGGCAGGAGGGTGTTCTTGTGACCTCCTGTTCCGTCGATTTCGGCTCGTCCGGCGCCCCCATTTTCACGTTCTCTGACGGTAAGGCGCATATTGTTTCGGTTATTTCTGCCAAGGCTGAACTTGACGGCCAGAATGTCTCTCTGGGGACGGCGCTCAGCGGCCCACTGGCTTTCCTGCGCAGTGAACTCGATGCAGGTAAGGGCGTTTATCAGGAGGTCGCGCCGGTCAGCCGGATTGTGGTCGGTGATACCCGTCGCGAAACCGGTGCCAAATTCGTCCGTCCGGGGGAGGACTGACCTGATGTCCCACCGAATACTGACCCTCTTCGCTGCGGTTCTTTGTATCGGTATTTCCGAACCTTCAGATGCACAGCAGTCAACGACACGCCTCAAAGGTCTGGAGGGCGCCAATGATGCCCATGTCTGGCAGGCGGTCGGCCGGCTCGATGCCCGCAAAACCGGTTTTTGCACAGCAACGCTGATTGCGCCGGAGTTTGTTCTGACGGCAGCGCACTGCGTGTATTCGTCGAGAACAGGTGCCCTTCTGAAGGCTGAGGACCTGACGTTCAGGGCCGGACTGCGCAACGGGCAGGCCGCGGCAGAGCGCGGTATTCTTCAGATCGAGGCGCATCCGCGGTATGTACCCGGGAATGGTATGTCGGCTGAAAACATCCGGCACGACGTTGCGCTGCTCAGACTGGCCCGACCGATACCTACCCACGAACTTGACCCGTTTGTGCTTCACAACGATGCGGTGACCGCTGGTTCTGTCAGCGTCGTGTCCTACGGGCGCGGACGCTCCGAAATACCTTCCCGTCAGAAATCCTGTTCACTGCTGCTGGAGCACGAAGGCATCCTCGTGATGAACTGCGATGTCACTTTCGGCTCGTCCGGGGCGCCTGTTTTCACCCATACAAACGGGCGTGGCCGGATCGTCTCGGTGGTTTCAGGGATGGGGTCATATGATGGACAGAAAGTGACATATGGCATGTCGCTGCCGTCGGTGGTTGCCGAGCTGAAACACAGGATGCGGGCAAATGCGCCCCGGCCCGTGGCAGAAATCCGGCGTCTGTCCGTCGGAAGCCGGGGCGGCAGTGGTTCTGGCGGCGCAAAATTTGTGCGTCCCGGAGGGTCTTGAAAGGCGCGGAACGGTTCCCACATTGAGCTTGTGCCGGGTGCCTCTTGAGGGCCCGGTCAGAAACCAACGCCGCGGCGCGTCCCTGATGGAGCGCCCGGAACTTATCGCTCAGAAAAGAGGATGAACCATGCGTACTTTTGATTTTGCACCACTCTATCGTGCCACCGTCGGCTTTGATCAGATTGCCGACCTTATGGACCGGGTGCTGACAAATGAAGGTTCCCAACCTTCCTACCCTCCGTACAATATCGAAAAACTTGATGACGACGCATACCGCATTTCCATTGCTGTCGCCGGTTTTTCCGATGCGGATCTCTCCGTTGAGGTGCGTGAGAATGCGCTGATCGTTTCAGCGCGCAAGGCAGACGAGAAAGCGGAACGGTCCTATCTGCACCGGGGCATTGCGACCCGTGCCTTTGAACGCCGGTTCCATCTCGCCGACCACGTGAAAGTGACGGGTGCGGCCCATGTGGACGGCATGCTGCACATTGATCTGGAACGTGAGGTGCCCGAAGCCCTGAAACCGCGTCAGATCGCGATTTCAACGACCCGGCAGATTGAGAAAGATGTGGTGGATGCCAAGTCGGTCAACTGATCACAGGCACACCGGATGACGTTCAGGCGCGGCCACCCGGTCGCGCCTTTTTCATGGCGTGCCGCGCACCAGGCGCATGGCGCCATCCCTGATGCTCTCCAGTGTCGGAACCCCGACAGCACCGCGGGACAGCAGGCGCAGACCCACGAGCATCGACAAAAGTGCCTGTGCTGATCCGGGGGCATCTGTGCTTGCCGGAACCTGTCCTGTACGCTGACCGCGTTCGACCATTTCGCGGAAGAACAGTTCCACGTCCGAAAGAGACTCCTGCACGATTGCCATGACTTCCGGAGGCTGGTTCGGCAGGTCCTGCGCGGTGTTGACAACAAAGCACCCCAGATTTCTCGGATCGTTCCGGGCTTCATCGATCAGGCCGTCAAAAAACGTCTGGATTGCTTCAACAGGATCATCCAGCTGGCGCAGACGGGCCAGCGTAGCGGCCCGTGTTTTCTGGTCATAACGCGCGAGCGACCGGTCAAAGAGCTCTTTCTTTGAACCAAAGGCGTTGTAAAGGCTGCCCTTATTTATCTTCATGGCGGATGTCAGATCCGACATGGAGGTTGCCTCGTATCCTTTCTTACCAAATATTTCGGTCGCGCGATCTATGGCTTCATCGATGTCAAAAGTCTTTTCCCACGGCATTCCAACTACCTTCCGAGACTAAAGTTCTCTCACAGATATAAGAGTTTAAACCGAACGTTCAAGAAAATTGGCCCTCGGGTGTTGACCGATCAGTATAAACATCCTAAATGCAGTTTATACCGAACGGTACAAACAAAATTACTCTTATGGAGACTGACATGCCCGAATTCACCACACACACTGTTGAAACTGCCCCTGCAGGGTCCAGACCGTACCTTGAAGGCGCGCAGAAAAATCTTGGCTTCGTGCCCAACCTTCTGGCGACAATGGCCGGCGCTCCTGCACTGCTCGAAGGATATATGACCCTGTCCGGCATCTTCGGGAAAACGGATCTGACCGAAACCGAGCGTCAGATCATCCTGATGACAAACAACCGGCTGAACGGCTGTACCTATTGTATGGCGGCCCACACAACGATTTCGCAGGGTGCGGGTGTGCCCGCAGATGTGATTGAGGCGCTTCGCAACAATACACCGATCAGCGACCCGAAGCTGGAAGCGCTGCGTCAGTTCTCCGTTGTGGTGAACGCAAGCCGTGGCTGGCCTGAAGAGGCGCAGGTCCAAGCGCTTCTGGATGCCGGCTATACACAGCAAACCGTCCTTGAAGTGGTTCTGGGTACAGCTTTCAAGGTGCTGTCGAATTACACCAACCACATTGCGGAAACGGATCTTGATGCGGCTTTCCGGGCAAATGCGTGGACTGACAAGGCAGCTGCCGCCGCCTGAGGTGGCTAAGATCAGACGAAAAGAGGGGGCGCGCAGAATTGCGGCCCCTTTTTAGTATGACCGGATCAGCATACGCTCTGCCGAACTCTGCATGACGGAGACATATCGTTCGTGCGACCATTTCTGGCGGATACATAACTGTTCCCACGCAGGGACCGACAATATCGTCCAGAGCAGATCTGTCGCTTCTTCCTCGGACAGGTCGGGCGTCAGCAGGCCCTCCTCCACCAGTGCCTTAACGGACGCGGCACATCCATGGCGTACGGCCTGCATACGGTCATCCCAGGCCGCGCGTGCCTCAGCATCGGTGTCCTGCATTGCCATCAGAGCTTTGGCTGTGCCGTAGATCTCGCCGATGTATCCGCCCCAGGCGCTTATCCATTCCGAAAGTCGGGTCCGCGCATCTGATGCTTCCCGGCTTGGCGCAAGCCGTGCTTCGACGTCGTGGATTTCATCAAGATACCGGACCGTCGCCACCAGGAGTTCTGCCCGGTTCGGAAAATGCAGGTACAGCGCCTGACGGCTGATACCGGCAGCTTTGGCGATATCCGACATACGTGTCGCGGCAATGTTCCCGTCTTCGAGGAGCCTGTGGGTTGCGGAAAGGATGCGGGTGCGGGTTGGTTTCTTTTTTCTTGACATGATGTAAAGTCAGCGATTATTGACACGATGTCAACTTTACATCGTGTCAAGTTCATCGGATTGGAGATCAGAATGAAAGTCATCGTTTTTGGAGCTACCGGAACTCTGGGCCGGATCGTGTGCCAGCAGCTCTCGGAAGAAGGTCATGACGTCACAGCTTTTGCGCGGCGCGCGCCCGGGTATGCGGAGGACAGGCCTCACATTCGGTTTGTGGCAGGTGATGCCATGGATGAGGACGCCGTCAGCGCAGCAATGCAGGGGCATGATGCGGTGGTCGTAACCCTGGGTGCCGGTATGAAGCGCAATACTCCGATCCGGTCGCAGGGCACGCTCAATGTGATCCGCGCGATGCAGAAGCATGGGGTGAAGCGACTGATCTGTCAGTCAACGCTGGGCGCGCATGAAAGCTGGAGCAACCTGAACTTCTTCTGGAAGCGCATTATGTTCGGTGGGTTGCTGCGCCCTGTTTTTCGGGACCATGAGCTGCAGGAGCAGTTGGTGCAGGCAAGCGGTCTGGACTGGACGATTGTGCGCCCGTCAGCGTTTGACAAGGCGCCGGCTACCGGCCGGTTCCGTGAAAACTTTGGTCCGGACGACAGGCGCCTCACGCTGAAGATCCCGCTGGCGGACATCGCCGCATTTCTGTCCCGTCAGCTCAACGATATGCGTTATCTGCACCGGGCGGTTGGAATCTCTAACTAGGATCTGTTTCCGGAAAATTCCGGAAAGCGGCCCGGATCAGCGAAGCAATATATGCGCGCGCTGCTCCGGGTTCGATCATCGTGATGGACGGCCGGCATGCCAGTGAAACGATACCGTGCACGGACGCCCAGAGCATAAGGTAGAACTCGCGGTGCTGCCGGTTCTCCGGATCGCCGTCACCCGCCCGGATCAGCATATCAAGCAGACCTTCCTGCAGTTCCTGCGCCCGGAGATCCAGCTGCAGATCGGAATCCCGCTCAAACAGCATGTACCAGCGGCGCGGTTCAGCCAGCGCAAAGTCGAAGTAGGCGGCCCCGATCGCATTGATGCGCGTGATCGGATCTGCAGCTTCGGACAGGGCCGCTGCCCGCAGCTTTTCCGCCAGCCGGTCCGCGCAACGGACGTTCACGGCCCGCACCACCCCGTCCAGGTCCCCGAAGGCGTTATAAAGCGATCCCACGGAAATATTCAGCTCTTTGGCCAGCCCGCGTGCGTGAAGCGCATCGCCCCCTTTTTCGAGGACGATGCGTTCAGCCAGTTCAGTGGCTTTTTCGCGGATACCGGCCAGATTGCGGTCGCGCCGTGACATTGGTTTTTCAGTGTTCATCGCCACTGGTCATGTGCGATTGCCCAGTTCTTGTCAAATCCGGAAAGGATGCGGCCCGTCCAGTTTGTGGCGGTAGATCCCGGCGTCCAGATCATGCTCGTGCATAAAGCGTGCGATGGACCCGAAAGTGGCGGTCGCAACAGAGCTGCCATGATCGACGGTCGTCAGTGCAGGCGCAGCCGCGGGCGCAAGCAACCGTTTCATACCACCGATCTCGACAGGCTGGGGCTCAAAATGGGCAGTGATATTCGCCTTGATGACCGCCTTGCTTGATGTGTCATAAAGGCTCGCCATCAGAACATCGAGCGTGTGTTCCGTGCAGTTCTGGAACCGCTGGGTTCTGGGGTTTGCCAGAACGGAATAGCTGGGGTTGTGCAGCTGCGCATACGCCGGGCTGGAAATCACATCGAGCAGTTTTCTCTGCAGACGTTTGTCCGGGACAATGATGCCCGCGTCCAGTTCATAGGCGCCTGCGAAAAAGTCTTCGGGGCTGTCCTCGATCAGGCGGCTGGTGCGTCCATTGTCCCCCTGCTGGTAAAGGTTGTAGACCCTGTAGCCTTTGTAGGTGGACCCGTCCGCACGGACCATTCTGGAATAAACCCAATAGGCAACGTGTGTGTAATCGATGCCCTCAGGCAGTGTTGCACGGTCCCGTCCGACGCGGCCGACAATGGCAACATGCGCGCCCTGACGGGCCAGTTCTGTCTGAACATCCAGCGCAAACCTGGCCACCTTGTCCGTGCTGTGGACCGGGTCGGTGGCCTGATTGCTGCCGGCCTGAGAGAGGCCTGGCAGCAGGGTAACAAGGATGACCATTGCGATAGTGAAAATGCGTTTCATGTGTTTTCTCCTTGCAGTCTGCAATCAGTCGAGCGTCGGCGCGGCGCCAGGTGCGACAATGATGTTGACGGTCTGCGGCTGACCAACCCGGCTCAGGTCTGCGCCGGCGTCCACCGTGCTGGTTCCGATCTCTTCGAGAGCGGCGCCGGTGATCGCGATAGCGGAACCAACGGCGACGATCGGCACAGATGCGACCGTGGCGGCCCCGGAGGCTACGGCAGAGCCCGCGTGGCTGGCGGCCTGTCCGCTGTGTTCAACGGCCTGGGCAGAATGCTGACCACTGGGTCCGGCAGAGGCAACAGTGGCGGTTGCGACGAGAGCGAGGGCAGCAAGGGCTGAACGAATAAACATTATTTTCTCCTTTTGTGAACGTTGTTCAAATTACATAAGGGAGCAATTCTGCAGGATCAACAGTTTTGTGAACAAAGTTCATAAAAAATAGCCCGAAGTAAGGTGAACGCTGTCCAGGTCATTGTAATTAAACAAAAGAAAAAGGGCCGCACGAGGCGGCCCTTTGAAACAATACTGGAATTCTGGTCAGACAGACATGCAGATGTACTTCATTTCCAGATAGTCTTCGATGCCGTGGTGGCTGCCTTCGCGGCCAAGGCCGGATTGTTTTACCCCACCAAAGGGACCGACCTCTGTCGAGATGATCCCGGTGTTTACACCGACGATCCCGTATTCCAGCGCCTCGGCCACTTTGTATACCCGGCTGAGGTCTTTGGCGTAGAAGTAGGACGCGAGACCAAAGATCGTGTCATTGGCCATTTCGATGACTTCGTCTTCGTCTTCGAATTTGAATAGCGGCGCGAGAGGGCCAAAGGTTTCTTCCTGCGCAACCTTCATGTCCTGAGTGACCCCTGTCACGACCGTAGGCTCAAAGAAGGTACCGCCTTTTTCATGCGCTTTCCCGCCCGTAAGGATCGCGCCGCCCTGTGCGACCACGTCTTCCATGTGCTCGACGACCTTGTCGACGGCTTCGGCGTTGATCAGCGGGCCGGTGGTCACACCATCCTCAAGACCGTCCCCGACGTTCAGGTTCTCCACTGCCACTTTCAGCTTTGCAGCAAAAGCGTCGTACACGCCGGCCTGAACATATATGCGGTTTGCACAGACACAGGTCTGACCGTTGTTGCGGAATTTGCACATCATCGCGCCCTCAACAGCGGCATCGAGATCCGCATCGTCAAACACGATGAAGGGGGCATTCCCGCCCAGTTCCATGGAGCACTTCATGACCTGATCGGCAGCCTGTTTCAGCAGAATGCGGCCCACTTCGGTCGATCCGGTGAAGGTCAGTTTGCGCACGGCAGGGTTCTCGCAGAACTCTTTTCCGATCGCAGAGGCCGAGGAGGATGGCACAACATTGAACACACCCGCCGGGATGCCGGAACGCTCTGCCAGTACGCCCATTACGATGGCACTGAGCGGTGTTTCCTTTGCAGGGCGCGCCACAAAAGAGCAGCCAACGGCAAGAGCTGGTGCGGCCTTGCGTGTGATCATCGCATTGGGGAAGTTCCACGGTGTGATCGATGCGGCGACACCGATGGGCTGCTTCAGCACAGTGATCCGCTTGTCGGCCTGGTGACCCGGGATCGTTTCGCCATAGACACGTTTTGCCTGCTCGCCCATGAACTCGATGAAGCTCGCGCCATAGCCGATTTCGCCTTTGGCTTCGGCAAAGGGCTTGCCCTGTTCTGCCGTCAGGATGGTCGCCAGATCGTCGGCGTTTTCCATCATCAGATCATACCATTTGCGCAGGATAACGGCGCGTTCCTTGGCCGGGCGTGCCGCCCATGCTTTTTGCGCAGCTTCTGCCTGGGCAATAGCGCCTGCAACCTGCGCGCGGCTCAGGTCTGCGACCTCGGCAATGACGTCTCCCCGGGCAGGGTTGGTCACTTCGAACGTCCCTCCGTCCCCATCAACCCAGGCGCCGCCGATATAGGCGCGTGTTTCCAGCAGCGAGGGGTCTTTGAGCAGAGATTTCAGGTCGGTGTTTAGAATATCTTTCATTTCGGGTCCTCCGCGAAAATGGCTGTAGCTCTCAAACCAACTCTGGGTATGATTGTCCAGTTCCCAAATCGAAGGTGTAACAAATGAAGCCACTGGACGACGCATACGCTAATGCCCCCTACATTCCTGGCGCTGAAGACTACCCGCCGCGCTGGACCTCAGAAGCTGCTGCGTTCCGTGCAGAGCTCGGCGAACGGGCAGAAACAGGTGTTTCCTACGGGGACACTGCGCGTCAGGTGTTTGATTTCTTCAACGC
The DNA here is from genome assembly GCF_042055075.2 of Roseobacter phycocola. GTDB lineage: Bacteria > Pseudomonadota > Alphaproteobacteria > Rhodobacterales > Rhodobacteraceae > Roseobacter. The sequence goes on along the minus strand of NZ_CP194010.1, from coordinate 3,162,990 downwards.
CCCGTCCGAACCAGCCGGCACGGTCGTGTTTGTGCATGGGGGATACTGGAAGGCTTTCGACCACACCGTCTGGTCTCATTTCGCAACCGGGGCCATCGGGCGCGGCTGGTCCGTGGCGATGCCCGGGTATGATCTGTGTCCTGACGTCCGCGTCCGGGACATCACGCGACAGATCGCCCGCGCGATCATGGCAATTGCGGCGCGCACGGACGGGCCGATCTCTCTGACGGGGCATTCTGCAGGGGGGCATCTGGTCGCCCGGATGACAGGCCCCGGTGTTCTGCCAGATGCCGTGCGGGACCGCATCGTCGGCGTTGCGCCGATCTCGCCCGTGGCCAGGCTGGTGCCGCTTCTGGAGACAACGATGAACGAAACGCTGCAGCTTGATCAGGACGAGGCAAATGCGGAAAGCCCTGTCTTCATGCCGGCGCCTGCGGTGCCTGTTGAAATACATGTGGGGGCGGAGGAGCGACCCGTTTTTGTCGAAGACGCCGAACGGCTTGCACATGTCTGGGGCGTGGAGGCTGTGATTGAGCCCGGACGGCACCATTTCGACGTGATTGACGCCCTGAAAGACCCGGAAAGCCGCCTTGTGCGTTTTCTGACGCCGACGCAGGGTTGATCCGGAACGCCACTGCTGTAAAGCAGGGCGTGGCCGCAGCACGATGGCGTCGTCCTGCAAAACTGCCAGTTCTGTCCTGAACGCCGGGACCTTTCTGCAAAGGAGGGTCTGACATGACCGCTCAACCAACAAATACCCGCCCTGACATGTACCGTTTTCATAACGGGGAAAAAGTCCGGTTGCCTTTTGAGGCTGCTGAATATGAGGCCCGGATCGCTGAGCTGCGGGAACGTATGCAGGCTGCGGGTGCGACCGTTGCTGTGCTCACCTCTATGCACAATGTGGCGTACTATTCCGGTTTTCTTTACTGTGCGTTCGGCCGTCCATATGGCCTTGTCGTGACAGAAACGGATTGTGTCACGATCAGTGCGGGCATCGACGCAGGCCAGCCGTGGCGCCGGAGTTTTTGTGACAGCATTACCTATACCGACTGGCAGCGTGATAATTTCTGGCGTGCTGCACAGAGCGTGGCCGGTAAGAATCAGATCGTGGGGTATGAAGGGGATCACCTGACCCTTGTGCAGCGGGATGCTTTGGAAGATTTCCTGCAGCCGCTGACCATGGTCGATCTGTGTCAGACGACGATGCGGCAGCGCATGCATAAGTCCGAGGCCGAGATTGCACTGATCCGGCAGGGTGCCGCGGTGGCGGATGTTGGCGGATATGCGATCCGCGACGCCATCAGAACCGGGGTGCGTGAGATCGACGTGGCGATGGCGGGCCGGAATGCCATGGAGCTGGAAATCGCCAGACGCTTTCCAGATGCAGAATACCGCGATACCTGGGTGTGGTTCCAGTCCGGCCTCAACACCGATGGTGCACATAATCCGGTAACAGGGCGGCAGTTGCAGTCGGGCGACATCCTGAGCCTGAATACCTTCCCGATGATATCGGGGTACTACACGGCACTGGAGCGGACGTTGTTTCTGGGCCAGCCGGATGCGGCCAGCCTCGACATCTGGCAGGCAAATGTTGCGACGCACGAGCTTGGGATCGGGTTGCTGAAACCCGGTGTCACATGCGCCGGGATTACCCATCAGATCAACGCGTTCCTCGAAGAGCGCAATCTGTTGCAGTACCGGACTTTCGGATACGGGCATTCATTCGGTGTTCTCAGCCATTATTACGGCCGCGAAGCGGGCCTCGAGTTGCGCGAGGACATCGATACAGTGCTGGAGCCGGGTATGGTCATTTCGATGGAACCCATGCTGACCATTCCGCATGGGCAGGCGGGTGCCGGAGGATACCGCGAGCACGATATCCTCGTGATCACAGAAGACGGGTGCGAGAATATCACCGGCTACCCTTATGGTCCTGACTTCAACATCACCGGATGACGTCAGGCCCTTGTGCCGCCGCCGCATACTCCTGCGGCGGCGGCATGGTCTTACGCCAGGCTTGGCGTGATATTCAGGCTGCCCCGTGTTGCGTGGCTGTAGGGACAGACAATATGCGCGCCGTCAACAAGATCGTTGGCCACGTCGCTGTCGACGCCCGGCAGCGAAACGCTGATCGCGACATCGAGGCCAAAGCCCATATCCTCACGCGGGCCGATACCGACGCTCACGCTGACGGAGGCATCATCCGGTACGTCGATCTTTTTCTGTCCGGCATAGAACCGCAAAGCTCCCAGAAAGCAGGCGGCATAGCCCGTTGCAAACAATTGCTCAGGGTTCACCCCCTCACCACCGGCGCCGCCGAGCTCCTTGGGAGTTACGAGCGTTGCTGTGAAACTGCCATCATCGACGGCGGAGGTCCCTTCACGGCCGCCGCCTGTTGCGGTCGCACTTGTGCGGTAGAGAACTTTAGCTGACATCGGAGCATCCTTTTAATTGTGAGCGATTATATCGCGCACGATATAAAAGAGTGAGAAACAAATGTCAACATTGCGATTTAATCGCTTGCGATATAGTGGGGTGGTATGAACCCGGAACACTCACACCCTGCCAGCAGCGACGACCCGATGGAGCAGATGATCTGTTTTGATCTCTATGCGGCGTCGCAGGCTTTCACGCGGCAATACAAGCCATTGCTTGATCCGCTTGGCCTGACCTATCCACAGTATCTGGTGATGCTGAATCTGTGGACGGATGAGCCCCTCACTGTTGGCGACATCGGCAAGCGCCTCAGCCTCGAAAGCAATACGCTGACGCCGCTGATTAAGCGTTTGCAGGATGCGGGTCTGGTGACGCGCCGCCGCGACCCGGCGGATGAACGGCGCGTTGCGGTTGGCCTGACAGATGCCGGTCGCGCGCTCGAAACCCGAGCAGCGCATGTACCGTCCCGCATTCTCGAAGCGACGGGTATGCAGACCAGCGAACTGGTGGAATTGCAGACGCGTCTGCGCAGACTGACCCGCCACATGCAGGCGCATCGCGGCAAATAGGGCTTTCCCCTGTTGACGTCATTTGACATGCAGGTGCGATAAATGGTCCGGAAGGATGTAAATGTTATTTACATGACTATATCCGGTGCTGAGCACAGCGAAAAAGGACAACATTGATGGCAATCGCCAGGCTATTTCTGATGGGTTTTGTTGTTCTGTCGGTCGTCTATGCCTGTCTTTGGTTCTTTTTCCGCGCGCGGCGCCGCGAAAAACTGGAGGCCACATGGGATGCAGGCAAAGGAGACGGGTCACGGGCACAATTTGTCCGTTCAGGTCTTGAACGTTATCATCGTCCCCTGAAGCGCAACCTTATTCTGGGCGTTTACGTTCTGCCGACCGCGGCGCTTGCACTGCTGATTTATCTGACGAATTCCGCCTGAGAGGGAACCACACATGGCGTACATCAAGTGGAGCATCATTGTTGTCTTCTGGCTGACGGTGGCCGGTTTCTTTCATTACACGCTGCCCCAAGTCGACATTGTGCGGATCACGGACACGTATGAAAAGCGCGAGACACCGGGCATGAACAGCCTTTTCTGGTCGGGCGGTGATGCAGGCAGTGCTGCTGATGCAACCGGGCGCGATGTTTTCTTTATTCAGACCCGGCAGGTCAGTGACCGGGTAATGGTGTACCGCAATGAGGACACCGGCTGGAGCTGGCCACCCTATTTCAAATTTGACACGTCGAACCTTCAGGCAGAAGCGGCTGATCTGCGTTCGACCGCTGCCAACCCGCAGTACGTCGCGGTGCGCCACTATGGCTGGCGCAACGAATTTTTTTCGATCTTTCCCAACGCGGTTTCCGTCTGGCCGGTTGATGGCCCGGACGCGTCAAAACCACTGCCGTGGCGCAATGTACTGATCCTCACACTTGTCGCGGCGGTCTGGTACGGTCTCTGGGTGCGCTGGCGCCGGTTTCGCGCGCGCCGCATCGATCCGACCCTTGAGGAACTTCAGGACAACTGGGAAGCGACAGAGGATGCCGTCGCCGAAAAGCGGGGTCGTCTGCGGCGGTGGTGGTCTGAGAAGCGGCGCGGATACTGACGCGTCAGTCCGCTTTTGCCACCATCCGGCCCATGTGCCGTCCCCCCAGCACATGCACATGCAGATGCGGGACTTCCTGAACACCATGCGCGCCGGCGTTTGAGATCATCCGGAAACCTTCGCCTGCTGTCAGCGTGACGCCTTCGAGACGGCAAACCTCGCCGACCGCCCGCGTGAAATCCGCAATTTCTGCGTCGCTCGCCTCGGCGGCAAAGTGGTCAAAGCTGACATAGGGGCCTTTGGGAATGACCAGCACATGGGTCGGGGCCTGCGGGTACAGGTCCCGGAATGCAAGGCTGTGTTCGGTTTCCAGCACGGTTGTGTTGGGAATCTCGCCACGCAGAATTTTCGCAAAGATGTTCTGGTCGTCGTAGGAATAACTCATCGTCTCTCCGTTGTGTCGGTCAGAAGGTGCACGCCAGTGTGGGCACCGGGTCGGGACAACAGTGGCGTTTCCGGCACCCGCACCTTCGCCTATACAGCGGCAATTCTCAAACCCGGAATACCGGATCAGGTCATTATCGTTTTGAGGTTGCAGCGCCTGGTCTGATCAGGATCGGATTGTTTCAGCCGGGACCCGTAAAGGGACCCAGCATCGAAGAGCGGTGGTCTACCTGAAAGACGTGGTTATAAAGCTGCGCTACCCACTGTTTACCTTCCATCGTCTGTTCCAGGTGTCCCAGTGCGGGGCCGATCAGGGGCTGGACCCGTGACCAGAAAAAGTCAGGGAACTGCTCCATCAGGTCAACGGCACTTTCGTAGCCCAGCTCCTCGTTCATCCCGGTTTCGCTGAATTCCTGATAAAGCGCACCGATTTTACGGTGATAAAACGGGTCCGCCATCTGCCCGATCAGATCCGCGGCTCGCAACAGCGCCGGCTCACTGGTTGTCGATCCGTACCAGGGATCATCCGGTACCGGAAACCGGGTGTAATCAATCGCTGCTGCGATCCGTTCTTCGTCGATAATATCTGTGCCGGCGAAACGCTGGCGGACATACATCATCCCGCGGTTCACATGGTAGGGTGACAGAAAAGCGTCCGATGCCCCGCGCGGCGGACTGATCGTGTCGCCGTCCGGGCTGATCACCACGAGGTTTTCCTCATCACCGTCAACAATGTCGCGCAGATAGCCGATGTCATGCAGCAGCAGGGCCACGACATAGTGCAACCAGTCTTCGGCCTGCACAGATTCGGTAACAAGCCGCCCGCGCATGATCTGCTGACCAACCAGTGTGACCATGATAGTGTGTTCTGCGTTGTGGTACAGCGCATCAGAATTGCCCAGCCGTTCCAGCACCATCCGGGCGCAGCCACTGATGAAAGCAGCATACTCCGGCTCACGTCCCGAGAAGTAATCCAGAAACGTGTCAGACAGGTGATTGGCAAAGGACGAGGCCAGTTCTGCGGTCGGGTTAAACATCCAGCGCTTCAGGTGATCTGTTTATCTTGGGACCCTGCATACACTATTCCGTACGATCTGGGTATGTCCTTCCCGTTCTGCGGGTGTACGCGGCTTGCACGCGCCCTCCGGAGCGCCTAAGTCTGCGCGCATGGCACAGGTTAAATCCGCTTCAAAATCAGACCCGAACTACAAGGTCGTCGCCGAGAACCGGCGCGCGCGGTATGATTATGCCATCGAGACAGATCTGGAATGCGGGATCATTCTGGAAGGATCAGAGGTCAAATCGCTGCGTGAGGGCGGTGCCAACATCGCGGAAAGCTATGCTGCGGTTGAGGACGGCGAGCTCTGGCTGGTGAATGCCTATATCGCGCCCTACAAACAGGCCAAGACCTTTCAGCACGAAGAGCGCCGCCGCCGCAAGCTGCTGGTCAGCCGCAAAGAGCTGTCTGACATGTGGAACGCGACGCAGCGCAAAGGCATGACCCTTGTCCCGCTGGTGCTCTACTTCAACCACCGCGGTATGGCCAAGATCAAGATCGGCGTCGCGCGGGGTAAAAAACTGCATGACAAGCGTGAAACATCCGCCAAGCGTGACTGGTCGCGCCAGAAGTCCCGCCTGCTCAAGGATCACGGCTGACGGGCTTGCCAGCGCGGCCCCGTGGCGTTAGGCAGAGGCGTTTTCATTTTCCGGGAATCCGCCTCATGTCTGATGATCCGAAAACGCTTGTTTCCACCGACTGGCTGGCGCAGCACCTGAAGGATCCTGACCTGCGGGTGCTGGATGCATCCTGGTATCTGCCCGAGGCCGGACGCAATGCGCGTGACGAATACAACGGGGCGCATATTCCCGGTGCACGGTTCTTTGATATCGACGAGATTTCAGACAGCCGTTCCGACCTGCCGCATATGGCGCCGCCCGTCGAAAAGTTCATGTCACGCATGCGCGCCATGGGCGTCGGCGACGGCCACCAGGTGGTGGTCTATGATGGTGCCGGATTGTTGTCGGCCGCGCGTGTGTGGTGGCTCTTCCGGCTGATGGGCCAGGAAAACGTGGCCGTGCTGGACGGTGGCTTCCCGAAATGGCAGGCTGAAGGGCACCCGACCGAGGACATGCCGCCTGTTGTGCGGGACAGACATATGACCGTCCGGTTCCAGAACCATCTTGTACGTGACGTAACGCAGGTCTCGGCGGCGTCGAAACTGAAAGATCATGCAATCGTGGATGCGCGCGCGGCGATCCGGTTCCGTGGCGAAGCACCTGAACCGCGCGAAGGTCTGCGGCCAGGCCACATCCCGGGATCCCGTTCGGTGCCTTTCACGACGCTGCTGAACGATGACAAAACGATGAAATCGCCCGAAGAGACACGCGCCGTTTTCGAGGCGGCCGGTGTCGATCTCGGCAAACCTGTGATCACGACCTGCGGGTCTGGCGTGACGGCGGCCATTCTGGCGCTTGCGCTGGAGCGGATGGGCCATGCGCAATGGTCCCTTTATGATGGATCCTGGGCCGAATGGGGTATGTTCCCCACGGTCCCTGTGGCAACCGGAGAAGCCTGATGTTTGAAACTCTGAAAGAACGCCCCGCGGACGGCATTCTGACCCTGATGCAGCTTTTCAGGGACGACCCGCGTCCGACTAAGATCGACCTTGGTGTGGGGGTTTATAAGGATGCCACTGGCCTGACGCCTGTGATGCGCGCTGTCAAAGTGGCGGAACATCAGCTGTGGGAAACGCAGGACAGCAAGGTTTACACCGGATTGGCGGGCGATCCGGCCTTTGGCGACGCGATGGTGCGGCTGGTTCTGGCCGACAGCGTGGCCCGCGAGAACATTGCCGCTGTTGCCACACCGGGTGGCACAGGCGCGGTACGGCAGGCTTTTGAGCTGGTGCGCATGGCGCGACCGGGCGCGCGCATTTTTGTGTCGGACCCGACCTGGCCCAACCACCTGTCGATCCTGAACTATCTGGAAATGGAGCGCGTCGATTACCGCTATTTCGATGAGGAGTCCCGGGGTGTGGATTTCGACGGCATGATTGCCGACCTGAAAACCGCAAAGGCGGGTGACGTGGTGCTGTTGCACGGGTGCTGTCACAACCCCACAGGCGCAAACCTGAACATGACGGAATGGCAGGCTGTGGTCGACGTGCTGCTGGAAACCGGTGCTGTGCCGATGATCGACATTGCGTATCAGGGGTTTGGGGATGGTCTGGAGGAGGACGCTGCCGCAACACGTCTGGTGGCCTCATCGGTGCCCGAGTGCATCATTGCTGCCAGCTGTTCCAAGAATTTTGGTATTTACCGCGAACGCACCGGCCTGCTGATGGCCGTCAGCCAGAACGCGGAAGCGCGCAAGCTGCATCAGGACACACTGGCGTTCCTGAACCGGCAGAACTTCAGCTTCCCCCCCGATCACGGTGCGCGGATTGTGACGATGATCCTGAACGACGACGCTCTGCGCGCGGACTGGATGGCCGAGCTTGAAGAGGTCCGAAACAGCATGTTGGGCCTGCGCAGCCAGCTGGCTGGCGAGCTTCAGCGCCTGTCAGGCTCCGACCGCTTTGGTTTTCTGGCGCAGCACCGGGGCATGTTCTCGCGTCTGGGCACGACAAAGGACAAGGTCGAGCAGATGCGCAAAGACAACGGGATATACATGGTCGCCGACAGCCGCATGAACATCGCGGGCCTGAATGCGGAGACGATCCCGGTACTGGCGAAAGCGATCATCGACGCGGGTGTCTGACCTGCCCGGACAGCGAACCTGACGGCTGCAGAAACTCTGCAGCCGTTTCGTCTGCACGCGGCAGGTCATCTTCGATATGTAGCCACGGCAGCTGTTGCGATGCGTGCGCATGGATATCTGGCATCAGCTGGTCCGCCTGATCAATGATTCCAATCGACAGATAGACCTGGCCCGGCAGGTAGTCATAGCGGCCAGTCAGTGACGCGCCGCACCGGTCGCAGAATGTCCGTACGACACCTGGCGTAATGCTGATCGGTTTGCCCTCGTCTGGGGTGAAGTGCACGTGATCACAGTCAAATGCAGCAAAGGCCGCTACGGGTCCACCGGATGCGCGCCGGCAGTCAGTGCAATGGCAGTATGCAACTGTCTGAGGCGCTTCGGTGCAATGAAAGCGGATATGACCGCAATAGCATCGGCCTGTAACAGGGAGTGTGGTGGCTTCGGTCATCTGGGCAGTGTTCCCCGGTCAGGGATGGCTGTCAAACTGTGATCGGCTCCAGAGATGGCCACACATCTGACAAAAAAACCCGGGCGCGAGCGCCCGGGCCAGTGCTGTTCCTCGGGAGGAGAGGAAAATCAGCCTTTTGCGAATTCCGGATAGGCTTCCATGCCCAGCTCGGAAGTGTCG